>JAILRI010000102.1 GCA_024698555.1 Lachnospiraceae bacterium
AAAGTGCAATATTTGAGCAAGAATGTTTTTCAGTTCAGAACATCGATAAAACAGGGGACCCATTATGATAGAAATACTTAATGGTATCGTTGAAACCGTTGCCTACAACGGTATGAACGGAGTCAGAATACACCACAACAGGGAGGCTGATGATTATCCGATTCACTGGCATACCGCCATGGAGATCATCATGCCCTTTGAAAACACATATGAAGTGACTATCGGAAGCAGCACACTGATAGTAGAACCCGGTGATATCATTATCATCCCGCCCGGAGAGCTTCATATCCTCAAAGCTCCCGATACCGGCTCCAGGCTGATCACGATGGTGGACTACTCCCTGCTGTGCAACTTAAAAAGCATGGATCAGCTGCTTCATACGCTCCATCCGTACTGTCTCATAAAAAGCAGGAACGGTGACGATCTGGCCGACGAGCTTTCCGCAACGCTAAAGGAACTGCTCCTTGAAATAGAGTCCGAATATTTCAGCGGCACCCCCTTCCGCGAAGCGCGTATATATTCCCTGCTCATCAGCTTTTTCGTTACCATAGGCCGCGAAGCCGGAAACCTCGGGGCTCGTTTCGGCAATTTTACCACAAACAAGCAGCACGAATATGTAGAAAAATTCATGAACGTCTGCGGATACATCAACGAACACTGCACCGAGGATATCACCGTCGAGGAGCTTGCCGCCCTCGCAGGTTTTTCTAAATTTCATTTTGCCCGGCTGTTCAAGCAGTTTACCAATTCGTCATACTATGAGTATCTGACTCACAAGCGTATAGAACACGCCGAAGCCATGCTCATTACGCCTGATATCTCCATTACCGAAGTAGCCATGCAGTCCGGTTTCAACTCTCTTTCGACATTCAACCGTGTTTTCAAGAGTGTCAAAGGCTGTACTCCTTCGGAATACAAGGGGCTCAACCGCCAGTACATCAGAGAAACGTCCGATTATGAAGACGGCAGCAGAACCCCCGCGTGATCACTCAAACCGGAAGTATTTCATATCGAAATTGCTTCCGGGAAGGAAAACAAACGCCACTTTAACTGCTTTGCCCGTGTCCGGAACCTCAAACTCCTGTTCAGTATAAATTTCGCTGCGTTTGAACTCCATGAGCGATGTATCCGCGTTTCCCGCGGCATCGCTTATTTTCAGGTGTACCGAATTATCCGAATGCACGGCTCTGCCGCATATGATCAGTTTTTTTGCTCTTCGTCCGTCAAATACCATATCGTCAAATTCAATGGTCACATTATTTCCTATTCCGGTTACGGCCTCATCCGTTACGGTAAATGTATCACCATATATTCTTGAATTCTCAGTTGCGTAAACCGTCGCGAACGCTTTGTCGGGTTTTGTAAAGCTGAAGCCCTTGATATGGAATTTATCGCTGGCGGTAAAATATATATCGGTGATTCCTTTTACCCTCTCAGGCAGTTTATAAGTTTCGGGCTGATAAACATTCCATATGGAAGGCTTACAGTATACCGCGTCAAGGAGCAGCCTGCTGCCTTCCTCATAAGGACGGCCCTTCCATATTCCGATCCTGTACTCATTGTCATCCAAAGTGAAGATAGGCAATGTTATCTCATCGGAACCAAATTCACCGAAATCCAGATTGTTATACCCTATATAGCTCGACACGCCTCTCGGCGTAGCAGCACCCTTCTCATTTCCGTTGCCCACATCCCCTTTCGAGTCAGTGTACAAAGAACCTGTTATGAAATCATAGGGATCCATATATGCAGTTCCTATACCCTCCGATTCAAATTCGATGGAGGATATGCACTGCATTTTTTCGGTACCGTTATGTGTCATACACCTTAATCTGAAGCAGCCGTCTCCTTTAGCAGCTACATCGAGATACCCCGAAACCTTTTTGCCGTCAACCGTTTTTGCTCCGGATTCATCAGGCATAGTAACATCCGCCAGTTTGATCTCTACTCCAAGATCGTTTACAGCACAAGCCGTTACATCGTTAAATGTCGCATTTTCAGGCTTTATCAAATATCCAGCTCTGATATTTTTTAATTCACGATTCAACTTATTGTCATTTTCATTTCTGATAATTTCAATCTTTCTTATAGGAATATCATTATTATCAAATTGTGATTTAATTATTACATCGTCGACACTCTTCCCTTTTTCGACTTTGACTATCGCCAGAAGCTTTCCGGCAAACATTCTGCGGGAATTAGTTTTGTATTCATCAAAATCGGTGCTGTCACCGTTATCCATTCCGAGCAGGATACCATTCTCTACCGTTATGTTGATCCTGCGGTTGGCATTTTCAACCACATTGCCGTTTTTATCAACGGCAGATAATTCATAAAAGATCAGGTCATTTATCACTGTCCGTTCATACTTTATGGTCTCGGCCTCATCGAACGAAGTTCTCCTGTCCCTGGTCAGTTCCTTTCCGTTCTCATCATAGGCCACAGCCTCTATATAGCCTTCATGATAAGGTATCTGCCAAACAGGGCAAAGGATCTCTCCTTTTTCGTGGTCTATCTCCTTCTTTCCGGCCGATGCTCCATTCACTATCAGTTCCACGCATGGAGCATTTGACGCTATGCGGACATCTATGATCTGCCCTTCATTGAAATCCCAGTAGGGAAAAAGATGAACAAATGGTGCTTTTTTTACATCTGTCCACTCCGCTTTGAAGATATAATAAGTATCTTTGAAGAACCCGGCTGTATCTATCTGTCCAAAATATGAATTCTTGGTATGATAAGGTGTAGGTTCCCCGATATAATCAAATCCCGACCACAGAAACTGACCGGCAGAAAATTTTCTGTCACGATCGGCTTTGATAACATATTCTACATTCGGAGCGCCCCAGCTTGTGGTACTGTTACCAAGAGCGGAGCATTGCTCATCGTCATCGGACATTACGGATACCTTCATGGGAAAATGATATATACCGCGGGACTGTACTGTAGAACAGGTCTCGCTGCCGTATATCATCCAGTCGGGATATTTCTTATGATGTTCATCATACAGTCTCTCGCCGTAATTATACCCGGCCAGTTTCAGTACATCCGCGCATTTTTGCCCGCCTTCCCATGGCATATAATTACAGCCGAAGGTCGGATGCGCGTTCCCCATATAATCATATTTTTTTACGCACTCCATCAGTTCGCGCGTAAGTTCCACCGCTGACTCATCGGCATGACAGTCATATATCTCATTGCCAATGCTCCACATAATGACCGAAGGACTGTTACGGTCTCTTCTTACCCATGAAGCGATATCCTTTGCGTGATCTTCCTCAAAGAAACGGGCATAATCATATTCAGTTTTCGGGCGCCTCCACATATCAAACGCCTCCGAATCCAAAAGCATGCCCATCTCATCAGCAAGTTCCACAAGCCCCTTCGCAGGCATATTGTGAGAAGTTCTTATGGCGTTTACTCCCATGCTTTTCAGTTTATATATCTTACGCCGGAATGCGTCCTTATAAAACGCGGCCCCCAGAGCTCCCAGATCATGATGCTCACATACACCGTTGATCTTGACCCTGCGTCCGTTCAGCTTAAAGCCATCATTCACAGTAAATTCAATTTCACGCAGACCAAAGCGGTCAGTTACTTCATCTGCTTTATTGCCATCAACAGTAAGCACGGTTTTAAGCTCATAAAGGTTAGGAGAAGTTATATCCCAAATGACCGGATTTTCAACGGTAAATACGCTTGTATAAACTCCCGCCTCTGCAGCAGGATCAGTACTTAATCCTTTCATATTTACCGGAGCGTTCAGAGCCATCCGGTCACCATCAGGGATCCCCTCGGGAACAAAACCGATGGCTTCGGCACAGGGTCTGCATATACAATATGAGTTTTCCTCTCCGGCCGGAATCAGTTTTATTTCATGATCTATCTGTACTTTCGCGTTTTCCGGAATATTTACCGTTTCGATATCAGCTTTGACCCTCCATCCGTCAGCGGTATGATCGGCATGGATATATACGCCGTTTGTAGCGATATGTGCCCTGCTGACAGTCTTAAAGGTCACATCCCTGAAAATACCCGCTCCGGAATACCAGCGCGTATTGGGTGATTTATGCTGTACCCCGACCGCTATTTCATTGTCACCGTTCACCAGAAACGAAGTGATATCAAACTCAAAGCTTGAATACCCGTAATGATTGCTGCCGACATATGTTCCATTGATATATATGGAGCTGTCCATATACACCCCGTCAAAATTTATCAGGTATATTTTTTCTTTTTCCCTGTCTATGTTGAAATGTTTCCTGTACCAGCCCGAAGCATCGCCATACAGATCTTTCGTATTAAAGATCAGCCAGTCATGGGGAAGGGCAACCTTTTCCCATCCTTCTGCATTTATCGCCGCGTCATATTCGGTTCGGTACGGCAGCTTTATAAATTCCCAATTATCGTTAAACAGTTCTTCCTTTCTCATATATCGATACCTCCATACATACTCAGGCTGTTATTGCGCCTCTATCCGGCGCAGGGTCTGTTTAGTTTGATGACAGTGTCGTAAACCTGTTTCGTTAATATGTAAATATACATGGTACTTGACTAATTGATAATAGTGTACTACTTTAGATATGGTTTTGCCATATCATCTGGAGGGAAGTGATCAAAATGAATATTCAATCTGTAAGTGATCTTTTTTCATTGGATTTCTGGATCACTCTTTTTGAGCGTTTTCAGGCTATGGGTCCGCTCATGCCGATCCTGCTTGCCGCTGTGGAATCCCTGATCCCTCCCCTGCCACTCTTTGCCATCGTAACCATGAATGTAGCCTCACACGGACCGGTAAAAGGCTTTATCTACAGCTGGGTCGGAACCTGTATAGGCTGTACCTGTGCCTTTCTTTTCTACAGACTGGCATTTATGCGTCTTTTCAAACGTTTCTGCGAAAAGCATCCCCGAATACTTAAAGCAAGGCTGTGGGTGGAAGAAACCAATACCGTCATGCTGTTCATGCTGGCTCTTATGCCTTTCACGCCTTCGGCCTTTTTAAATTTCGCTTTCGGTATTTCAGAGTTTCCCATAAAAGTATATCTTCCAACCCTTTTTACCGCCAAGCTTATTATGATAGGCTTACTGGCACTGATCGGCCAAAGCTTTGTATCCGCGATGAAAAATCCATGGATGATCCTGTTGGGTATTGCTCTGCTGGTCGTTACATATATCCTTTCCAAAAAGGTCTCCAAACATGGAAAGATCGACAGTATCTAATGAAACATTTAACCGGTGTTTCCTTAAATGGCAACCGGTATCCCCGTCACCTGCGGACCATACTCATAGTCATCCAGCCTCACATCATCTTTTGTAAAATCATAAAAACTCTTCTTTTCCGGGTTAAGCCAGAATTTGGGAGCCTGATATGTCGGACGCGTGATCAGTTCCTTTATCATGTCCACATGACGGTCATATATATGAGCGTCCGCTATCACATGTAAAAACTCGCCTACCTGCATATCGCATTCTCTGGCCAGCATATGTATCAGAACTGCATACTGGCATACATTGGCCGCATTGGCAGCCAGAACATCCTGTGAACGCTGGTTCAGTATCGCGTTCAGTACCAGTTTCCCGCCTTCTTTGGGCTTGGTCACATTAAAGGTCATGCTGTAGGCGCAGGGATAAAGCATCATTTCCGAAAGATCCTGATGTACATAAATATTTGTTATGATACGCCTGGAGAAAGGATTGTTCTTAAGATCATAAATGACCCTGTCCACCTGATCAAACATTCCTTCTTTATATTTGTGCTTGACACCAAGCTGATAGCCGTATGCTTTACCGATAGTTCCGTTTTCATCTACCCACTGATCCCATATATGGCTGGAAAGATCAGCCACACGATTGGATTTCTTCTGCCATATCCAGAGTATCTCTTCGGTAAATGTCTTTATAGCAACCTTACGCAGAGTGATCGCCGGAAACTCCTTCGACAGATCATACCGGTTGACTACACCGAATTTCTTGATGGTATACGCCGGCGTGCCGTCCTCCCAGTGCGGGCGGACTTTCTCATCCTCGGTGCTGGTGCCGTTTTCCAGGATATCCCTGCACATATTTATAAATACTTCATCAGCATAGCTCATATTTATTATCCTCCAAAAAACGCTCCCTTAATTGTCTGAAAGCGGGGCGGAATTCTCCGCCCCGCTCCAATTCGGCTTTAATAATTTCGATGTTTTTCCGTCTCATAATGACGGCTCATGGGATTTTTCAAACAGTTACCAGCTCCGCGTACTTTTTAATGTTGGAAGCATTGGCATACTTTGTTCTTGTTCCTCCTGACTGGACTACCAAAGTGGGAGCAGACATGATCCCCCATTCCTTAGCGATTTCAGGTTCTTCCTCCGCGTCTATGATCGTATATTCCTTTCCGTCCAGGTACTGTTTCGCAAGCCTGCAGTTAGGACAGGTCTTGGTGGTAAAGAGGTACAGACCGTCTGCGGATGTGTCGTGCATTTCTACGGTATCATCGATAACTAGCGGCTCGGTGTTACGATCCAGACCGCGTGTGATCTCATCGGTCGCGCCTGTATTACAGCAGCCTGCTCCGATAGAGAAGCGGTTCATAAATTTCTCAGGCTTGTACTCGGTACGATTCTTATACTCCTGCGACTTGCCTGCATTCCAGTTTTTAACCGGACGGTAATAACCGGTGATCCTGGAGTATACTTCTGCCTCTTCACCGCATATCGGACATACAAACTGCTCACCGGTCAGATAACCATGATTTTTGCATATCGAATATGTAGGAGACATGGTATAGTAAGGAAGCTTATAATTTTCAGCTATAGTACGAACCAGTTTGGCGGCGGCCTCCCAGTCCGGAAGCTTTTCACCAAGGAAAGCATGGAATACCGTACCGGAAGTATAAAGAGTCTGCAGTTCATCCTGAATGTCGAGAGCCGTGAAAATGTCCTCAGTAAACTCTACGGGCAGATGAGAACTGTTGGTGTAATACGGGGTATCACCCTTGGTTCCCGCAGTCTTGATATCAGGCCAGCGCTTGCGGTCATGTTTGGCCAGACGGTACGAAGTACTCTCTGCGGGCGTAGCCTCAAGATTGTACAGGTCACCGTACTCCTCCTGATAATCGGAGAGCTTATTGCGCATATGATTAAGAACCTTCTTGGTAAACGCCTGAGTCTTGGGATCGGTCAGATCCTTGCCCAGCCAGTTGGCGTTGAGGCCAACCTCATTCATTCCGACAAGACCGATAGTCGAAAAATGATTGTTAAATGTTCCGAGATATCTCCTGGTATAGGGATAAAGTCCCTCGTCAAGAAGCTTCGAAATGATCTCGCGCTTTACCTTAAGCGATCTTGCAGAAAGATCCATCATACGATCAAGACGTTTGAAGAATTCATCCTCGTTGGCGCTCTGATATGCTATCCTGGGCATATTGATCGTAACAACTCCTACTGAGCCGGTTGACTCGCCGCTTCCGAAAAAGCCGCCCGACTTCTTACGCAGTTCGCGAAGATCAAGCCTGAGCCTGCAGCACATGGAACGCACATCCGAAGGTTCCATATCCGAGTTGATATAATTGCTGAAGTACGGTGTTCCATATTTCGCGGTCATTTCGAACAGGAGACGGTTGTTCTCGGTATCCGACCAGTCAAAATCCCTTGTAATGGAATACGTGGGGATCGGATACTGGAAACCGCGGCCGTTTGCATCACCCTCGATCATGATCTCAAGGAATGCCTTATTGACCATATCCATTTCTTTCTTGCAGTCCTTATAGCAGAAGTCAACTTCTTCACCGCCTATGATGCACGGAAGCTCTGCCAGGTCATTGGGAACGGTCCAGTCCAGGGTTATATTCGAGAAAGGAGCCTGAGTTCCCCATCTTGAAGGAGTATTCACTCCGTAAACAAAGCACTGTATGCACTGCTTGACTTCGTGATAGTCAAGATTATCTATTTTAACAAAAGGAGCGAGATATGTGTCAAATGATGAGAATGCCTGAGCTCCGGCCCACTCATTCTGCATGATCCCAAGGAAGTTTACCATCTGGTTGCAGAGCGTCGACAGATGCTTTGCGGGAGATGATGTGATCTTGCCCGGGATACCCCCGAGTCCTTCCTTAATGAGCTGTTTGAGAGACCATCCTGCGCAGTAACCGGTCAGCATACTCAGATCATGAATATGGATATCGGCATTACGATGCGCGCTGGCGATCTCATTGTCATAGATCTCGCTCAGCCAGTAATTGGCTGTAACGGAACCTGAATTGTGAAGTATCAGGCCGCCCACCGAATAGGTAACGGTGGAATTTTCCTTGACACGCCAGTCTTCTTCCTTAACATAACTGTTTACTATCTCTTTATAGTCAAGGATCGTAGATTTCATGTTGCGGATCTTTTCACGGTTCTTCCTATAAAGAATGTATGCCTTCGCGACCTCAACATATCCCGACTGGTTAAGAACCTCCTCCACACAGTCCTGGATATCTTCCACGCTGACGGTACCATTGGCGATCTTGCTCTGGAACGCGGACGTAACACGTAAAGCCAGCAGGTCTATAATATCATCATTGTATAAATTATCCGTGGCATTGAACGCTTTTTTGATCGCGCCCGAAATTTTAGCGAGATCGAACTCGGCGATCTCGCCATCCCTTTTTGTAACAGTAAAGTTTGTCATACCTCTCCTCGCTTTCGGGTTTCTCCCCCCTGATTGATCTTGTATAAAAATTTTAGCAAAAGAAAAAAACATTGTCAACGGCTGATACTAAATATTCCAAAAAACAAAAATGCAACCACCACATATTGGGGTTGCACTATTTTTGTAGTCGTTTCAAAAAGAATATTCTACAAGATTAGACTCTTGAGTTAAGTGTATTTTTCATTCGACCCCGACACGGTTTTTCAGGTACCGCATCTCCTTAATGGCAAATCCGTCTTCGGGACAATGGTTAAGATATACACCCAAAAGCTTGTAGGCAAGTTCCATTTTCCCCTGCCGCTCGGCCATCACTATTTTGAATTTCAGCAAGTCTTCCTCCGGGCATCCGTTTATCGAAGCCTGCTCCATAAACTCTTCAGCCTGTGAAAAATAATATGACGGATCGTGTTCGTACTCTGCATAAGAGCTTATCTGCGCCGCGTCGAACATGACAGTGATGAGCGGAACATAATCTTTGATATATGCTGAATGACCTTTTGAATAAATGATCATATCATCGGCCATTTTAAGCCTCGCGGTATAATCGGAGTTATTCTCATCAAGCCGGTAAAGCTTTAAGTACTCTTCGCCGGCATAGTCTTTCAGTTCGATAAGATTGACCAGTGCCTTTCTGTATTGCTCCGTATCGTTTCTCTGTGAATAGATATCCGAACGTATCTGAGCCGCCTCGATAAAAAAGGCGCCCGATTCCGTTCCGGCGCCGAGCAGCTCGGCGATCTCATCACATACTCTTGCCGCGCCCGCAAGATTGTTATCTTTTAGATATGCCTCCAGCATAGCCTTTCTCAGCGCAAGTGTGGTTTCTTTGTCTGTAATATCTGTCAGAACATGGAGAAACTCATCCACCGCCTCGGGATATCTTTGCAGCCTGAGAAGGTTGTAAGCGTGTCCGATATGAACTTCAGCCGCATCATCGCCGCTTTCAAGAGCAGAAATAAAGAAGGATTCCGCATCTTCATACTCTGCCCTGCCATACCGTAACGCGGCTTCACTATAGTAGCTTGCGGCTTCTTCACAGCCGCATAACAAAAAAGAAAAGACAAGCAGGAGTATGGTCACCGCGAATGTTTTCCTGCCTGTCCTCATCTTCTTATCCTCCATAATAAATGCCTGTTAAGCCTTCGTCTGTGCCCCGGCATCCTTATTGCGTATCTGGGCACGTTTTATCTTGCCTCCGAGTGTTTTGGGAAGTTCACTCACATACTCAACTATTCTCGGATATTTGTAAGGAGCGGTGTTCTTCTTTACATGATTCTGCAATTCCTTGGTAAGCTCATCCGACGGCTCGTATCCCTTAGCCAGAACCACGGTAGCCTTTACCACCTGACCTCTCACCGGATCGGGCGCAGCGGTAATGGCACATTCAATAACAGCCGGATGTGTTATGAGCGCGCTCTCTACTTCAAAAGGTCCGATACGGTATCCGGAGCATTTGATCACGTCATCATGTCTGCCGACGAACCAAAGATGTCCGTCCGAATCTCTCCACGCCACATCCTTAAGATTATACGCACCGCTTCCGATAGCCTCCTTCGTAAGCTCCGGACTCTTATAGTAGCCGACAAACAGGCCGACAGGATAGTTTTTATACAGACCGCATATGGTGATCTCACCTTCCTCACCGTCTTCCGCCTCTTTCCCTTCGGAATTGATGAGCTTGAGATCATATATCGGTGAAGGCTTCCCCATAGAACCGGCCTTGGGCTCGAACCAGGGGAAATTGGCTGCCAGTACTGTTCCTTCAGACTGTCCGAAGCCTTCGGCAATAGTATGACCGGTAAAATCCCTCCATCTGTTTACAACTTCGGGATTTAAGGGCTCACCGGCAGTACACCAGCGTTCAACCGAAGACAGGTCATACGCGCCCACATCCTCCTGAAGCATAAAACGATACATGGTGGGAGGCGCGCAGAACGTGGTCAGTTTATAATCCTGTATCTTCTGCAGGAGATTGACCGGAATGAATTTCTTCATGTCATAACAGAATACGGTCGCGCCTGCGATCCACTGTCCGTAAATCTTTCCCCATCCGAACTTGGCCCATCCCGAATCGGAAACACTCATATGCAGCTTGTTTTCCTGTACGCACTGCCAGTATTTGGCCGTAACTATATGTCCGAGAGGATGTATATAGTTGTGGCTGACCATTTTGGGCATACCTGTGGTGCCTGATGTAAAATAAAGCTGCATAATATCGGAATTATGCGTAGCCTGATCACCTGAAGGACGTTCTAAAACATCGCTCTCCTGGTCCATACCGTCATGAAGGTTCAGCCACCCTTCTCTGTGTCCGTTGGCCAGCATAATGTTTTTTACAGTAGGACTCTCGGGAAGCGCGCCCTCTATCTGAGCCACCACAAAATCATCATCGAGAGCAATAAACATCTCTATGCCGGCGGCATTGGCTCTGTAAACCAGATCATGGGTGGTCAGCTGCAAAGTTCCGGGGATGATGATGACCCCGAGCTTGATCAAAGCCGTGGCGCATATCCAGTATTCATACCTGCGGCGCAGTATCATCATAACCACACTGCCTTTTTTAAGCCCCAGCTTTTTGAAATAATTGGCTGCTTTATTTGAAAGCCTGCTTATATCTTCAAAAGTAAAGGTCCGCTCCTCACCATCATCATCGCACCAGACAAGCGCACGGTTGGAGGGTTTTTCCTTCGCCCATCCGTCCACAATATCCCATCCGAAGTTAAAATCATCAGGTACATTAACGGTATAATTCTTTTTAAAGTCCTCGTACGAATCAAATTCTATACGGGGAAGATACTTTTCTAACATTTTACTGCCTTCTTTCACATACCAAAATGGATAAATAAGATAATTCTTACACAATCAGTCTACTTGAACATCGTTTTATACAAACTGAACATTGTTCATATCAATAATATCATGGTCAAATTTCCGCGATCATAGTCAGAAATGTTGCGGGTACATCGCTTCCACATCTTTGACCGTGAGGTATATTCGGGTCAAAATAAACGCTGTCCCCCTCATCAAGTTCTATTTCCTTGTCGCCGATGACAACGATAACTTTCCCCGACATGCACAGGTTAAACTCCTCTCCCTTATGAGTGACCAATGCCACGGGCTTGTCCGAAGGATCGATAGTCACCAGCAGCGGCTGCATGATCTTTTTGGTAAATCTGTAGGCAAGATCCTTGAAATAGTAGCCCTTGATCCTGTCGATCACCTTGCCCTGACCTTTTCTGACAACGTGATATGTAGTAAGATTGGCCGCTTCTCCTGTCAGTATCTCGGCAAAATCCACATTGCAGAACTTGGATATCTGGTAAATAACACTGATGGGAATATCCTGTCCCGATGCCTCATATGAAGCATAAAGTTCCGAGTCGATCCCAAGCTCTTTCGCAAATTCCTCCTGCGTGTATCCGCAGGCGTCACGCAGCCCGGCAATCCTTAACGCAATCTCTTTGATCTCATCATCCATAAGTAATCCTCCGTCAATATAAAGAAGAGTATATATCAATATCTTTCAAAAAACAACCGTAAAAAATATTAATTCAGTTCATGCCATAACAGCAGGATGTTTCGCGGCGGATCAGCCGACCGTATCCGGCCTCACCTGTAAACTCCCCTTCACGGTACACGATCCTGCCTCTGGAAACTGTCATAACCGGATACCCCGTCAGCTCTTTTCCTTCATAGATCGTGTAGTCCGTTCTCGAATGCATATTCTTTTTTGTTATCGTAAAATGCTTTTGCGGATCATACAGAACCAGATCTGCATCTTTTCCGACAGCAACATTTCCCTTCTGACTGCACCCAAACAGCTTCGATGGATTGTTTGAACAAAGTTCAACTGCCCTTTCAAAGCTGATCATACCTCTGTTCGCCGCATCCAACATATAGGGATACATGTTTTCTATCCCCATAAGACCATTGGGCGCCTTGGTAAAATCGGAAATACCCCACTCTTTTTCGTAGCTTTGTGAGGGGCAATGGTCGGTCGAAATAACATCTATGGCACCTGACCGCACTCCATCCCAAAGTTTATCTCTGCTTTGTTCACCTTTCATCGGGGGCGAGCAAATGAACCTGACACCGTCCCCGCGTTTATAAACCTCGTTTGTAAACTCCAGATATTGTGGACAGGTTTCGGCATAAACCCTTATTTCCTTTTCCTTGCAGGAGGAAATATATGTCTCGCCGGCCGCATTTCCCAGATGCACTATATAGACCGGCGCGCCTGCGGCCAAAGCAAGCTTGACTGCTCTGATATCCGCTTCCTCTTCCGCAGCCTCCGGCCTGGACAGATAGTGATACCATGCACTGTCCGTTTTCCCCTTTTCGATCAGTTCTTCGCGGTTGACTCTCACCATAGCGTCACTTTCCGCATGAACAGTGATCAGTATCTGATGAGCCGCGGCAGCTTTAAGCAATTTGTACAGGCTGTAATCATCCAGTCCGAACGCGTATGTCATATATGCCTTTATACTGGTAAAGCCCTGCTTTCTCATTTCCTCCAGCTCGCTCAGACGTTCCGGGTTTACTTCACTGATCCCTCCGTGAAACGCGTAATCCACACATGCTTTTTCCCTTGCAAGCAGGTATCTGGACTGGATCTCATCGAGCATGGATCTGCCGTTTTCCTGCAGTGTATAATCAAATACAGTCGTTATTCCTCCACAGGCTGCCGCTACAGTTCCCGACTCATAATCATCCGCGCTGTATGTATCTCCCATCTTCATTTCCAGATGGGTATGCGAGTCGATTCCGCCGGGCAATACGAACAATCCGTCTGCTTCGATAACATTTTCCGCGGTTATCGAAGCGATTTCAGGTGATATTTCGGATATAATCCCATCCGTTATACGAACATCACCCTTAAACCGGCCGTCAGGATTAATGACAGTACCGCCTTTGATAATGTAATCCATAGACAAACCCTCATTCTACTCTTGTAGCAGTGCATCTTTTGTATAGTTTATACCCGCATTCCACAACAGCCACTCATTATATCCCGCGTCATATACTGCCTGGATCTGTCCTCTGACTTCATTTTTACCATAGTTCAGATAATGACGCAGCCAGCTGGCTGTAAAGTCCTGAAGCCACGGCCTGACCTCCGCCTTATTGCCGGTATCATCGATCATATACAGCACCTTCTGGGAAGCCATCAAAGCCTGATATACCAGTTCATACGGATGGCAGTCCGGATAATCAAGGTTA
Organism: Lachnospiraceae bacterium; assembly: GCA_024698555.1. GTDB lineage: Bacteria > Bacillota > Clostridia > Lachnospirales > Lachnospiraceae > RUG11977. The sequence goes on from JAILRI010000102.1 coordinate 13,897, forward strand.
TAATACCCGTCGGCGTAATGTGAAGGGTACACCATGGGACATATATAATCAAGGTACTGGGCCATCTGGAAGTAACTCTGCCCTACTATCCTGGCATCAACAGATGAAGTCATGATCGCGCCGTATACATCGCAGGAAACAAAAGCCCCGAGGGGTTTGATCTCTTCACAGATACGTTTTATTCCCGAAGTGATAACTTCTATCCTGGTCATTTCCTCCGCTTTGGGTCCGAAATTCACATTGGCCATACCCTTATCTGTCGAAAAACGTATGTAGTCGAGGTTGACCTCATCAAAACCTACCGCGACACACTGTTTGCACACCTCTATCAGATAATCCCAAACCGCGTCTTCATAAGGATTGACCCATGCCAGCCCCGAACGGTCCCTGAACAGCGTTCCGTCATTGTTATAGAGAGCCAGCTCCGGTTTTTTCTCCGCAAGAATAGGATCCTTTAAGGTAACCACACGCGCGATAAGATACACCCCATGATCCTTAAGCTTTTTGACGGTACTTTCGATATTGCCGATGGTCGCCGAACATGCACCGATCTCCTTTGCCACGTCATAGTCCATCTGGTAGGTGATATATCCCGCATCTGACTTTATATCGATGACCATGGCGTTAAGCTCGGTTTCGTCAACCAGCTCTATGGCATCATTCAATTTTTTATTGATATAAGCAGATGAAACATATATGCCTTTTGCGTCTACCCTTTCTCTCCTGTCGTCAAAATCCGCCATCCAGACATCATCATCCATGGCATATCCGGTATCGGGAACAGCCTCTTCCTCGGTCTGGGTGGGAGAATACCAGAATCCGTAAATGCCCGTCTGCGGATTGGACTCATCATCCTCCATGGCCTGAGCCGGAGAACTGTCCCTTTGATCATCCGCGGAAGCGGTACTTTGTTCCTCCATGATCCTGAAATAATACCTCGTCCCAAAAAAGCCTGCCAGTCCGATAACCACCGCGGCGATCACGGTAACGATAAGTGCGTTTTTACGGCGGCGTTTTCTTCTGCGTTCTCCACCGTAGTCTATATACATATCGTTCATTTACTCTTCCTCTGCAGCTGGCCCTCGAGTCTGCCCATTATATCCACTATATCGGGATCAAAGCTCTTTCCGGCCTCCTGTTTTATGATCCATAAAGCGGCTTCATGTGAAAATGCCGGCTTATATGCCCTTTCATTGACCAGCGCGTCATAAGTATCCACTGCTGCCATGATGCGTGCAGCCAATGGTATATCATTGCCGGAAAGGCCTTCCGGATATCCGCCTCCGTCCCACCTCTCATGATGATAGCGGGCTATATCCATGGCCATCCTGATAAAGCCGTTATCTTCATCTTCGCTGTAAAAACCTTTAAGCATTTCTACCCCGGCGGTAGTATGTGTCATCATGACGCGGTATTCGTCTTCGTCAAGCCGCCTGTCCTTCTGCAGGATCTTGTCCGGTACAGTCATTTTGCCAATATCATGGAGCTGTGACGCAACCTCGATCATATTGATAAAATCACTTGTTATCTGTTTTTCATATTTACGGGTAAAAGACAGTCCCATTGCGATCAGACGGCAGTTTTTTGAAACATTTTCAAGATGTGTGCCGGTCCAGTCATCCTTCTGTGCGGTGAGCTTTCCCAAAGCACGTACCATGTTGAAGCGTTCGGCTTCTATTTTCATCAGCTGGCGCGAAACAAGTGAGTGCAGTTTTTTGTTGGAACTGGTCAGCTCCTGCTGCATCCTGTACATTCTCAGGTGCATATTGACACGTAAAATCACCTCAACTTTTTCAAAAGGTTTGGTGATGTAATCCGCTCCCCCGCACTCAAAGCCCTTGATCCTGTCTTCACTCGAAGTCAGACCCGAAACAAATATCACAGGAATGTCTCTGGTCTTCACATCTTTTTTCAGTATTCTGCAATACTCATATCCGCTCATATGCGGCATGGTAACATCAAGCAGTATCAGATCCGGCAGTTCAGCCTCCACTGCCATCATCGCGTGACGCACATTGGAAACCGGGCGTGAAATAAAGCCTGCTTCCCTGATGATATCAGCAAGCGATGCCAGATTCAAATGTACATCATCTATGATAAGAATGTTTTCCCGTTCAGTCCTGCCAAATTCCATAACCCCTCATTCCTCCCGGTCCGTCCCTTAATGAATTTCTGTCAGTCCTCAACCGTCAGAAGCTCATCCATCAAGGCCGCCAGCCTGATAGCCTCCGTATAGTTTTCCTTCCTTACATTGAGCAGCATGGAAAATGCGGTCTTCTTCAGATCCGCTCCCACCTGCGCGGACAGGTTTTTGATCGTTTGCGCAAAGCCCTCTGCCTTTTCCCAGGCCCCCAGTCCCAGACATATCTTCAGTTTTTCCAGTTCCTCCAGGATCTGTTGGCGTATCTCCGTATCATCTGCCGGCTCTTTCCCCCATTCCGTCCGGTCATCCTGTTCGGGATCCCCTGTCTTTGTATCCGGATTATTCCTCAAAGAAACAAATGCTCCGTAATCAGCTCCTTTAGTATGATCCGCAGGCTTACCCCTGAGCATCTTCGAATAATCAAAGCTCCCTTCCGGAAAACTCATACTGGCGCCTGCATTCGCGTCCCGCACTTTAACTGTAAATGAAAATGTACTTCCTTCACCTTTTTGCGAATCAACGTTGATAGTACCGCCCATAAGTCCTATCAGCTGTTTGGTGATGGCCAGCCCAAGTCCGGTTCCCCCAAACCGCCGGGTAATGGTTCCGTCAACCTGTGAAAAGCTCTTGAACAGCTTATCCTTTTCATCATCCGAAATACCGATCCCGGTATCAATGATAAGGAAAAACAGCTCGATCTCTCCGTTAGGAAGCCTGTTTGCGGTAAGTTCAAGCCCGATATGTCCGGAAGAAGTAAATTTCACCGCATTGGACAGGAGATTGTTCAGAACCTGCCCCAGTCTTAACTCGTCTGAAATGATCCTGTCCGGTATCGGACCGCTGATATTCACCAGAAGCTTAATCCCCTTTTCATTGATCTTGCCCACGTGAAGCGCCAGCGTATCCTTAATTAGTTTTTCCAGTGAAAATTCATTGTTTTCGATATGCATCTTCCCTGCTTCGATCTTTGAATAATCCAGCAGATCATTAACGATCTTGGACATATTGTCGCAGCAATGAATGATAATGCCTACAGCCTCCTGCTGTTCCAACGTAAGTTCCGTCGCCTCAAGTCCCTCTGCCATGCCCTTGATCCCATTGATCGGGGTACGCAGCTCATGCGTAATATTGGCCGTAAACTCGTTTTTAAACTTCGTTGCCGCTTTCGACTCCTCCACAGCCATATTATGTCCGTCGACCGCTCCTTTTCTTTCGGTATCGTCAACCGCAAACACACAGGTAAGACCATCCTGATCAAGCTTCTTTGAAGTCAGCCTCACCGGATAGCACGTGCCGTTTGAGCGATATGCGAAAGCCTCTGTATCAACATTTTCGTGAAAATCGATCCTGGGATAAACAGTATCTATCTCCACGCCATCAAACCCCGGATACCCTGTTTCCAAAAAGGCATTGTGGTTTGCATACAGGATTTTACCCGTATCGTCTGTTATAAAAACAGTTTCGCTGCTTTCATCAAGAGCTTTTTTGTAAATATCTTCATTAATCATCTGGTAACCTCTAACAGCCGGTAATGGTACTGTCATGCACAAAGCCATATACATTTTTATTTTACCACAGATCGTTCATGCCTGCAACTGCCTGAATTAAATAACGTAGTTACTATCCCACAAAAACGGGCTTTTGGCAGGTTTCCGGCTGTCGTGGTTGTGATTGGCAATAGTTTACTTCATTTTTATTGATTTTATGCTTGACATATTCGCATAATGTGATGTATTATATCTATATCGTGAGAGTAGTGGAAAGGGGGTATACTTATGAATTTTAATGTAAGATTGAAACAACTGCGACAAAAAAATAAACTCACACAAAGTGAACTTGCTGATATTCTTGGTTTAAAGCCTACTGCCATATCCAATTATGAATCTAAAAGAAACGAGCCTTCCTTTGACAAGCTGATCGCGCTGTCCAAATATTTTGACGTTTCGTGTGATTATCTGCTTGGTATTTCGGATGCCTATCTTCCCATAGTCGGTGAGGTTCTGGACAAGGATATAGTTGATTTTTTCAACCTTTATCAGCAGCTCAACTCGCAGAGCGTTGAAGAAGCGCGCAATTACGTAAAGTATCTGATCTATAAGCAGGGACAGGAAAATCCCTGATCCTTCAGAAAACAACCGCATAACGTAAAGCCGCCCGGCACTAACCGGACGGTTTTATTTATGTCATGAAAAAATACTCATTTATTCATTGAGCGGATATGAATCGGTAAGCATCTTTGCAATGGAAAGCGCCTGTGAATGATCTCCCTCGGGGTTCTTAAGAACAATACCAATAGCCTCCGCGATCAGCTTCATATCGCTCTCTTTCATACCGCGTGTGGTCACAGCCGCTGTTCCGACCCTGATACCGCTGGTAACGAAGGTAGACTCGGGATCTCTGGGTACAGCATTTTTGTTGACGGTTATATTTACCTTACCAAGCAATTCCTCGGCAAGCTTGCCCGTGATCTTCATATTCTGAAGATCCATGAGCATCAGGTGGTTGTCTGTGCCTCCGGAAACAAGATTGAAGCCCTGTTCCATAAGCGCTGCCGCCAAAGCTTTAGCATTTTTAACTATATTTTCGGCATAGGTTTTGAATTCAGGCTGCAGAGCCTCGCCCAAGCATACAGCCTTTGCTGCGATCACGTGCATAAGGGGTCCGCCCTGAATGCCCGGGAACACTGCCTTGTTGAATTTATGTTCCTTGGCAAACTCTTCGGAGGACATGATAATACCTCCTCTGGGTCCGCGTAAGGTCTTATGTATGGTAGCTGTCGTTACATGAGCATAGGGAATGGGACTTTCATGCTGTCCGCCTGCGACCAGTCCGGCAATATGAGCTATATCAGCCATCAGATATGCGCCCACTTCGTCAGCGATCTCACGGAAACGCTTAAAATCTATCTTTCTCGGATAAGCGCTCGCGCCGCATATGATGAGCTTGGGTTTGCATTCCTTTGCTATACGGAGAACCTCGTCATAGTCAATATATCCATCATCATTAACACCGTAAGGAACACAGTTGAAATACATGCCTGAAATATTGGCCGGCGATCCGTGCGAAAGATGTCCGCCGTCCGCAAGGCTCATGCCCATGTATGTATCCCCAGGCTGAAGCAGTGCCACTTCCACAGCCTGATTGGCCTGGCTGCCCGAATGAGGCTGAACATTGACATAGGTACAGTTAAACAGTTTCTTAGCTCTTTCTATGGCTATATTCTCAGCCTGATCCACAAACTCGCACCCACCGTAATAACGATGTCCCGGATATCCTTCAGCGTATTTGTTGGTCAGCGGGCTGCCCATGGCTGCCATAACTGCCCGTGAAACAAAATTTTCCGAGGCTATCAGCTCGATGTGAGCATTCTGACGGCCTATCTCACGGGTAATGACCGCTGCTATTTCGGGATCTGCTGCTTTGATCTCATCAAAAGTATACATAAAAGCCCTCCGTTATATTAGTTCGCTATAAAAACCTACATCGCTTATCATAAACTTGCAACGCAAAAAAAGCAAGGGTTATTTAATCGATATCATTCTTTTTTATTATGGCGTCAATTGTTTTTCCAAAATCCGAATACTTGCGTTTCAGTCCCTCAATATCGTTCATGGTGCTATCCTGCTGCCTTAAGTTAAAATCCAGTTGGGCGCGCAGCTTATTCTTCCGGTTTGTGACCCCGTCCTTAAATTCGGACAGTTCACGCCGGCTCACCAGAACCGACGGCTGATTTACCCATGAATCGGCTTTTTTAAGGCCCAGACCTTTTAACAGCCTCTCCAGATTGTCTTCATATCCCACCAGAAGCTGGCTGTTCTTCCGGTAACGCTGTTCTTCCTCCCTGTCATGTACAAAACCGCTCCACTTGTGCTTCAGTTCCTTTGCGGAATTCACGCCGTATTTTTCATAAGAGTACTCAAGCGCATTTGTGGTATTCACATATTTTATCTTGATCTTGTTGAGCAGAACATTGGCCCTGTTCAGCATATACTCGCTCTGTCGCGCCAGAGTCCTGCACCTTCCGAATTCATAGATGAAATATGCCCCGTATGCCGCTCCTGCCAGCCCTGTCAGGAAAAACGGTATGGTAAAATCCTTTCCTGTCCTGTCCATCAGCACTATAAGCACTATAAAAATGACCAGTATCAGTCCCGTAACCGCATATGTCAGGGAAATAAGAAATTTCTTTTTATCATTGGCCTGATCCCTGTTGTACGTGATCGAACCCTTCTCACCCTCCAGATTGCGCATATCGTCCCTGACCAGCGCCAGATAATCCTCCTGATTTTCCAGTTCCCTTATCTTACGGGGGATATCCTTTTCATAAAGCTTCAGAGTCTTTAAGGTTTCTCCCAATATCTTCCTCTCCCCGGTCTGATACCTCGTCTTTTCCTCATCCAGCCCTATAATCATCCTGGCGGCGTCCGTTACTGCGCCGCGTGTCTCTTCTCCCAGATTTTCAAGGATCTTTATATCATCAAGGTACGAACACACCTCATCATATTCATATTTTGTCTGATCCTGTCTGACCTTAAGGAACTGCATCTGGTCGGCCATTTCGTCAGCGAGTTTTTTTACCGACTCTTCGCTTGTCGCTGAAGCGGCATTATTGTACTCGAGAGCTTCTTCCACGGTCATCCACTGATAGATGTTTTCCTGGTCGTTCGTATTCTGCTTCTTTTTTCGATTTGAAAATAAGCCCATGGCAAAACCCCGATCTATTCTCCGTTTGCTCTGTATCTGGCTTTCAGGACGCCTATCATCTCACCCGACAGCCTGTCAAATTCAGTAGTCAGTCCCTGTTTATACAGAGCTTCAAGCACCTTCATCTCTTCCAGTTCGGCACTGCTTCCGGCTTTTTCGCCGGCATTTGCTATCTCGGCCTCAACTGTTTTTATCAGTTCGCTGTTATCCAGCAGCCGCATCGCCTCTGCTATATACAGACTCTCATTGTGACCGAGCTTCAGAGAATACAGATAACACTTGAGGGAATACTTGTTATCGTTGCGCTCATACGCCTCTCTGAACATTCGTGAAGCCTCTGTATACATCCTCGATCTGATATAGTATACTCCGATATTGTGAAGAACGTTCCCGTACTCCTCCTGTGAAAGCTTTCCGGCCTCCGGATCGCCCGCGATATTCCTGTAGATCGCAGCAGCCTCATTAAGCCTGCCTTGTATCATATAACTGTCGGCACGGCGTTTTTTGCGGCGTACGGGGATCATATGCGCCAGTTCGTCCAGCTCGTCGCATATGGCGGTTATCTCTTCCTTATTGTAGTAATCCGCGCTGCAAAAGATCACGACCAGCCTGCTCTTTATATCATCCCTGGAAAGAACCAGCTCCTCCAAAAGCTTCCCTCTCTCGGTCAGCCCCAGTTCATCTCTTATGAACAGAGCCATTTCGCGGTCTATCGTATTTTCATCTATGAGATCCAGATCCTCTTTAAGGCAATAGCAAAGCTCCTCGATCGTGTATACCCTCACGCCCGAGGTCTTCATCACATAAGGCTTTTGCGCGTGCCCGGAGGCACACAGGATCACTCTGCCCATCAGATCTTCAACACCTGCTCCCAAATTTGATATCCTGAACTCCGGATCTCACCGAAACCCAGATCCCTGACTGTGATCACGCAAACATCCCTTTTGGGAAACTTAAGCTCTATCTCCAGCCGGGTCGTCCTGTCCTGTCTTACAGACAGGGTATCAAGCGTCATGATCGCGCATATGAAATCTTTTTTCAGCGCGTTGTGAACAATGAAATCAAGCTCATTGGTCTTATCCATGATCACTTCTACTTTTGAGTATGCTCCTTCATACGGTTCCCCGCAGCCCGCCAGCTTTATCTCGTCATAGCCTCCGTCCTTGTAGACTCTCAACATGATATCGCTGGAAAGTTCTTCCGAATCTATAAAGCGGTATTCTTCCCTGCCGCCGTCAAATGCCAGTTTCGCGGCGTATCCCGCTCCTTTCACATACAGGTTCTGACCCCGGAATATCCTGCGCCCGCTGCAGAACTTCTTCAGACTTTCATCAGCCCATGCGCTTTCAAACCCGCAGCCTGTAAAATACAGGGCAGATATCATCTGCTTCTGAAGCATCATCGCCGCGACATTTTCAAACGCATATATCAGTCTGTCCATCTCCCCGGACGAAAGCATATCGAAGCTGATCTCATCGGAAAGGTCGGTACGTTCGACCAATACCGTCAGAGGCCTGGTCTTGCGTCCGAAGCTCAGCTTGTAAAAAACAAATCCGTCCAGATCAAAATCAAACAGCCCGACGTCATTGATCCATATATCACAGTTCTGCTCGACCACATAATACATAAAGCTTTCCGTATGCCTTATGATCCTTATCCTGTCGGCAGGCAGACCGAGAAGCGTAAACGCGGCGTACAGATTCTTCCTCAGGGCATCATTGCATTCCTTCATGGTCAGCACCACACCCCTGATCCTTTCTGCTCCGGCCTTTTGCCTGACACTAGCGAGCATCCTCCTGAAATATCTTTCCAGCAGAATATCCGCAGGATAATTTCTTCCAAATATCTCCATGCTGCTGTCATTTGAAGCAAGCTCCACTATATTGTCTATCCTGACAACGGTCTCTCCAGGCGAAGTAAGCGCCGCTTCCTCTCCAAACAGCCAGTCCGACGATCCCGCTACAGCGCAGAGCATAGTCGGTATCCGGTATTTTAACGGATCCTTTGAAAGGCTGACCGACACATAGCTCCCGCCTGCACTGTAATAGCAGATCTGGGAGTAATCATTGGCCAGGTCTATCCCAACCAGGACACTCCGTTCATCTTCCATGCGCCGCGCCTCCTTTCCTTACTAAACGATCGCTTTAAAAAGCTGTTCCGCTATATTGTCATTCTTTATATATCCTTCCAGAAGCCCGAGCATAGTCTTGGCATCGCCCATTTCCCGTGCCGTTATGATCAGGTTCAGCTGGTGGTAGCCGGTCTCTTCGCTTCCGAGTTCGTCGGGATCGACGCTTATCTCTCCGCTTTCAGTAATAGCGTAGTTATCTTTAGATTCTTCGCTTATGTAATACTGAAGCGTTTCCCCGCAGAACAGGATGAATTCCTTAACAAATATCCCGTAACCGACATCTTTCATGAGTTCATCCTCATACTTGCCGTTTCCGTCATCATTTACACAATAATGTATCTTGACCAGCAAGCTCGGATCTGTATGATACTCAACATAATGTTTGTCGAAAATGCCCTGCGGCAGCTCACATACTCCGGCAAAATCCCTGAAAAACGGGAGGATCTTTCCTGCCGAGGCAAACTCCTCCAGCTTCCTTTCCACGAACATCTTATCCTGCTCGGTCAGCGTCTGTGCATGCGAATAGCTCTTGAGCAGAGCCAGCGAACATATCTCGTTGTCATCATACAGTGATTCGTGCCGCATGATATCCAGCATCTCGCCTTCGGTCATCTGGTCGAAGGTCAGGCATCTGTACGCGTAGTACGATAAATATGCCCTTATCAGCCTTCTGTTGGTACCATGTCCGTAATAATGTTTAAACACGGCATTGGCAAAGCTCATATCATTTTGTGTAAACAGTATCTGATACAACAGCCTCTCTTCCAGATAAGCCGTATCCACGTTAGTATCGAGAGCCTGCCGCCAGAGCTTGTACATATATTCAGAAGGTCCGTCATATTTATCTGCCACATGCTGGGCAATACCGGGTCCGGAATATCTGTGGAATAAAACATACGTACATATGACCGTGAACAGCGGAGTCTGAATAACTTCATCCTTCGCATCTATCAGCTTGGATGCCAGTTCGGATAAGCGTTTGATATCCACGCCCATAAAACCGTACATCTGCATATTGCGCATGGCCAAACTGTATAATTCACGCTGTATCATCAATGAGAGCATTCTGGCGCGATCCGTTCTGTTGAACCTGGAAAGATCGAGACTTACCAGAAGCTTTTCCATCCTGTCGCCTTCCAGATTCTCGTAATAGTATTCTATCAGTTCACGTTTGCAGTCCAGTTCGAACTTTTTCTCCAGATCAGGCAGATATACTATCCTCTTGATCAGATCCACGACCATCTGGCCGTCGGCTCTGTACCTTGCCGCCTCCAGAGAATACAGATTGACTCTGGCGTCGTCACTGCAGCGTTCCAGACATACTTTTAAGAGCTTCTGGTCGGTTATGATCCGCTCCGGATCACCATCTGACCATACCACACGGTTGCCTGCCTGATCCGCGGCAAGGATCACGGCATCATTGGTAAAGATGTCACAGTACGCGACACCGTCTTTTATCTCAAACGATTCTTCTTTAGATAATTCCTTATGTGATACTATTATTTTAACGGCACCTTCCCATTCCACAACTACTTTGTGTTTGAAAACTATACCGGGAAGGGCGCAAATGACGGCGTCATCCAGTTCGTCCGCGTCAAGCAGCGTATTGTATAAAAACGCAAGATCATCATCTATTTCACCGCTTAACAGACAGTTTTTCACGAATTCCGAAGCACCGGCCCGAAATGCTTCTCCGGCATGCTCGCGGCTCGTGCGAAATCTGTATATATTTGCATAGAATGAAGCTTTTAAGTGCTCCGGAAGCTGTGCTCCCGATTCAAAATAGGACACCAGTTCCTTGGGCAGCGGTGTCTCAAAGGCGCTTCCGGCCTGAGAAATACATTTTTCACATATCCCTTTTGGAACAATGCCGTCTCTGATACCGGCTATCAGCCATTGATAAGCCCTCTCACCTTTAATGTCAGCCAGCATGATGTGCCGGCATAACGCTTCTAAAACTTCCACTGTCCTGAATTGCGCAACTGCCATCTCCAGAACCCTTACATGCAGCAGGGAGCTGTTTTTGGTATGCATGGCCAGATAAGCGGCGAACCGTATGGCATCCTTGTTGATCAGATCATTTTTCAGACCGTACATAAGTACATGAAGGTCAAATCCGTCATATTCCTTCATGACGGTAGGTTCCTCATTGACCAGACGGCAGACGCTTGAAAGAACAAAGGGCGAATAACTGCCTGTTACGGAATTTTTGAGCATCCCGTAGCGGGCCTGCCTTCCCATGCGCATTTTCTCGTCAGCTTCGATGCGCAGCAGTGCAATAATGGCATCCTGGGTACGATCGTAAAGGCCTGTGAGCTGTTCCACCGTTTGGGCCGGAACCGATACATCCCTTAAGTTCCTCTTTTCCTCGCCCACACCCAGTAATGCAGACATATACAGCTCCAGAGCATATTCCCGCTCGCTGAAATTCTCTTCTTCCTCACTTAAGAGCTGTAATTCCACCTCAGCCTGGCTCGTTCTTCCCGACAGATACAAAATATAACACTTAAGGAACTGTTCTTTGAAGCCGATCTGTTTCATATCCCTCAGGTCGTTCAGGAGCTTTTCTTCTTCGTGAATGAAACGGTTCTTGCTGATCCGTCCCATCCGGTAATCCAAAGCCGTCGTTTCAAGCTTCATTTCCAGATATCGTCTGCGGCGCCTTGAAAGCCTTTCCTTCATGGATTGGGAGCTTCTCTTAAGAACTACCGGAACCATTATCCTCACATTTATACCGGTGATCAGAACAGCTGAGTAGCTGGTTCCGCCGTGAGTTTTTGAGACATCCGCTTTCAGTTTCAGCCGGAACTCATTGCCGGAAAAATCATCCGACCAGATGATCTTCCGCTCGGGAACGATAAAATCGCTCATGGTCTCTACAGCCAGCTGCAGATATCCCCATGTGTCGCGGGTAAGCACGATCTCGCCCTCGTAATTCCCACAGGCAGTCCCATCATCCGATGCACTATCCCACGGGATCTCAAAATTAATGGTCTGAGTCTCACAGCTGACCTTAACCGGCTTTTTTTTGTGAGCGCTGACCAGAAAATCCTCCAGCGCCAGAGAAACATTGCCCGATTTGAGCAGAGCCGTGCTCAAGGTATCAAATTCGGAGTTATAATATGTAAGAGTGTTACGGAATTCTTCTGACTTGAACAGATCTCTGGCTTCCGTCCAGTTGCTCTGAGCCAGTGAAGTAAAATGAAACAGATCCGACGCCGGCCCTATAGAGGTATGGCAAGCCGGCACCCGGCATTTTGCCTGAAAAGGTATGTCCATTTCACCGTACTCGCTGATAACGGTAAAGCTTCCCTGAACAGTATCGTTTATATCCAGATAGGTTGCGTCGAAACGGTATCTGATCTCATTTTCTATTCCGTAGAAAGTATTTTTCTCAAATGAAATGAGGCTGTCTGAAGCCACTACAAAACCTTTAAAAGGAAGTGTTCCGGTCGAAGACACAACAAAAGAACCCTCCATCGACTTACCTGCTTCCGCCGGGATATTTATACTTGCTATTGAGGTAAGAAGCTGAGGATTGCTGTAGGAAAAAATGCCTTTCGCGAACCTTTCGATCTTTTCCCGCATGTATGCCCCCTTGTGTCCGGTCTGTTTCTTTGATTACAATCACAGACAGTATAACATTTTTCTTAAATAAAGGCAAGAAGTCTTAAATTTTCAATTACAATTCTTATTGTTCTGAAAATACACGGAATTTGAATTCAACAAAGCATTGGCTACACAATATGTGATGTTATAATTTTTTTACACTTTTTATGAAAAAAGTGCTTGACAAATTTATTTTCCTGTGCGATAATCATCTCAGATAAACAAACCTCATATTTGTTTTACTTGAGTTACTCGTTACTACCCCTCAAATTATGCGGGTAACTCATCCTCCCTTACATCAGAGCGTAGATTCCCCCAAAGTCTGCGCTCGTTTTCTTTTTTATCTCTTATATATTATCGTAATCGAGCAGGCTGACTCCTACTCGATCCGACGGGCCATCTCGAAAGCAGAGCTTTCTCGATGACCGTTCACTCAGCCCTCAGTCTGCAAGCAAGCTTGCACTGAGGGCATTCGCTTATCGCACAAGAAAAGGGGCTGCCGCACTTCCTGGTGCGACGGCCCCCATATTTTATATTCTTATGCCAGTTTTGCCTTAGCTGCGTCAACCAGACTCTTGAAGCCATCGGGATCCGAAATAGCGATCTCGGAAAGCATCTTACGGTTGATATCGATATCAGCAAGCTTTAAGCCATACATGAATCTGCTGTAGCTTAAGTCGTTCATCCTGCATGCAGCATTGATACGGGCGATCCACAGACGGCGGAAATCTCTCTTCTTCTGCTTGCGTCCGGCAAACGCTGATGCAAGTGCTCTCATAACCGCCTGTTTTGCAGTCCTGTACTGCTTCGAACGTGCGCCTCTGTAACCCTTAGCGAGTTTTAAAATTCTGTTATGCTTTTTCTTGGCGTTTAAGCCGCCTTTAATTCTTGCCATGTCTTAATTCCTCCTATAACGCCAAATTTAAGCATACGGAAGCATCCTGCGAGTCTGCTTCTCAAGTGCTGAATCAACTGTAGAGGGCTTTCTGAGCCTTCTCTTCATCTTGGAATCCTTCTTGGTCAGGATGTGGGCCTTTCCACATTTGAACCTTTTGAACTTACCGGTGCCGGTCTTCTTAAAACGTTTAGCAGCGGCCCTGTTTGTCTTCAACTTCGGCATAATTCTTTCCTCCTGAATTATTTAAATAATATCACTTACTTCTTTAAAGTCAGGAACATGATCATGTTCCTGCCCTCAAGCTTCGCGGCCTTATCCACAACGGCTACATCTTCAAGCATAGCGGCAAACTGATCCAGGATCTCCTTGCCGTTAGCCATATGTGCCATCTCGCGGCCTCTGAACTTGAGCGAAGCCTTCACCTTATCTCCGTGCTGGAGAAACTTTCGCGCCTGATTTGCTTTGGTGTTCAAATCATTGTCATCAATATTGGGTGACAGACGAATCTCCTTGATTTCGGTAATCTTCTGTTTCTTTCTCGCTTCCTTTTCACGGCGAGTCTGCTCGTAGCGGAACTTGCCGTAGTCTGCGATCTTGCAGACCGGTGGCGTAGCAGTGGGCGCTATCTTGATCAGATCAAGCTCCGCCTCCTTAGCCATCATATAAGCGTCCTTCGAGGACATGATACCAAGCTGTTCACCGTTAGCTCCGATAACGCGAACTTCCCTGTCCCTGATTTGTTCATTAAGTAAATAGTCGCTAATAGTTTTGCACCTCCTGCTAAAAAATAAAAAAAGGTGGACAGCAAATTATCCACCTTAAAATCTTAAACACATCTGTAAAAAATGTAAAAACCGATTTCAAAACCCTGCCGCTAAAGTCGCTCGGGGTGAGAGTGGATACTCTGCTTAATGTGCGGTCTGTGCCACAACTTTGGGTATAATATCACAGATCGCACACAGTTGTCAAGTATTTTTTTATCTTTCATTGATCCGCCTTTTCAAGGAATCACTGATTAAGTGTTCTCCTCGCGAAACCTGCAGTCACAAAGTGCCATTCCTATGCTCTCTGCAGCTCATAAAGCTTCTTGTATATACCGTTTGCAGCCAGCAGTTCCTGATGCGTTCCTCTTTCAACCAGTCTTCCTTTATGCATGACCATGATGCAGTCGGCGTGCTGAATGGTTGACAGCCTGTGGGCCACCATGATCGTTGTCCTGCCACTCATAAGTCTTTCCAGCGCCTCGGTGATCAGGCTTTCAGTCTCGGTATCGATATTGGCGGTCGCTTCATCCATGACCAGGATCTTGGGGTCATACGCAAGCGTCCGCGCAAAGCTTAACAGCTGTCTTTCACCGGCGCTTAAAGTACTTCCGCGCTCACTTACCGGCTCATCATATTTATGCTCCAGTTTTTCGATAAATCTGTCAGCATTTGCGGTGTGAGCCGCCCTCACTATATCATCATCGCTTATGTTTTCATTGCCCAACCTGATATTACCCGCAATATCTCCGGTGAAAATGAACACATCCTGCTGCACCTGGCCGATAGCCCTTCTCAATACATCAGTATCCATTTCACGGATATCCGTACCGTCTATCAGGATCCTTCCCTTAGATATCTCATAATATCTGCCCACCAGGCTGAGGATAGTCGTTTTCCCCGCGCCGGTCGCTCCGACGAACGCAACCTTCTCGCCGGGTTCTATCACAAAGCTCACATCCTTCAGTATCCAGTCCTCGCCGTTGTAGGCAAACCAGACGTGGTCGAATTCTATCCTTCCCAGGATGTTAGATACACTTGTTCCTTCTTCCGCAGCTTTGCTGTTGTTTACGATCGCAGGTTTCTCATCAAGCACCGAAAAGATCTTCTCCGCAGACGCGAAGGCCTGCTGCAGCGTCCCTATCTGTTCAGCCAGATCCTGTATGGGTTCAAAGAACGAACTGACATACTGTATAAAAATATAAAGGACACCAACCGTAATACCGCTGCCCGCCAAAGCATTCTCGGCAAATACCAGTCCCGAACCGCCCCAGATGATATTGATCAGGGCTATTATCGACAGCAGATATATACAGGGGCGGAATACCGCATACACCATGATCTCCCTGAAATACGCCTTAAACAGATCTTCACTTCTCTCACGGAACTCAAGGTTTTTCTCATACTCGCGGTTGAATATCCTGATAAGCTTCATACCTGAAATATGCTCGCTGAGGTATGTATTGATAGCGGTAAGCTTTGCTCTGGTTATCCTGTAGCAGGTCCTCGATATCCGCTTGAACAGAAATGTCAGTACCACTATCACGGGCACAAGCGCAAACGCTCTCAGTGCCAGCCTTGCATTTAACAGCAGCATCACCACGGATAATCCTATGATCTTCACCGCGTTTTTGAGGAGCCTTACCAGTATACCGGAAAACATATCCGAAAGAGCTTCAACATCATTGGTTACCCTCGTGACCAGCTTGCCTACCGGAGTTACATCAAAGAACCCCAGATGCAGCCCTTCTATATGAGCGAACAATTCATTTCTTACATTATATATTATAGACTGTCCGGTTTTTCCCAGAAGCCACATCTGTCCAACATACAGGGCAAACATGCATACGAGCGCGGCCAGATAAGTCAGTCCCAGCTTCTTCACAGCGTCAAAATCAGTGCCGTACGCAAAGCTGTCTATGGCATTACCAAGCAAAGTAGGCGCATACAGCTCCAGGACCGTAGTTCCCAGCATCATGATGCTGGCCAGTACCATCTGCCCCGCAAAAGGCTTTGCGTAATGCATCAGTCTTGTGAATACGCTTTGTTCGTTTCCTTCAATCTTATTATGATCCATATTTTATCCCCTGAACTAAAGAACCCGATCCGTCGCAAATCCGTAAACGCCGTCAAAACGCTTATTATAGCGAAAGACATATTTGTTTTATCACGGGTAATAATTAAACCCTGATTAAATATGCAAATTGAACTAAATATCTGTCCTGCTATACGCAAATACACTCGTGCAGTTTAAGAAAATAAATTGTCAAATAATTTCGAGCGATTACGTGTTTTTTCTTATTTCTACTTTTGTCGACTCAGTGTTTTCTATATGTGTCGATTCCTGATAAAGACCTTATTCCGGTAACACATGTATTATTGATCGATCATTCTGCCATCTCTTCCAGCATCTTCTCAAGCTGCTGCTTCTCATACAATCTTGCATAGATACCGTCCTTCGACATCAGTTCTTCGTGATTTCCGAGTTCCGCTACTTTTCCGTCTTCTATGACCATGATCAGATCGGCATGCTGTATGGTCGAAATACGGTGGGCTATGATTATCGTGGTTTTTCCTTTCCGCACTCTCTTCAGGTTATCAAGTATCTGTTCTTCGGTATCGGTGTCAACCGCTGACAAGGCATCGTCAAGGATCAGTATCGGCGCGTTCTTCATCAGCGCTCTGGCTATGGATGTCCTCTGCTTCTGGCCTCCGGACATGGTCACGCCGCGCTCTCCGACTATAGTGGCGTATTTTCTGGGGAATTCCATGATATTATCATGTACACAGGCGTTCTTTGCCGCGTCTGAGACAGCTTCGATGTCCCCGTAGGTTTCATCCACCAGGTCAGCCCTGCGGTTTAAATTATCATCAAGCAGTTCCATTATCGCGGTCTCGCCGCTTCTTAAGTTTCTGATGGAGAATTTTTCCTTGGGAAGCTCTATCCATTTTCGAACGCCAAAGGCAATGTTTGCCTGAACAGTGTCAGAAAACAGGAAATTGTCCTGCGGAACATACGCAATAGAGGTTCTGAGGACATCTAAGGGTATTTCACGTATATCATGTCCGTCAAAGCTTATAGTGCCTTCCTCTGCCTCATAAAGCCTTACCAGCAGATTGGCTATCGTGGTCTTCCCGCACCCGGTCTTGCCTATGATCGCCAGTGTCTGTCCCCTGTTGACATGTACTGAAATGTTTTTCAATACATCACCGTATTCCTTTACGTATGAAAAGCTCAGGTCTTTCAGCTCTATCTCACCGTTCAGGGTATCTATACCGCTGTATTTTCCGGTATCAGTTATCTCGGGCTGCTGAAGCATTATCTTCATTACCCTCTTATACGCGGCTCGACCCTGTGAAAAGGCATTTATACTGTCGCCTGCCGCGATCATCGGCCATACCAGCATTCCGATATACTGGTTAAACGCTACAAACTGAGCCAGGCTTATCTCACCTTTAAGGAACTGCCATCCCCCGTAAATGATGGTTATAGATCTGCAGATACCTATTATCAGTTCTATGCCGGGTCCGAACAGC
This sequence comes from Lachnospiraceae bacterium, assembly GCA_024698555.1. Classification (GTDB taxonomy): domain Bacteria; phylum Bacillota; class Clostridia; order Lachnospirales; family Lachnospiraceae; genus RUG11977. The sequence continues at coordinate 31,680 of JAILRI010000102.1, forward strand.
ATGTTGAGCTTTATGACCCTCATAGCCATCTTCCGGTTATTCTCATTGGCTTTTTCAAATTCCCTTTTCTCATGCTCTTCCCTGACAAAAGCCTTTATGACACGTATTCCGGAAAAGCTTTCCTGGGCTTTATCACTTAACAGGGAAAACGCCTCATTCTTATCCTTATAATGCTTTTCCGCGACGCCGCAGTAATACAGTGCTCCGCACATTATCACCAGCATAGGCAGGCTTGCTATTACCGTGATCTTTACATTGATGTACGTGACCATCTTCACAATGACCAGAACAGTCATCACAACGGCATCAAATGAAGATATTACCGCAGGCCCAATCGCGATGCGCATCGAGGCTATGTCATTGGTAAAATGAGCCATCAGATCGCCTGTTTTATGTGTGTTATAAAACTCCTGGGACATCCCGGTCAGATGTTCAAACATCTCATCCCGCATAGCCCTTTCTATCCTTCTGGCGGATCCGAAAAGGAACCAGCGCCATCCGAACCTTCCTACAGCCATGCCCAGTCCGCACAGTAATATCGCCAGACAGCATCTTCCCACATCTTCACGGGTAAATCCGCTTCCGGACAGCCCATCGGTAACCTCGCCGGTAAACTGCGGAATATACACGCTGATCAGATCGACCGCAAACAATATCAGTATACCGCATATATACTGCACTCTGTATTTCTTGATATATTTCCAAAGCATCCGGTATCTACCTCTTTCGTCCTCGTCCTGTTAACATCATTAAAGACTGAAGCTGTTGCAGCTTTATGGTTCCATCCTCTGCCTATGGTGTGCTGCTCGTACTTACGATCCGTCCGTCCTCCATATAGAACACCCGGTTACATATCCTTGATATCAGTCTTCTGTCATGGGATATCACTATGAAGGTCAGGTTTCTTTCCTGCTTCAGTTTCATCAACAGTTCCAGGATCTGTTCCCTGATCGTCACATCCAAAGCGGACACGGGTTCATCAAGAATAATTAACTCTCTATTTAATATTATGCTTACCGCAATTGAAACCCGCTGTTTTTCGCCACCTGAAAGCTCTGACACCGTTCTTTCTACCATTGTGTCATCCAGCTCAACTGCTTTCAGGATCTTATTAATCTCCGCTTTTCTCTCATCTTTACTTAAGTCACGATTTATCTTTAACGGTTCTTCTAGTATCCAGTCAACTGTTTTTGACGGGTTCAGGCTGCTCAACGGATCCTGAAATACAAACGCCGGTTTCTCGCAGTTGAGCCGGCAGCTCCCGCCGGTATATTTCTGCAGACCTGCGATGCCTTTCACCAGTGTGGTCTTTCCGCATCCTGATTCTCCTACTATTCCTACACAGTCTCCCTGCATGATATCCATGCAGATATCATGATTGACCTGTTTAAGTTTGAGCTTGCCGAACAGACCGGTCCTTTCTCTGTAATATACACTATAATCCTTTAGTGACACAAGACATTTTGATGCTTTTTCCGTATTTTTTTCTGGCAAAAATAACTTGTCGGCATACGCGGCCTCAAGCAATCTCCTTCCATATTCGGTTTCAGGCTTCGAAAAAGTTCCCGAAACCTTCAGCTCCTCCTTTATGATGCCGTCTTTTATAACTATCGCTCTGCCGCAAACCTGCGCGATCAGTTCGAGATCGTGGGAGATCAGGATTATAGCTGTTTTGTACTTCCTGTTTATATTCCGGAAAATATCGAGTATCACATCTGCTATGCCGGCGTCAAGAGCGGTGGTCGGTTCATCGGCAATTATCACCTTTGCTCCGGCTATTACAGCCATAGCGATCATTATCCGCTGCCTCATACCGCCGGATAATTCATGCGGATACTTGTTATAGAGTTCATCAGGACTTTTAAGCCCGGTATCAGCCATCGCCGCTATGACCCGTTGCCTCTGTTCTCCGGCACTTAAGTGAGACGCATGCAGATCCAGCACTTCATCTATCTGTTCCCCAACCGTCTGCAACGGATTCAATGACGTCATCGGTTCCTGAAAGATCATCGATATCTCGCTTCCGCGGAGCATGCAGTACTCATTTTCCGGAAGATCTGTGATATCTCTCCCCTCATAGTAAATCTTTCCATCCATGATCACGGAAGTCTCAGGCGCTATTCCCATAATTGTCAGGGCTGTCATACTCTTTCCCGATCCGGATTCACCTACTATCCCTAGGATCTCGCCATGCTGCAGTGAGAAACTTATCCCCTTTATCACCTCATTAATGCCTGAGTCGGAAATAAACCCGACTTTCAGGTTGCGGACATCGATAATGTCCTGCCCACTGTCTTTTTCTTTGTCTTTTTCTTTGTCTTTTTCTTTGTCTTTTTCTTTGTTTTTTTCTGTTTCCGGAGCTTTTGAAGCTCCTTCGCCGCATAATTCTATTATATTCTGCCGTTGTCCTATGATCCTTCTTTTTTCTTTTCTGAGGTTAAACGCAGGCGCTCCTGTATTCTCACTTACCAGTGAAATACCGAGTATCATGATCACCATTACGGCGCTGGCGCAAATAACATACCACGGCGCTCCCCATATGTACACCTGCGCTTCGGACAGCATCCTGCCCAGACTCGGATCGGGCGGTTCAACTCCCAGCCCTAAAAAGCTCAATCCCGCCTCAGCGAGAACCGCGTTGTTCAGTCCGACCAGCATTGCAGTAAGCAGCGCTTTGAAGGTATTGGGAAATATATGTAAAAAAATGATCCTCATATCCGAAGCGCCCATAAGCCTTGCGCTCAGGACATAGTCCCGTTTGCTCTGCTCTATGAATTCGGAACGCATGATCCTGGCGAATGAGGGAATAAACACCAGCGTAAGAGCGATACAGACATTCAGCATTCCCTTATCCAGGATACTGACCACAACCAGCGCAAGCAGTATACTCGGAAACGAAGCAAGACAGTCGTTCACCCTCATAAGTATTTCATCAACCACGCCCCCGTAGAAACCGGTAAGCGCTCCGATAAAAGTCCCTGCCAAAGCACCTGCAGTTACAGTAAAAACAGCTATCAGAAAAGTGGCTCTCGTCCCCAGGATCACTCTGCAGAAAATGTCCCGTCCAAAATTGTCAGTCCCGAACCAGTGTGCCGGCGACGGAGGTTTAAGGATCACGGACGGATCCATAGAATTGACATCATAAGGCATCCAGAAGAAACTCACAAGGACGGGAATACATATCAAAAGGAGTAAAATGATCCCAATTATTAAATGTGTATTGTATTTTTTACTCAAAGTATTATCGAGTATCTTTTTCATCAATCCTTGTATTTCCCTCCTTTCTTGCCAGTCCTTCGTATCTTATGCAACACGTGTTATCGTTCATGTGATATTTCTCGGGTCCACCAGTTTGTAAGCAATATCTACTATCATGTTTACAAATATCACTGCGGTCGCAATATATATCACGATAGCCTGTACAACATTGAAGTCCCTGTTGGCTATCGAAGTAACAAGAAGCCTTCCCATGCCCGGCAGATTAAATACCTGTTCTATCATGATACTTCCCGCCATAACCTCGGCGACTATCAGCCCGATAAACGTAATAACAGGCATAAGTGAATTTTTGAAAACATGTTTCCACATCACGCCGTCAGTCGTATTTCCTTTTGCCCTTGCGGTTCTGACATAGTTTTTCCCCAGCTCCGTCTTCACTCTGGTCTTCATAAATCTGACCGTCATAGCTATCTTTGGAAGGGCCACGCTTATCGCAGGGAAGACCATGAACCCGATAAAACCCGTCAGATCCCGGGATGGATCCGTATATCCTCCCGGAACGAACCATTTTAATACTATTCCGAACAATATGGTAACCA
>JAILRI010000151.1 GCA_024698555.1 Lachnospiraceae bacterium
ACAGGAGAGGGGCCTGCGTTCCGGGACGCTGAATGTTCCGGGGATAGTGGGAATGGGCGTTGCGGCCCGGCTGGCCATGGAACGCATGGAACAGGATCATGCTCATATTACGGAACTCAGAGCCCTTATGATAGAGGAACTAAAGAAAAACGGCTGTGAGTTTGTGCTTAATGCCGGGGACGAAAAAGAGTGCAGGGCTAACCCGGCCGGTAACAACGCTGATATGTATATGCGCGGCAATACAGCCGGAATAACTGTGCCGCAAATACTGAATATCGGATTTAAGGGAATAGAAGGCTCATCGCTGCTCATAGAGCTGGATATGAAAGGCATAATATGCTCTACGGGCTCAGCCTGCGCAGCGTCATCCGCGGAACCGTCCCACGTGCTTACTGCAGCCGGGATCGATAAAGAACTCATAAGAGGGTCTCTCAGGCTGAGCTTTTCAAGGTACAATACCGCTGATGAGGTAGCAGAGGCTGCATCGGTCATCGCGAAGAGTGTTGAAAGACTTAAAAAACTGAATGGATACGAATTATGATAGAGTATGACTGCCACGTACACAGCTCATTTTCGAGCGATTCAAAGACAGAGCCCGAAAAACAGGTTCAGAAAGCCATTGAGCTTGGGATGAAGGGAATATGCTTTACCGATCATATGGATTATGAGTTTCCGAACGAGGAACGATCGGGATTAAGCTTTATATTTGATCCGGATGAGTATTTTAAGGCCATGATACCGCTTAAAAACAGCTACAGTGACCGGATCGGGATCAACATCGGCGTGGAGATAGGCTTAAGAAACGAGGAAGAATGCCGGGAACGCGTAAAAAGCGATTACGAAAAGCTGACCGGAGCATATGGATTTGATTTTGTCATCGGATCAACCCATTGTCTGGAATTTACGGATCCTTACTATGAAGACCCCTATTGGACCGGGAAAAGTGTCAGTGAGGGAATAAGGACATATTTGGAAGCAGTGCTTTATAATGCCCGTAAATATGATTTTGACAGTCTCGGTCATCTGGACTATCTGGTAAGGTATGTTCCCGAAAGCAAAGGCTGGAATATCAGTGATTACAGACCTTCCGATCATTTTGACATCATAGATGAGATACTGAAGGAGCTTATAGATTCAGGCAGGGCGCTGGAAGTCAATTCGGCGGGGTTAAAATACGGACTGGGCTTTGCCCACCCGCAGCCCGGGATCCTGTCCAGATACCGCGAGCTGGGCGGAGAATTGATAACCATCGGTTCCGACGGACACAAACCGGAACATATCTGCTACGCGTTCGGGGATGTGGCAGAAATATTGAAGGGACTTGGTTTCAGATATTACACCGTATATAAAGCACGACATCCCGAAATGATAAAGATCCGGTAACATCATTATATACATGGAGGCAAAATGGCATTCGATGGAAGCATGGTGGCGGCTGTCACATGCGAGTTAAATAAAACACTGGCCGGCGGGCGCATTTCCAAGATACAGCAGCCTGAGTCCGATGAGCTGGTGATCACGGTTCATAAGGACGGGAACTATAAGCTGCTGCTGTCAGCGAACGCGAGCCTTCCCCTGGTCTATCTGACCCGGGAAACATATGTGTCGCCCCTGGTGTCTCCCGCGTTCTGCATGCTGCTGCGAAAGCATGTGGGAAGCGCGAGGATCACCGAAATATATCAGCCGGAATTTGAAAGGATCATCATTTTCAGGCTGGAACATCTCGATGAAATGGGGGATGAAGCAGTCAAGCTTTTGATCATCGAGCTCATGGGAAAGCACAGCAACATCATTTTCTGTGATGATAAGATGACTATCCTGGACAGCATCAAAAGAGTGCCTGCTTCAGTGAGTTCCGTAAGAGAGGTGCTTCCGGGACGTCCTTATTTTATCACGAAGACTGTTGAGAAGGCAGATCCGCTGAAGCTTAACGCCGCTTCGTTCCGTGAAAAGATACTGGGCTGCCCTAAGCCTTTATATGAAGCGATTTATACGCAGATAACGGGCATAGCCCCGATGACCGCGAACGAGATATGTTTTCTGGCAGGAGTAAATCCTGACCTTCCGGCATGTTCGTTTCAGGAAGATACGGATGTGGCCGGACATATTTATGCCGCGTTTTCCGGATATTTTGAAAAAGTGACCTCAGGCCTTGAAAAGCCGGTGATCCTGTATAAGAACGGTGTTCCTTTTGATTTTGCGGCAGTGAGACCCCTAAGCATTTCAGGCGGCGAATATACGGCAGAAAGCTTTGATTCACCCAGCGAGATGCTTGAAACCTATTATGCCTCGAAAGATGAGATCACACGCATCAGGCAGAAATCGTCCGATCTGTCGAAGGTACTTTCAAACGCGATAGCAAGGACTGTCAAGAAGCTCGAACTTCAGCAAAGGCAGCTTAAGGACACTGAAAAACGTGATAAATTCAAGGTTTACGGAGAACTGCTCACGGCGTTCGGATATAATGTTCCGGAAGGTTCAAGAGAAACGATACTGAACAATTATTATACCGGCGAGGATATAAAGATACCTTTAGATCCCGACATTTCGCCTATTGAAAATGCCAAGGTCTATTTTGCCAGGTATTCAAAGCTGAAACGTACATTTGAGGCCGTATCCGCACAGCTTGAAGCAACACGGGAGGAGCTTGAGCATCTCGAATCTGTCAGGTTGTATCTCGACATGGCCAGAAGTGTGGATGAGCTGAGCGTTTTACGTGACGAACTTGCTCAGGCAGGATACATAAAAAAGAACACAGCGGCCAAAAACGGCAAGGGCAAAGCTCCGGGCAAGAATTCCCCGAAATCGCTGAAACCCTATCATTATGTGACTGAAGACGGGTTTCATCTGTATGTCGGAAGGAATAACTATCAAAATGACGAGATCACTTTTAAACTTGCCGGTAATTCAGACTGGTGGTTCCATGTAAAAGGTAATCCTGGTTCGCATGTGATACTGAAGACCGAAGGCAGAGAGGTTCCCGACAGCGTATTTGAGACAGCCGCAGCTCTTGCGGCCTACCATTCCAAGGTATCGGGGGATGAAAAGACAGAGGTCGATTACCTCGAACGCCGGAATGTCAAAAAGCCAAACGGCGCAAAACCGGGTTATGTGGTTTATTATACCAATTATTCGATGGTGGCTTCTCCCGGCATAAAGGGACTGACCAGGCTCGACAGCTGAAATTATTTGAGTCAGGCCGGTCAAGGAGGTTAAGTAATGATATACCGTATGAAATCGGGAAATCCGATAGATACAGAAGCAGTAGTGAACACGGAAGATATTGAGCAGATAACGGAGCTGGAGTTTATCGATAAACTCGGCAGCTTCGGAGGCTCCTACTATACGGATAAACCGGATATTTCCGAGGGACGCTTCGCGCTTGAGCTGAGCTACAGGATGAATGAGAAGACCGCTTTTTTCGGTCTGGGGGAATCCATGCGCGGTATCAACAAGCGCGGGTACAAGTATATATCGGAGAATACGGATGAACCGCGTCAGGTTGAGGATAAATACTCCCTGTACGGTGCCCATAATTTTCTGGTGGTAAAGGATGAAGAGGAATTCGGACTCTTTATTGATTATCCCGGGAGAGTGGAATTTGATCTGGGATTTGAAACGAGAGATCTGATGACGGTCAGGATACCCACAAAGGATGTATATATATATCTTATCTCGGGAAAGGATCTGGCCCAGATCACAAAGCAGTTCAGGCATATTATCGGTATGAGCTATATCCCGCCGTTGTGGGGATTCGGATACGGACAGTCCAGATTCGGATACAAAACCGCCGACGATATCCGCGAGGTGGTCAATAAATACAGGAGCGCGGGAATTCCTCTCGATATGGTCTATATGGATATAGACTATATGCAGGATTATAAGGATTTTACGATCAACAGGACCCGTTTTCCCAATTTTGAAGATTTTGTGGAGGAGATGAAGGAACAGGGGGTCCGTCTGATACCTATCATGGATGCTGCCATCGCTCATGATGACAGGATGAAGATCTTTGAGGAAGGCAGGAATAAAGGGTATTTCTGTACCAATGAATCCTCGGGAATATTTGAAGCAGGTGTATGGCCCGGCTGGACGGCATATCCCGACTTTCTGCGTCCGGAGGTAAGGACGTGGTTTGGCGAGCTTTACAGGGATTTTACGGATTGCGGGATAGAAGGCTTCTGGAACGATATGAACGAACCGGCTCTGTTCTATACTGAGTCGAACTATAAAGAAACTCTTGCCGCTTTTGAAGAACTGGCTTCGAAAAACTCCGATCCGACGCCGGGAGAGCTTCTTGAGCTGGCCGGCCGTATCAACGGATGGAACGGTCATGACCAGTATGCCCATTTCTTCCATGTGGTGGACGGCAAGAAGATCAGACATGACCGGGTACATAACCTGTATGGCTACAATATGCTGCGGGCTACCTCGGAGGGACTGGAAAACCAGCTTTCGGGAGCGCGTCCGCTTCTGTTCGGCAGATCTTCATATATAGGCGCGCATCGTTACGCGGGAATATGGACGGGAGACAACTGTTCCTGGTGGTCGCATCTGTTGCTCAATATCCGTCAGATGCCGGGGTTAAATATGTGCGGTTTCCTGTTTTCCGGTGCGGATACCGGCGGATTCGGCGCCGAGGTCACGGAGGACCTGCTGCTGAGGTGGACTGCGTTTTCCATCTTTACTCCGCTGTTTAGAAATCATTCAACATGTGACGTGAGAAAACAGGAGTGTTACCGTTTCGGTGATATAAAGGCATTCAGGGAGATCATAGCACTGCGTTACAGGCTGATCCCTTATCTGTACAGCGAGTTCTTAAAAGCGGCTCACAATGATGAATGCTACCTGCGGGCTCTGGCTTTTGACTATGAGGATGACGACGACGCGGTAGAAACGGAAGACCAGCTGCTGCTTGGCGAAGGTCTGATGCTGGCTCCCGTATATATGCAGAACACGGAAGGAAGGCATGTATATCTGCCCGAAAGGATGCTCATGATCAGGTTTAATACGGCTTCAGAATATGAAACTGCAGTTTATGAAGCCGGGCATCATTACATAAAGATCGGACTAGAACAGGTGGTGATCTTCCTTCGGGAGAGTCATATACTGCCCCTTGCTTCACCGCAGGTCTGCACCGCGGATATGAAGCATTATATCGAATACGGACACAAGGGCGAGCTTGAGGCTGATGATTTTGAGATCATAGCCTTCCCGGATCCCGCGGATGGACCAAAGCAGTACTACGAGTACAAAATGTGGTGCGAAAACGCCGACAGGGAGCCGGTGGAAAATAAGATCGTCAGGGAATAGAATCAGGAGGAAGTTAAATTGCTGCAGAAATTGGAAAGAAAACTGGGAAAGTACGCCATCAGAAATCTGATGCTGTATGTGATCGTGGTATACGCGGCAGGATATATCGTGTCCATGATCAACCCTGATTTTTACTATGAGTGGCTGATGCTCGACATAGATAAGCTGCTGCACGGACAGGTCTGGAGGCTGGTGACTTTTCTCATACAGCCTATAGAGGACAGTTTCCTGTTCCTGCTGCTCATGCTGTGGGTATATTATTCGATAGGCAACACGCTTGAAAGAGTCTGGGGGACCTTCTTTTTCAACGTATATTATTTCATGGGCGTGATCTTTAATATCCTGGCTGTGATCGTGATTTATATCATGACCCGTATATGGGTCGGATACGGATTGAGCTATCCGGTAACACTGTATTATCTGAATCTGTCCATGCTGCTCGCCTTTGCCGTGACGTTTCCTGAGGTCAGATTCTACCTGATGTTTATCATTCCCTTCAAGGCCAAATATCTGTCCATACTGTACGCGGTCATACTTACTTACAGTGTGATCCGGGGATTTATGGGAGGCGTGCTTTCGGGCTGCATAGTTACGATATCGATCCTGTTCTCCCTGGCCAATTTCTTCATTTACTTTGCCATGATGAAGGGTGTACGCATAAGAAGCCCTAAGGAGATCAAGCGGCGTATGGAGTTTAAGAACTCCTACATGGAGGGAACCCGGGCCAATCTGCACAGACCGCCTGTCGGATCACACGGTTCCATAACCAGGCATAAGTGCGCGGTATGCGGGCGCAGCGAGCTTGACGGCGATAACCTGCAGTTCAGATTCTGCTCAAAATGCAACGGCAATTATGAATACTGCCAGGATCATCTGTTTACGCATGTACACATACAGTGACCGGTTTACTTTTTTTCAGTGTTTCCTTAGGAAAGATTTACAGGATGTTTATTAAAGACGTAAAGCTTATTCTGCATGAACGCAGGATGATGATAGTTCTGGCGCTGACAGCGGCAGTGCTGATCATGGGAGCATGTTTTGCCAAGCCTTACATGGCCGGCGTAAAGGTCAGGTTCGGAGTGGCCGATCTGGATGATTCCGAGTATTCCAGGCTTCTGATCGCTTATTTTGAACAAAGCGAGAGCTTCAGCTCCTATGTGGAGCTGGTTGCGGGGACTGAGGAAGAGCTGGCCGCCAGCTTCAAAAACCGTGATATAGATCTGTATCTGGTGATTCCAAAGGATTTCGCGGCGAAGCTCATGAACATCGATAATGTGCCGATAAGGGCTGTGATCGACAGCTCGGATAAGACCAAAGCTGTTCTTTACAAGAACCTGCTGGAAGCCTACGGCAATTATATCAGCGCAGTGGAAGTGAACGCCCAGGCAGTGTATGATCTGATGGGCGAAGAAGGGTATGACACAGATACGCGTTCAAAGGTCAACTACAGTCTGTCTTATGATCTGATCTTTACAGCGCTTGGGAAGGATGAGTTCTTTAAGCGTAAAGAGAGCGAACGTATAAAAGGCGTGGATCTGGTCAATTATTACGTTTATTCGCTGCTAGGACTGATCATCATGTATACCGGCATGATAGCGGGACTTGACTTTCTGATCGAAAGGAAGAGTCTGGCAGGCGCGCGGCTGAAAGCATTGGGGTACGGGGCATTTTGCAGATACCTTTCCAAACTGGCCGCATTTTTATGTATTGGGGGAACGGCGCTTCTGATACTGCTTCTATGTATAAACGCAGGCGGAAAAATGCATTTTGACGCCGGTTCGATATTTGTTGTGATACTCTCGCTTGGGCTTGCATGCGCGTTTTTTATGGCGATATCTTTTGCCGGAATGTCAACCGGCGGATATATCACATTTTCAAATATGCTGATACTTATGCTGACCATTGTGGGCGGCGGGATCATACCGATCATGTACCTGCCCGAAGCCATGTCAAGGGTAGCGATGTTTACCCCTTTGTACAGGTTTATCAGGGCTATGCTATAGAGGTTTTTAATCAAAATCATGAACAGTTATTTACTGAGGATCAAGCTTTTTATGCGAGACCGGACAGCGGTTATCTGCATGTGCCTGACTGTTCTGGTACTGCTGTTTGTGCTCGGGGCGCTTAACATACATGCTTCTGAGATGTCAGCGCTTCCTGTCGGGCTGGTGGCGGATGGGCAGGCTGATTTAAATTCTTCTGTCGCCGGAACTATTTCGGACAGGATCAGATCAAATGAAGCGCTTCACGTATACAGCGGAAGTCTTGATGAGCTTAAAGATATGCTTGCGGACGGATATATTTACTGTATAATAGAACTCGGCCCCGGACTGGAGGAAACAGTCCGCCGCGGCGAATACAAGGGTATTATGACCATGTATTCGGCCAAAGACAGTCCCGTAGCCGCCCTGATCGGGGATATTGCCGCAGGCTGCGCGATGGATGCGGTATGCATGTATAAAGCATACAACACCTATTCCGTCCTTGAAAGCGCAGGGGAAAAGGAACATGCGGATCTTGCCGGTTACAGCGCCAGACTGGAGACCATGAAACGGGACGGCGGCTATGATTTTGTGTTTGATACGGAATATATCGATACCGGCAAAAAAGTTGAAAATGAAATAACGAACGCGCTTATCTACAGACAGGTGATCGCCGGGCTTATAGCGATGCTTTTGGCACTTACGGCTTTCAGCGCGTGCAATCCGATAACCAGAGAATATGCTGCCGGGATCAGAGGAAGACTTTCGATATCCGCAAAGGGCAGCGTCTTACTCTGTATCGGTGAGGCGGCGGGGCTTTTTACCTGCTGCATGCCGGCGGCGATACTGGCCGGATTGCTTTCAGGAAGAAGCATAAAGGCAGTACTTTCCATGATCCTGCTCAATACGGTCCTTTTGGCTGTTGCTGTTGCAGGCAGCTACCTGCTGGCACTTGTGCTTAAAAATGTCATGGCTTATCAGGTGGCGGGAACGATACTGATCATTACTCTTTCGACAGCCGGTTTCATAAGCATTTTCGAAGGACTGACCGGAGGGAATTTATTTATACATACGCCTGTAGCGGCTTTTATCAGGTGTTATACGGAATTTTTATAAGATCATGAGTAACTGTTCATCCTTCGTGAGCAAAATAGACTTCTTTGCCAAACCGGTCTGTTTTTGCGAGTTGTGGACTTAAGGGCTGAATAGTCATGAGTTGGGAGGAAGCTTTGAAATGACCACAATAGATAACCTTATACTCGACGCATGCGGCAAATACCTTCTGATAGGCGGTATGCATGTATGCGCGTATTACTATATGCTGGCCGAGTGTGACAATGATATCGGCTTTGACCGGATCGAAAGGCTTGAAGCCAATAACCGTGTTTTGAGCGAACTGATAAATGACGTGTTTTCGGGGAACACCGATCTGGACGATCTTAAGGAAAGAGCTGTTGAGCTTAGAAAAGACGTTAAAGAAAGCATGCATGACATAGTCGCGTATATCGATAACGCGCATCTGCTCGAATATATACTGCTAAGGACCAAAACCGGTGACGGCAGACCGTTAAAGGAGATCAATGATGATGCCGTAGCCAGAGATATACTTACCGCGATCTTTAAAAGCGATTCGAATGCCGTGATCAATGACAACATAAGAAAAGTCGTTTCACAGCTTCCGGTCAGGATGACTAAGGACAAGTATAGAGATGTACTGAGAAACGAGCTTAAGTCGTATATCGGCCAGCCGAAGCCCAATATCGACAGGGTGATGTATATGATCAGGAGCAGTGCCGGTATAAGCGGGTATCCCAAATATGTTATCGATGATTTTGAAGAGGATTACAGGAAACTTCAAAAATACACCGAACCCGGAATTTCCGAGAGCGATAAGGATTACGCCTGCGCCCAGATAAATGATCTGATAGAATATATGGGTGATTTCAGGGACGGTGTTGAGTTGCAGATGAAGGTCATCGATTATCTGCTGGTATACCTGATGAACTATGAAGAGGCCGATCCGGAGTATATTGACAGCGTTCTCGATCTTAAGGAGATCATCGATGCCTCGGAGGATGTTTTTAAATATGGAGCGCCCGAACAGATGCCGGCTTCGGTAATGAAGAGCTTTGACGAGCTGGCAGGCCGCGCGGAGGCCGAGTACGGGTATCTGGAAAAAGTGATCTCAAAGATCGCGAAGGAACAGCAGAAAGAAAGGACCCTGTCTGACGGGATCATTTATGATGACAGGTTTTTTATGGAGAGATTTGCCATCTGTGACAAGCTTCTTTCCGGTTCCGCGTTTGCGGATATAGATGTTGAAAAGGATCAGGATACTTCGCCGCTTACCGAGGAAGAATTCGATAGAATGATCGATGGTTTTATGTCTGATCTGAATAAAGCCGGAGCATCGGATTCCAAAGCAATGCTCAGGGCAAGAATGGCTTCAACATTTACCTGTATCCCGCCTTTCTTCAGCAACAGGACCGAAGTCATGCATTATGTTCTGGATTCGCTCAAAGGCTGCAGGGACATATATGAGAAAACAGCGTCTGTCGAGCAGGTAAAGAGTTTTCTGGAAGAGTGATTTTAAGGGGGAGAGCATGATTACCTGGGACGATCATGTAAAATTTACCAGAGCGATGAAAAACAAGTTCGGAAGGGTAAAGCGCAAGCTGCGCTGGCACAGGCTGAGCGTAGCTAAGTATTACTGCGTAACATTTCCGACGAATCCCGAGAATAAGCTGGATATATACAATATGGGTGAGCTGTTCTTCAAAAGATATGAGGATTCGGAGGACGAGCTGCATATAGTGGGTCTGGCCGAAAGCCGGGATGCTGCCATACATCTGGCGGCAGATATAGTCGCTGAGGTATATGACAGGACCGACGGATTTGATATCAGGAGATATTTTAAAGAGTTCGCTGAATAAATGCGAACTGTAACGATAACTAAAAAGATGACTCATTGAATTGTTAATACCACGGGGATAAGTAAATGCTGCATATATTACTTCTGATCCTGAAGATCATCGGGATAACGCTTCTGGTGATCATAGGGCTCATTTTACTGGCAGTACTGCTCATACTGTTCGTCCCGCTCAGATACCGGTTAAGAGGCAGCGGCAGGCGCATTTATGACGAGGAAGCCGAAAAAGGCTATGAAGCGTCTGCATTGGCTAAAGTCACATGGCTGCTGCATTTTGTGAGCGTTAAGATCAATTATTCGGACGGTATCGGATATATAGTCAGAATTCTCGGAATTCCCTTTATCAGGGGCGGGAATGAAGAAAAAAAGAAAAAAGAAGATAAAGGCGACAAAGACGGTGAAAATGAGATAAAGGCTGAAGAAAAGGGCGAAGAAGAAGCAAAGCCTGAAGAAGAAGCAAAGCCTGAAGAAGTAATGGAAAAGGAAGAAGGGGAAGAAAAGCCGAAAGAAGAATCGGAAGAGGGCGAAGAAGAGGAAAAAACTCCGGCAGAGGAGCCTGAGGGTAAAGAAGGCAAAGAAGAGGCAAAACAGGAAGAACCGGAAGATAAGGAAGAAGAGCCTGAGGATGAATCTGAAGAAGGGGAAGAAAAAGAAAAAACTCCGGAAGAAGAGCTAAAGGATAAAGAGAACGAAGAAGAGGAGGAAAAGCCCGAAGAGAAATCGGAAGAAAAAAGTGTTGTTAAAAAAATAAAAAACTATTATAATAAAGTGACGGGCATTCTTGAAGACCGGAGAGTGGCAAAAGCCTGGGAGCTGATAAAGGCACAGACCGCGAAGCTGTTTAAGGCTGTTATGCCCAGAAAGGCCGAAGGATATTTTAAATACGGCTTCGAGGATCCGGCTGTTACCGGATATATAACTGCACTTTTTGCGTCGCAGTACGGGCTGTTAAAGGATATGGATATCGAACCTTATTTTGAAGATGAGATACTTGACGGTGATATGAAGCTTACCGGAAGGATATTCTGCATAAGTATACTGTGTGTTGCGGCAAAGCTCTATTTTAACAAGGATGTGCGGTATACGCTTGACCGGGTAAACGAGCTTAAGGGATAACGGCAACAACAGATACACAGATGAAATACAGTTACACAGCTGATATAAAGCAACATATGGAGATAAAGGAGATATAGGTATGGCAGAGATCAGTAATAATTTTAATGAAACCGTCAGTGCTCTGTTTAAAGGGATGGATGCTTTCATTACCACCAAGACCGTGGTCGGCGATGTGGTGAAGGTTGATGAGGATACTTATATTCTCCCTCTGGTGGATGCGACATTCGGAGTGGGCGCAGGTGCCTTCGGAGGCAACAATAAACGCCGTGCAGGAGGCGGCATGGGCGGGAAGATCACGCCTAACGCAGTTCTGGTGATACAGAACGGCAAGACCAGACTCGTAAGTGTCAAGAACCAGGACAATGTGACGAAGATCATCGACGCTATCCCGGACATCATGGACAGATTCAAGAAATCACCCGAGGAAAAGGCTGCGGATGAAAGACAGAAGGCCTCCATGGACAAGAAGGGCAAAAAGTACATAGAAGAAGAGATGAGCAAAGGCAAAGATAAATCCCCCGAAAAAAAGTAGTTGCATTATTTTTTCTCTTATGATAAAATTGTTGCGTTTGAGGCTTAAAGTACCTTTAAGTATGAAGTTTAAACGAAGATAAATAGAGTTAAGGAGGTGTGCTAAGTGGCTAAGTGTGCAATCTGTGAAAAGGACAATATGTATGGACATCATCTGAGCTATTCTAGAAGCCATGTTTCCAGACGTGCCAACAGAGTTTGGAAGACCAATGTAAAGTCTGTAAGGGTTAAGACTGAGGGCGGAACCAAGAAGATGTATGTTTGCACAGCATGTTTGAGAGCAGGCAAGGTTGAGCGTGCTTGATATTGTTGAATTCGGGACTGCTTTTTGCAGTCCCTTTGTTACTATTCACTGACTTGCTTTATCAGGAGGTTAATGATATGAACGGAACCTTTGTTACGGGACTTGGAGAAGTTCTCGTCGATAATGACGTGATCGCGAAATGCGCAGGCGCCGCGGCATGCGAATGCTTCGGCATCGTCGGTATGTCATCTATCAGCGTCAGGGACGGCCTTGCAAAGCTGCTCAAGATGGAGAACCTGTCCAACGGCGTAAACGTTACTATAGATAATAACCAGCTGTATATTGATCTTCATATTATCGTGTCCTACGGCGTAAATATTCCCTCTGTATGCGAAAACCTGATCGAAAATGTAAAATATAAGGTTGAAGATACTACCGGGTTAGAGGTAAGGAATGTAAATATTTATGTTGAAGGCGTCAGAGTCATCGATTGAACGCGGGAGGGCACTTAAGTGATTGTAAACAGTATAGACGCGCAGCTTTTGAAAAAGATGTTTCTGGCTGCCGCAAAGGCGCTCGACTCCAAGAAGGAGATCATAAACGAGCTCAATGTGTTTCCTGTGCCTGACGGAGATACAGGAACCAATATGACTATGACCATCATGTCCGCCGCGCGTGAGGTTTGTTCACTGGCGGAGCCTGACATGGCTGATCTGGCCAAAGCAATATCATCCGGTTCCTTAAGAGGTGCCAGAGGCAATTCGGGCGTTATCCTGTCTCAGCTCCTCAGGGGCTTTACCAAGGTGATAAAGGATGAGAAGGAAATAAATGTTGAAATAGCGGCCAACGCCTTTATGAAGGCAGTTGAGACTGCATATAAGGCTGTAATGAAGCCCAAAGAGGGTACAATTCTTACAGTTGCAAAAGGCGGCGCCGAAAAGGCCGCTGAGCTGGTAGGGGAGACCGAGGATCTGATCGAGTTCGCTACTATAGTCATCGAGAGGATGGAAGAGGTTCTCGAATATACACCCGAGCTGCTTCCGGTACTGAAGGAAGCGGGCGTGGTCGATTCCGGAGGACAGGGACTTCTCGAAGTTATGAAGGGAGCCTTCAGGGCGCTTTCCGGCGAGGAGTTTGACTTTAAACTGGACAGCGGCAATGTAAGCTCATCGGCTCCGGCCGAGACCAAACGTGCTGTAAATACCGAAAATATATCCACTGCGGATATCAAGTTCGGATATTGTACGGAGTTCATCATTTTACTCGATAAGGAATTTACCGAAAAGGACGAGGATGAATTCAAGGCTTTCCTTGAATCTATCGGTGATTCCATAGTTTGTGTATCGGATGACGAAGTTGTTAAGACCCACGTACACACCAACGATCCCGGACTGGCTATCCAGAGGGCTTTGACCTACGGACAGCTCAGCAATATGAAGATAGACAATATGCGTCTTGAACATACCGAGAAGCTGGGACTTGAGCAGGCGGCAGCGGCTGCTTCGAGCCAGACATCTTCTGCGTCTGATGCAGCTTCAGGTACAGAGACCGCAAAAACTTCCAAGCCTTCGGTACATAAGAAATTCGGTTTTATTTCGGTATCTATCGGTGAAGGCATAAACGAGATATTTACCGGACTGGGCGTTGATTTCCTTATCGAGGGCGGACAGACCATGAATCCTTCGACTGAGGATATGCTCAATGCTATCGATGCGGTTGACGCGGATACTATTTTCATACTTCCGAACAATAAGAATATCATACTTGCAGCCCAGCAGGCACAGGCGATGACTTCGGACAAGAATATCGTGGTCATCCCTTCCAAGACCATTCCTCAGGGTATAGCTGCCCTCATCGGCTTTGTCGAGGGCAAGGATGTCTCCGAAAATGAGGAATCCATGCGTGAGGCCATGCAGCATATAAAGACCGGCCAGGTGACCTATTCCGTCAGGGATACAAAGATAGACGGGATGGAGATCAAACAGGGCGACTATATGGGCATAGACGATCATTCGATCAAGAGCGTCGGTACTGATATGCGCGGATGCGGCGTAGATCTTATTGAGTCGATGATAGACGATGAATCGGAGCTGGTTAGCATCTACTTTGGAGCTGAAACTACAGAAGATGATGCAAACGCGCTTGCCGAAGAGATCATGTCCAGACATAAGCTTCTGGATGTGGAGGTACATGCAGGCGGTCAGCCGGTATATTATTATATCATTTCGGTTGAATAGATTTGTGAGGAAATGCTTTGAACAGAAAAGGTACGACCGGCTTCTTTAAGGCATATTTCAGCGGATTTTTAAGGGCTGCGGTGGTGGCGGTACTGCTGCTGGCGCAGTTCGCGCTTATATTCGGACTTGCGATAGGCTTAAGCACGGGCGGCGTATATGTTTATTTCGTCATTCAGTTCTTAAGCCTTTTATTGATAGTCGGACTGCTCAACAGGCATACGAATTATCTGTTCAAGCTCAGCTGGCTGACGATCATCGCAGTCGTTCCCTTCGCGGGAGTTATCATGTATTACCTGTGGGGTCATGAGCGCAATCTGCATAAAGTCAAAAAACACGGACTGGAACTGCTTTCGTACGGTAAACGGTTCGAAGTGAGAGTTGAGAAGGCGGAAGGAGACTTTGCCCGTACATTTCCTGACGGTGTCAAACAGATGAAATATCTGACAGGTCAGGGCTTTCCCCTTTATGAAAACAATACTTACAGGTATTATTCCACCGGAGAAGAGGCATTTGAGGCGGTTATAGAAGACTTTGAAAAAGCGGAGCGTTTTATCTTCATCAGCTTTTTTATTGTTGCCGAGGGAGTCCTGTGGGAAAGAGTAAAACCCATTTTATTACAGAAAGCGGCTTCGGGGGTTGAGATCAGGTTTATTTATGATGATTTCGGTTCGATGTTCCGCACGGATAAGGCGTTCTGGCAGGAACTTGAAGCAGCGGGAGTAAAGGTTGGAAGGTTCAATCCTATCCACAGATATCTGGACAAGCTGTACTTAAACTACCGCAATCATCAGAAGATCATAGTCATAGACGGCAATGTATGCTATACCGGAGGCTTTAATCTGGCAGACGAGTACATTAATGCCATAGAGAGATTCGGATACTGGAAGGACGGCGGTGTCAGGATCGAGGGCGACGGTGTGTACGGGATGACCTGCATTTTCCTTGATATGTGGGGCGTGGTAGTTCTCGGTAACAATGATGATTATAATGTTTACCGTCCCGATGTACGCGTAAACAATAGCGCCGGCTTTTGCCAGACCATAAGCGACGGACCGCTCGATTCCGACAAAAATCCGATCGAAGCCTCCATAACGCAGCTAATTTACAGCGCAACCGATTTTCTGTATATCATGAGTCCGTATCTGATACTGGAGGACGCAGTAAGCGACGCGCTTTGCAATGCCGCTGATTCCGGCATAGATGTAAGGCTTGTGATACCGGGGATACCGGACAAAAAAGCAGTATATCTGATCACGAAATATAATTGCGGCAAGCTTTTGGAACACGGCGTGAGAGTGTATGTTTATACTCCGGGATTTGTCCATAACAAGAATATTATCACGGAAAACGTTGCATTGGTGGGATCTATCAATCTTGATTTCCGGAGTTTTTATCTGCATTTTGAATGCGGAGCATATATGTGGGATCCTGTTTTGGTACAGGAGATTAAAAAGGATTATGAAAATACCTTCGGCGAATGTCATGAAATGAGCTATGAGGAATGGCTGGCAAGGCCAAGAACGGAAAAGCTCAAGCAATGGTTCCTGAACATATTTGCCGCGTTGATGTAATCTACTTCCTGAGAGGCGCTTTATGTACACCAATACCTGCAAGCATTGCCAGAAGCTGTTCAAAAGCCGTAGGAAGAGCTACTGCTGCAAGGAATGCGCAGATATCGACAAGATGAGATATGAGCAGATAAAGGCTTATCTGAGGCATTTTCCGAACAGCAACGCTTACCAGCTGGCAGACGCTCTGGATATAGACGTTTATACCGTCCTGAAATACGTAGAGGAAGGCAGCCTTGTAGTCAGCAAAGGAGAGTTTGAAAAGTTATGATCTCATATGTAAGGGGTGAACTGCTGTTTACGACCGATGGCGCTGTAGTGATCGATACAGGCGGCATAGGCGTGGAAGTAAACGTGACGTCTCCGGTGCTTGCCATGCTGGAGAATAAGAGCGGTGAGATAGAGCTCTATACCTATCTGAACGTGAAGGAAGACGCGATGACACTGTTTGGCTTTACGACACGCAGGGATCTGAAGCTTTTTAAGCAGCTGATCACAGTAAACGGTATCGGGCCAAAGAGCGCGTTATCCATATTGTCAAATATGTCTTCGTCAGATCTGATAGCTGCAATCCTTTCCGAGGATGACAAGACTATCGCGAAAACTCCCGGAGTCGGGGCAAAATCGGCCAGCAGGATAGTGATAGACCTGAAAGACAAGCTCAGTTATGAGGATATGCTGACCAGGGACGAGAGCGGGATCAAACCCGCTGAGTATGCGGCGGACATTACGACAGACGGTGACAAAAGCCCGTATGCTGACAGCGGGGTGTCCGGATCAAAGACTGGCGCGTCTTCATTAAAGAAGAACGCGGGCAGGAATCAGGATAACATAAAGAACGGTTCAGGCGTTACCTCAGACGATCTGATGAATGAAAAGAATGAAGCGATACAGGCGCTTTCCGCCCTCGGTTACTCTGTTTCCGAAGCCATGAAGGCTGTTAGGAGCATAGAACTGAAACAAGGTATGACGACGGAAGAAATACTGAAGGCAAGCCTTAAATATCTGTGATTATATATAAGGAGTTTTCGTGGCAAAACGGTTGATTACCACCGAATACACGGTGGAGGATAAGGCGATAGAAGGTACTTTGCGGCCTCAGCTGCTGGCCGATTATATCGGACAGTCGAAGGTCAAGGAGAACCTTAAGGTTTATATAGAGGCGGCGAAAGCACGCGAAGAACAGCTGGACCATGTGCTGCTGTTCGGACCTCCGGGACTGGGAAAAACGACGCTGGCCGGTATTATCGCCAACGAGATGGGCGTCGGCATCAAGACCGCGGTCGGTCCTTCGATCGAAAAGCCCGGAGATATCGTATCATTGCTGAGCAATCTTGCTCCAAAGGATGTTCTGTTCATTGACGAGATACACAGGCTGAACAGACAGGTTGAGGAAATGCTGTATTCGGCAATGGAGGATTTTTACGTAGATATACTGATAGGACGCGGAGCCACCGCAAAGTCGATCAGACTTGATCTGCCTCCCTTTACGCTGGTGGGCGCCACCACCAGAGCGGGCATGCTCACAGCGCCGCTTCGAGACCGGTTCGGGGTGGTCAGCAGACTTGAATTTTATACCATTGATGAGCTGGAGACCATCATTAACCGCTCTGCGGATGTGCTGGGCGTGGAGATAGACAAAGAGGGAACCTTAGAGCTGGCGAGAAGGTCAAGGGGAACGCCGAGGCTGGCCAACCGGCTGCTTAAGAGGATCCGCGATTTTGCCCAGATAAAGTACGACGGAAGGATCACACTTGATGTAGCGAATTACGCGCTGGATCTGATGGAGGTAGACAGTTTCGGTCTTGACAATATCGACAGAGCGGTGATAAAGACCATGATCGAGAAATTTGACGGCGGACCTGTCGGGATAGAAGCTGTGGCAACTACCATCGGAGAGGATGCCGGAACCATAGGAGAGGTTTACGAACCGTATCTGGTGCAGACGGGGCTGATCGCAAGGACTCCCCGGGGCAGGATCGTGACTGGTGAAGGATATAAGCACTTCGGACTTGAGCGTCCGGCAAGAGTTTGATGAAACCATATTTCAGTTTAAAACAGTTCAAGGAACGCTTCAGTGATCACGATGAAGTTTAATAAAAAGTATTTGATAAAATGAAAATACATATGGATTAAAAAGGAGAGTAAGCATGTACGAGATCATCAACAAAAGGAACCTCAATCCCACAGTTACTCTGATGGAGATCATGGCACCGCTGGTTGCCGCAAAGGCAGAGCCCGGTCAGTTCATTATCCTGAGGGTCGATGAGAACGGCGAGCGTATACCGCTCACGATCGCTGATTATGACAGGGAGAAGGGAACAGTAACCATTATTTTCCAGATAGTGGGAGCAACTACCGAGAAGCTGAACCACCTGGAAGCCGGAGATCATCTTCAGGATTTTGCCGGACCTTTGGGAAAGCCCACCGAAACCGAAGGCTTAAAAAAGGTTGCTGTGGTAGGCGGCGGTGTAGGCTGCGCCATCGCTTATCCTGTCGCAAAGAAGCTGCATGAGCTGGGCTGTGAAGTGCATTCCATCGTCGGCTTCAGGAACAGGGATCTGGTCATCTTAGAGGATGAATTCAAGGCAGTAAGCGATAAGCTGTGCATGATGACTGATGACGGAAGCTATGGTGAAAAGGGACTGGTTACCAACGCGCTTAAAAATCTGATCGATGAAGGAAACAAGTATGATCAGGTGATCGCCATTGGACCCGTGATCATGATGAAATTCGTCTGTCAGCTTACCAAGGAATATGATATAAAGACCATAGTTAGCATGAACCCGATCATGATCGACGGAACCGGAATGTGCGGTGGCTGCAGGCTTACAGTAGGCGGCGAGACCAAGTTCGCCTGCGTGGACGGTCCCGATTTTGACGGACATCTGGTAGACTTTGATGAAGCCATGAGCAGAGGAATGATCTATCGCGACTTCGAAAGACACGCGTATGAAGAAACCTGCAACCTGTTTAAAAAACAGTAACAATTCAGCGCCCCTGCCAGATAGACATATTTGAAGTGAAAGCTTGCTTTCAAGCTTCAAATATGCTTATCTGGCAAAGGACGGTGACGTTAGTTACCGTCCCATCACATGAGCAAAAAAATGAATTCTTTGTTTTTCTTTATTGTCATTTTTTTGCGAATGTGAGTGGGGGGATGAATTGTTACTGATAACCACCCGAATGAATATATACAAGGAGAGATCGTATGCCCAACATGTCATTGAACAAAAATCCCATGCCTTCCCAGGCTCCGGATGTGAGAAATAAGAATTTTGAAGAAGTAGCTTTAGGATATACCGAGGAAATAGCGCTTGATGAGGCAGCCAGATGCTTAAACTGCAAGAACAGCCCCTGTGTGAGCGGATGTCCCGTCAATGTTCATATTCCCGATTTTATCAAAAAGATCGTTGAAAAGGATTATGAGGGCGCATATCAGGTGATTGCGCAGTCATCGACACTTCCCGCTGTCTGCGGCCGCGTATGTCCGCAGGAGACCCAGTGTGAGTCAAAGTGTGTAAGAGGCATAAAGGGTGATCCTGTCGGAATCGGACGTCTTGAAAGATTTGTAGCAGACCGTCACAATGAGCTGGCAAATGCCGAAGTAAAGATCCCGGAATCTAACGGTCACAGGGTCGCCATAGTGGGTTCCGGCCCTTCAGGTCTTACCTGCGCGGGCGATTTAGCTCGTCTGGGCTACAAGGTTACCGTATTTGAGGCTCTGCATACTGCCGGCGGCGTACTGGTATACGGAATTCCCGAGTTCCGTCTTCCCAAGGCAATAGTGGCCCGTGAGGTTGAGCTGCTTAAACAGTTGGGTGTGGATATCGAGACCAATATCATCATCGGCAAGACTCTGACTATAGATGAACTGTTTGAAAAAGGCTTTGAAGCTGTATTTATCGGTTCAGGCGCCGGACTTCCAAACTTTATGAATATTCCCGGAGAGTCCTTGAAGGGTGTTTACTCAGCCAATGAGTACCTTACCCGCAGCAACCTGATGAAGGCGTTTAAGGACGATCCCGACACACCTATCATGAAGGGCGGAAAGGTCGCTGTAGTGGGCGGCGGCAATGTGGCTATGGATGCCGCAAGGACTGCCCTCAGGCTTGGCGCTGATAAAGTTTACATCGTTTACAGACGTTCCATGGAGGAGCTTCCCGCAAGGAAGGAAGAAGTTGAGCACGCGATAGAGGAAGGCATTGATTTCCAGCTTCTGCGTAATCCGGTGGAGATCCTGGGGTATAAGAACCCGGATGATCCGAGAGACCCGAAGAACGGCTTTGTGACCGGTATGAGAGTGCAGCAGATGGAACTGGGCGAGCCTGACGCAAAAGGAAGAAGGAGACCCGTTCCGATCGAAGGCTCCGAATACGAGCTTGAAGTAGACGCGGTAGTCATGGCCATCGGAACCTCCCCCAATCCTCTTATCAAAAACACCACCAAAGGTCTGGAGGTAAATCCCCGCGGCGGTATCATAGTCAACGAAGACGGCCTGACTTCACGCGAGGGTGTTTACGCCGGAGGTGATGCAGTAACAGGCGCTGCCACCGTTATTTCGGCCATGGGCGCCGGTAAGACTGCCGCTGCCGCTATAGACAAAGCTTTACGGGCATAACTATTGGACACTAACGGACGGTTTGCAGAACCGTCCGTTTTTTTCTTGTTTTTTTCCGGGCGGCATATTATAATCATATTGAGTGTTGGGATAATTATTTGGACATTTTAGTGAATGCGGGTTTAGCATCATAAGTTAGGGATAAAAACGTACAGGGATTTAGGAGCTGACATATTGATTCGGTAATAAAGGCGTTGTGAATAAAAAGGCAAAGTTATGAGACGACCAAACAACATACTGCTCATCGGCATGCCCGGATGCGGGAAGAGTACGATAGGACGGCTGGCGGCGGAGAGGATCGGCTATTCCTTTCTGGATGCCGACGAAGAATTTGAAGAATATTTCGGGATTTCTCCCGCGGACTATATAGAGTGCTTCGGTGTACCCAAATTCCGGGAAAAGGAATCGAAGGTTCTGGGAGTTTTTAAAAACTGCACCAGAACCGTAATATCTCTGGGCGGCGGAGTCGTGGAAATACCTTCGAACGAAAAGCTGCTGCATAAGGCAGGGAAAGTGATATATATCCGGCGCGACACGGACAAGCTGGCCCGCGCAGGACGTCCCGTGACCGCGGCGAAAGGTGTGGAGACGCTTTACGCGGAACGGCATGAACGATATGAGCAATGGTCCGATCATACTGTTGACAATAACTCGGATGTGGAGAATGCCTTGTCGGCGATACTGAAATTACTTCATTCCGGATAACTTTGAACCTTTAAATAAAAAAATAGATACTTAAGGAGGTTTATGATGAAAAACAAACGTAACTTATTGGGAAAGGTACTGGCTCTGCTTCTTTCGGCAGTGCTGGTGACCGGGATGTTTGGAGGCGTTGCGGCCGAGGCGAAGGAGATCTCGATCCCGCCGCCGAAGATCAGCATCAGCTACACCAAGGATGACATCGCGGCGAAGGTGACATTTGGCAAGACAAAGGATGCCGACGGCTACGAGATCTATATACTGGGCATGGGCGACATGTATACGGACTATAAGGAGGCTCCTATAGATTGGGTTACAACAGGTAATGGCGGCTTCAAATTTACTCAGAAGGTGGAGCAAAACGGCAAGAAGAAACGTACCGTGACTCTCACCATGCTTTCGCCCGGAACCTACAAGATCAAGGTCCGCTCATATAACGAGAAAAAGTACGGAGCGGTAGTCTTCAGTGAATACACAAAAGAGAAGACTTTTACTGTAAAACAGGCTGCTCCCGGTTATAAATCAAAATATGACTTTTCAAAAGTGAAGAAGGGGGATGTCATTACCTTCGGCGCTTTTGAGCAGGACGGTGATTTTTCCAACGGCAAGGAGCCCGTTGAATGGATAGTGCTGGACAAGAACAAGAAGCAGATGCTGGTCATGAGCAGGAACGCCCTTGACTGTATTCCTTATGATATGCCCAGCGAAAACACGAGCGAATATTACAGGGCGAGGACCTGGGAGATATGCTCGCTTCGCAAATGGCTGAACAGCGAATTTTATAACGCGGCGTTTAACAAGGCGGAACAGAAGCTGATCAAGACCACCACCGTTGAGAATTTTGACAATGTGATCTCAAAGGTTTCGGGCGGTGATGATACAAAGGACAAGGTATTCCTTCTTTCACAGCTTGAGATGATCAATTCCGATTACGGCTTTGCGGAAGAGTATGATACCCATGACGAGGCAAGACGCTGTGTACCTACTGCCTACGCCATATCTCAGGGGGCGTACTCGACGATTGGGTATCAGGAAACCGAAAGACACTGCTGGTGGTGGCTGCGCTCACCCGGAAGCATCGAAACAAAGGCAATGATCGTGGGTATTCCCGGCAACCTGGACGACGAGGGAGTAGCGTCCGCCATGATCGCCGTACGTCCCGCGATGTGGATATCGGTGAAGTAAGATAAAGCCGCGAAAGACCGAGTGTCTTTTACGGAATTCCAACCGGAATCTTGATGAGATTTCCTCGGGCGGATATGTTTATAAAGCAAAACTAGTACATCGATCGCGAAATAACTGGACTAATGCGCCGAATGCTTGCCCGAGAGTACATGTCTAAAAACGCAGACGTAGCGGGCTACGGCGAGGCTTTCAGGCGTGTGCTATCGCTAAAGCCGTCAAGCATTCGGTCCAGTTATTTAAGAAGCGATGTACTAGGCGCCCGGGATACAGGTAAATGATATAATGACGATAATCATCTGTCATGTTGTTTTAAAGAAATGGAGGATAATAAATGAGCAGTATCAAAATGATCGCACCCAAGCTGGATAAAATGCCCTGGCAGGAAAGACCTGAAAAAATAGTTAACGCGCCTGTATGGCGTTACAAGGAGAACCCTATAATCAACCGCAACCCCGTGGAGGGCGTGGCACGTATCTTTAACAGTGCCGTAGTACCTTACGAGGGCAAGTTTATCGGCGTATTCCGCGGTGAGCAGACAAACGGAGTCTCGTTTATTTACTTAGGCCGCAGTGAAGACGGTATACATTGGAATTTTGAAAAAGAGAAGATCCAGCTGGTGGACGAGAAGGGTGAGCCCTTCATGCCCAACTACGCATACGACCCGAGACTGGTAAAGGTAGAGGATACCTACTATATCATCTGGTGTACGGATTTCTACGGTGCTTCTATTGGTCTTGCAAAGACAACCGATTTTAAGACGTTTACCAGGCTGGAGACTCCCTTCCTGCCTTTCAACCGCAATGCCGTGCTGTTCCCGAGGAAGGTTAACGGGAATTTCATGATGCTGTCCAGACCTTCAGACAGCGGACATACGCCTTTTGGCGACATTTTCATCAGTGAGAGCCCGGATCTGACCTACTGGGGCAAGCATCGCCATGTGATGGGCAGGGCTCCCGAATGGTGGGAGAGCCTTAAGATCGGTGGAGGCGCTGCGCCCATCGAGACCAGTGAGGGATGGCTTTTGTTCTACCACGGCGTATCCGGCACCTGCAATGGATATGTTTATTCTATCGGTGGCGCTATACTGGACCTTGAAAATCCTTCAAAGGTACTCTACAGATGCGACAGCTGGCTGCTTACTCCCGAAGAGTGGTACGAGGAGAGAGGTTTCGTAGGCAACGTATGCTTCCCGTGCGCTACCTTACATGACCCCGATACCGGACGTATCGCCATCTATTACGGCGCGGCTGACAGTTATGTGGGACTTGCCTTCTGCTATTTTGACGAGATCGTGGAATATATCAAAAAACACAGCGTGACCCGCTATGATGACGAGTGTATCGGAAGATGAGTATGAAAATCGTATTTCTTGACAGAAAAACCATCGGAGAGGATCTCGATCTGTCCGGATTTGACCGGTTCGGCGAAGTGGTGATGTATGACTTTTCCGAACCGGAAGAGGTGGCTGAAAGGGTTAAGGACGCTGAGATAATAGTCCTGAACAAGACCCGTATCGATGAGGCTTCGGTGGGTGAGGCACCTAAGCTTAAGCTTGTATGTGTGACCGCGACCGGAACCAATAATCTCGATAAGGAATTTCTGGCCCGCCGGGGCATAGAGTGGCGCAATGTAGCAGGGTACTCTACCGAAACGGTTGCGCAGCATACCTTTGCGTTATTATTTTACCTGTTTGAACACCTGGGTTACTACGATGATTATGTTAAGAGCGGCAGCTACGCCGGAGACAGACTTTTTACACATTTCGCGCAGAACTTCCATGAACTGGCAGGCAAAACATGGGGCATCATCGGGCTGGGCGCCATCGGACACAGAGTGGCCGGGATCGCCTCCGCTTTTGGATGTAATGTGCAGTATTATTCGACCTCAGGGAAAAACCATGACAGTTCCGTAAAAGAAGTGAGCTTTGACGAGCTGCTTACGACCTCTGATATAATATCGATCCACGCGCCGCTTAGTGACGATACGCTGGGGCTGATCAATGCGGAAGCCATTAAGAAGATGAAAAGGCAGGCTATTCTTTTAAATCTCGGGCGCGGGCCTATAGTTAATGAGGACGATCTGTGTGTAGCCCTGGATGCAGGTATCATCTCCGGCGCAGGACTTGACGTACTTACTGTGGAGCCTATGAAGAAGGACAGTCCGTTCCTTTCGATGAAACATCCCGAAAGAGTATTTATTACGCCGCATATCGCCTGGGCATCGATAGAAGCCAGGAAGAGGCTCATGAAGATCATTGAGGGACAGATCGAAGAGTGGCTAAGTTAAGGGGTTTATAGATGGCAGGTAATTTCTTTGGGGCGGACGGGCCTCTCAATAAATTTGCCGATGTCTTCGTCGGCGTGTTTGTAACTGGTCTGCTGACAGTCATTCTTTGTGTGCCTGTCATTACCGCAGGTCCGGCGCTCACCTCCGGGTATTATACCATGACCAAGGTAGTTCGCCATCATGAAGGATATATGCTGAAAAGCTATTTTAAATCCTTTCTGCTCAATATCCGGGTTTCGCTGCCAAGCTGGATCCTGTATCTGGCTGCCATCGCGGTCCTGATCTTTGACATGTATTACATGGACATGACTTCAGGCGCGTTCAGCATAGCGATAAGCGGTGCGCTCATTGCCATTGCTGCGATCCTGTTCATGAACATATGCTTTTTCTACATTGAACTGTCCAGGTTTAACATGAAGGGCTTCGAACTGTTCAAATTTTCCATGCTCACGATGTTCAGGCATTTTCCTTCGGCCTTGCTAGTCGGAGCGATGATAGCCGGAGCGTTTTACCTGGGATACCGGACACTGTGGGGAATTTTTATTTTTCCCGGGCTTGCGCTGTACGGCTCAACCTTTATCATGGAAAGAGTACTGCTAAAATACATGCCTGAGCCCGAAGAAGGCAGCGAAGAAGCCGAGAAATGGTATTATAAATAATGTGATATAAATAGTAATATGTGTGATATGGTCATATATTCAGAATATTTAAATAATCTGCGGATCACTATAATATTTCCGCGTCAAAAAGCCGATATATCGAGTAAGCAGATATATCGGCTTTTGATTTATCCGTTTCTATGCAGAACTCATTTACATCGAGAGTATAATGTCACTTCTGCTGTTAAAGCAAAAAAGATATATATGCCGGCCCGGAAAAAAGGAGTTTTCCGGTAGAAACTGTGTTTACACCGATGGAACTGTAAAAGCCCGCAATATGACTGAAAGAATCAAAGGTTCCGGAAAAAGGGAAAGGAGACCCGAATATGAAGATCGCATCCAGCAGCATTTCTATGGAATCCCAGCACAGGGAGAGTACTTCAGCAACCTATGAAGAACTGAATATTGAGACCAGGAGCGGCGCAAAAGCTATGGAACGGATAGCTTCTCTGGCAGAAAGCGCTGGAGACGTGGTAAAGGGTATGCGCGAATATAACCGTGAGGAAAAGCTTTCCGAGGAGCAGCGCCGTAAGGACAATGAACAGAGAAACGTGCTTTCGTTGCTCGAAAGAATGCGTGAACAAAAGCAGGAGCCGTTGTTTAAGATCAATGATGAGACCGATACGCAGATAAAACTGCTCAGAAGGCTTTTGGAAGCGTTAAGCGGCAAGGGAAGGCTTGAACCCATAGATATTTCAGAATACAAGAGCGGTCAGGTGCTTGACTTAAGGAGCAGCAACTTTAAAAAAGCCGATATGATCGCCGGCATCCGCGGTGTTACAAACGCTACTGACGGGATTCAGGCGGCTTCGGCTGTGATGCGCGGAAGCTCCATAAGCGCTTCCGCTACGCAGATCACTGCTTTGAACATAGGAACCGGCGTGACCGGAACCACCTGGCAGCGGATCACCGCCAAGAGCGGTATGTACAACGAAAGCGAATATACGACTTTTCAGTCTCAGGGGCTCGCGGTTACGGAGGACGGACGTTCCATCAGTTTCGGTGTGGAACTGTCCATGGGCAGATCATTTACTCAGAAATTTGAATCACTGGAAGCTCAGGAATTTATCATGACAGATCCGCTGATCATCAATATTGACAATGATGTGGCATCTGTGACCGACGTGAAGTTCAGGTTTGACCTGGACAGTGACGGCAAGGCGGAAGAAATGAGCTTTGCCGGACCGGGCAGCGGATTCCTGGCTCTTGATAAGGATGGAAACGGTAAGATAGATAACGGAAATGAACTGTTCGGAACAAAAAGCGGAGACGGTTTTGGAGATCTGGCTGAATACGATACTGACGGTAATTCCTGGATCGATGAAAATGATGAGATATATGAGCATCTGAAGGTCTGGACCAAAGATGAAGACGGAAACGACAGGCTCATGAGCTTGAAGGAAGCCAATGTGGGGGCGATATATCTGGGGAACGCAACGACTGAATTTACGCTGAAGGGTGAGGATAACCGGACGAATGCTCAGATCCGCAAGACCGGGATTTACCTTAAGGAGAACGGGGGTGTTGGGACGCTGCAGCATGTTGATCTGGCGGTGTGAAGTATATTAAGGTGTTTAAATGTCAGACAGATACTGATGAAAAGGGATGTGGCTACCGCACAAAGTGCGGCAGCCACATCCCTTTTCTCAGCAAGATTATTTAGGGGGCTCTGTCCGGCCAAGTAAGTCCATGCCGATATGAGGAATGAATATAGGAGTTTGCTGTATTTTTATATTATAAGGCTTGAATTATCCTCTATGGATGGTGTAATATATATATTGTAACTGTGCGGATGCTGTAAATAAATACAATCGGGTTTTTTAACCTGCGATTATCAACCGGCTTGCAGGCACTCGATTTGGGGCAGGGGTCTGAGCAGTTACTATATGTGTATAAGGGGTTCTTGGGATGGCAAACAACAAGATTTACAGGAAGATCAGGAAAAACGGGTTTTTAACGTCTTTTATATTATTTATCATTTTATGTGTGGCGGCTGCCTTAGTGGTCTCTTTTTCCTTCAGGCAGTTCCTGCGATATGTGCTTGATGAAAAGCTGAGCACTGAATACAGTAAGGTGCTGTATATGGCTCGTCTGTATGAAAATGAGCTTGAAAGATCGGCTTCAGATGCTGATAAAGCAGCCGGAACCAATCTTTCAGGCGCAGTGACAGACAGCAGCGAGAATGATATTTACAAGCCCCTTGATGAGGCAGGGCGGGACTATATCATTACGTATGCTTCGGGGAAGATCATCCATGTTAAAGGATATGACACCAGGAAGATCAATACGGTGAAGGCAAGGATCACCGAAACGTCTGATGAAATGGAGCTGTTTATCGATCAGGTAAATCCGTATTTTTACAAGGACAGGAACGGAATGATCACCATAGACAGTAAACTTTTCCTTGAACTGCTGAACGGAAAAGGTGCTATTGACAGTGAGATAGACCGGATAGATGACAATATGAACATCAGTATCCGTGACAGTTTCCTGCAGGGCTACAATATGGGCAAACAGGCTGCTGAAGGCGGACTGCCCGCAGATGGTAACGGGGATGATCCCGGTGAAGCCGGAAGTGGTAAAGCCGATGATTCCAGCTTCTGGCAAGGCCTGAGTGACGGATGGAATGCGGATGAGTCGGGAAACATCGAGATCGGAGTTATCAGAGAAACTGAGGACGGTGAAGGAGTAAGATACCGCGACGGACTGATCTCATATCAGGTTTACAATGACGGACGTGACAGCGAAAGCTTCGTGGATCTTCCTTTATGGATGAGCGTGGATATCATGGGCGGCGACAGGAAGCTGATCGTTCAGACTCTATTTGACATCAGTATCCGCGAACTGATGCTCTTTGCCAAGATAGCTTCGGTCATAATCTTTCTGGTGTCCCTGGTGCTGTTAGTCATGCTCATAAACGCCATCCGCGGTATGATCAGGCAGAAGAAGATCACGGGTTATTTCTTTAGTGAGGCTACGACCGGCGGCAATAACTGGACCTGGTATCTGATAAAGGGCAACCAGCTGCTTAAAAAGCGCACCAACCGCAGATATAACTACGCGGTGATCAGCCTGCTTTTCGTCAATTACCGTACTTACTGTGTCTGCCACTCTCTTACTGAGGGTGAAAAGATGCTTAAAAGAGTATATGTAGGGCTTTCAAACCTTATTTCCAAAAAAGAAATGTGCGCATATGCCGGCTACGCGAACTTTGCCCTGATCCTTCGGTATGAACAGGAGGAAGAACTGAAAACCAGGCTGAACAGCATGATCCGTCAGCTCGAATTTACCGATCCGGATCATAAGTTCAACTTCCAGTTCGGCGTCAGCCTGATAGGCAAGAATCTGGACGCTGCGGGTAAGCCCGTAAGGCGCAAAGACATAGAGCTTGAAAATGAATACAATAACGCTACGGCAGCCAGACTTACTATGTCAGAGACGGAGGAATCCGGAATTGCGTTCTTTGATGAAAGGATAGTTGAAGATCAGAAGTGGCTGGATACCGTTCAGGAGCATCAGAAACAGGCTGTATCCAATGAAGAATTCATGGTTTACTACCAGCCCAAGTATGATCCCAGAACCAATGAGCTGAGAGGAGCAGAAGCGCTGATCCGCTGGAATTCTCCTCAGTACGGTCTGGTTGCGCCCTATAAGTTCATACCTATTTTTGAGAAAAACGGGTTTATCACCGAGATAGACCATTATATGATCCAGCATGTGGCCAGAGCTCAGAAAAAATGGCTCGACGCGGGATATAAGTGTGTTCCCGTATCTGTAAATGTTTCAAGGGCACATTTTATCGAGAGTGACCTGGCTGAACAGATCAGGGATATGATCGATGAGGCAGGATGTCCGCATCACCTGATCGAGATAGAATTGACTGAAAGCGCCTTCTTTGATGACAAGAAGGCAATGATCACGACTATCAACAAGCTGAAAGAATACGGCTTTGCTGTATCCATGGACGATTTCGGAGCCGGTTATTCTTCACTTAATTCACTGAAGGAGATGCCTCTGGACGTGTTAAAGCTCGATGCGGAGTTCTTCAGAGGTGAGGCTGCCGAGGAAGGCAGGGGCGAGATCGTAGTATCGGAGGCCATCAAGCTTGCCAAGAGCCTCAACATGCGTATAGTGGCAGAGGGTGTGGAGATCAAGGAACAGGTGGATTTCCTGGCATCCGAGGGCTGCGATATGATACAGGGATATTATTTCGCGAAACCCATGCCCGGTGCTGAATATGAGCAGAAGATGAGTACGGCTGCGTGAAAGCATCTGCTATGGGCAGGAAGACGTGTATGGCGGCGTGAAAGCATCTGCTATGGGCGGGAAGACATATAAGGCAGTGTGAAAGCACCCGTTATAGGCGGGAAGATATGTACGGCAGCGTGAAAGCACGGATCGTGAGCAGAGGATGCAGATATGTATAACAAGGACATTTTTGATAAATATCTTGATTCATACAAAAGGTATCGCACATCATACGGGTGGAAACAGGTAAAATACAAGTGGCAGGCTGCATACAGCTTTAACCACCGCTTTGATAACAATGCTTACGACATGGCCGGAAACCTTAAAACCGCCATAGACTATGACGGTGATCTGATACTGGAACTGATGGGTGAAACAGGAAATGCTGCCGGAACCGTACGTGAAAATGGTATGGATCAGGGTAATTCTGACAGGGAGAGCACTTTTGCCATGAACAGCCCCATACGGAGTATAGGGCTGTATGACATGGCACGTAAATTTACTGATGATGTACGTACCATGCTCAGCTTTCTTTTTAATGAGAACAGGGAGCTGTACAAACGTATAAATGAATTTTCGAATCATGCGTCCGTAGTGCTGGACAGGATGGGAACAGGGGGCAGGAAATTCCGTTTCCAGAACGGATATATGGCGGCTGTGCTCCTGTGGCTCAAATATCCCGATAAATATTATCCGTTTACTTTTCCTGATATCAAATGGGCTTTTGCCAATCTTAAGGCAGGAGAAATATCCTTTGGAGACGGCTTCGCCCGCAATATGACACTGGCTGTTGCTTTTTACGATGAAGTCAGGGAAGCTTTAAGGACAGATAAAGAGCTCCTGGATATCATAAAGGAACGGATCGATCTTACGTGCTACTCTGATCCGAAGCAGGTGACGCTGACTGCGGATTTTTGTTCGTATGTAGCGGGAAGATATCCCGAGGATGATGAAAACGGCGCGAAGGACGAGGCCGGATGGCGCCCCTGCGGGTATGATCCCGAGCTGACAAAGGATGACTGGCTGCTCATCTTAAGAAACAAGAGCATATGCGATGAAGATCATCTGGCGATCCTGGCCAGGATTAAGGACAATGGCGGGGAAGCCTGTGTGGACGAGCTGGCGAAGTATTACGGAAAGGTCAAATCCTATTACAATGAGGGAATACTTGCATTTGCGAAGAACATAACGGGCGCCTACGATATCCCTTCACCTAAGTACGAGGATACGTTTCTGCGGATGTTTTCCATTCCTTTTACCTGGAAGAATGTCAGGAGCTTTGATGAAACAAACCTTTATTTTAAGCTGAGACCCGAGCTTGATGCGGCGCTGTCGATGATCGACTTAAGCCATGTGGAGCTGTATGTGGATGTGAATCCTCGCCGGAAGATCAAGAACTACTGGCTGCTGTCCACAAACCCCAGAGTATGGGGATTTTCACATATGGCTGTAGGAGATGTCAAGGCATATACTCTGTATAACGATAACGGCAGCAAAAGACGTATTTTTGACAACCTGCTCAATGCCAAGGAGGGCGATATAGTAGTAGGCTACGAATCGTATCCCACCGAGCAGATAGTAGGCTTAGGCGAGGTAAGCGCCGCGCATGACGATAAATATCTGTACCTGAAAAAGACGGAAGGACTGGCTTCGCCGATAGAACTCAGGGATCTTAAGATCAATCCCGAGCTGCATGATATGGAGTTCTTTAAGAACATGCAGGGCAATTTCTTCCACATCAATCAGGGTGAATATGAGCGTATTATGGATATGGTGCGGGAAGAAAACCCGCTGCAGCCCGAAGGAGGGGCTCTCGCCTACACAAAAGAGGATTTCCTGAATGAAGTCTATATGGACGGCAAAGAATACGATCTGATCGTGGAAGTTCTCAAAAACAAGCGTAATATGATCCTGGAAGGCGCGCCGGGAGTCGGCAAGACCTTTACAGCCAGGAGGCTTGCGTATTCGATGATGGGAAAGAAGGACGAATCAAGGATCGAGTTCGTTCAGTTCCATCAAAATTACAGCTATGACGATTTTGTGCTGGGGTACAAGCCGACCGCCAACGGAAGAGAACTCAAATACGGCATTTTCTACAGATTCTGCCTGTATGCGGGCAATCATCCGGATCAGAAGTATTTCTTCATTATCGACGAGATCAACAGGGGCAATATGAGCAAGATATTCGGTGAGCTCCTGATGA
Source organism: Lachnospiraceae bacterium (assembly GCA_024698555.1). Classification (GTDB taxonomy): domain Bacteria; phylum Bacillota; class Clostridia; order Lachnospirales; family Lachnospiraceae; genus RUG11977. Next base: position 31,822 of record JAILRI010000151.1, read on the forward strand.
TGATCGAGAGGGATTACAGAGGTTCTGTGACGACACTTTCCTATAACGGTCTGCGTTTTCAGGTGCCGGAAAACCTCTATATCATAGGTATGATGAATACCGCGGACAGGTCGCTGGCTCTCATCGATTACGCTCTGCGCAGACGTTTCAGCTTCTATCTGTGCGAGCCCAGATTCCGGAAGGAAAGGTTCATTGAGTATCAAAAGTCGCTGAACAGTCCTCTGTTTGACAGGGTGATAGATGAAGTGGTAAGCTTAAATAAGGAGATAGAGCTCGATCCGAAGCTGGGCAAGGGATACTGCATCGGGCACAGCTATTTCTGCGGCAGAAACAGTACCGATGTTACAGAGGAATGGCTGCAGGCAGTGGTGGATTACGAGGTAGTGCCGATGCTGCGTGAATACTGGCACGATGAGATAGAAAGAGCAAATAAGTGGGCCGAAAGATTTCATGAGGTACTGGGGCATTAAGATTGCTTTTACAGTAACGAAAGGATACGAATATGTGGGCATATGAAAGTGTTTTTTATCAGATCTATCCGCTGGGCTTCTGCGGAGCTCCGTTTGAAAATGACGGGATCCTTGAACACAGGATACTGAAAGTTCTGGACTGGATCCCTCATATGCAGAAGCTGGGGATAAACGCAGTTTATTTCTCACCTGTATTTGAATCCGATACACACGGGTATAATACCAGGGATTATACAAAGATAGATGTAAGGCTGGGTACTAACGAGGACTTTAAAAAGGTCTGTGAGGCTCTTCACGTTGCCGGCATCAAGGTAGTGCTGGACGGCGTTTTTAACCATGTTGGACGCGGTTTTCCGCAGTTTCGGGATGTAGTGGAACGGCGCGAGGCCTCGCCCTATACCGGATGGTTTTCGAGGATAGATTTCGGGGGCAATTCACCTTATAACGACGGTCTGTGGTATGAAGGCTGGGAAGGCAACTATGATCTAGTCAAGCTGAACCTGCGCAATGAGGAGGTTATAGGCCATATTTTTAACGCCGTAGAGGGCTGGATAAGGGAATTTGACATCGATGGACTGCGTCTGGATGTGGCGTACTGCCTTGACCGTGATTTCTTACGCAGGCTTCGTGAGTTTACCGATTCAAAGAAGCAGGATTTCTTCCTGCTCGGTGAAGTACTTCACGGCGAGTACGGCAGGATGCTGAACGAGATGCACCTGCATTCTCTCACCAATTACCAGTGCTACAAGGGGCTTCATTCGGCGATCAATTCATGTAATATGTTCGAGATCATCCACTCTCTCATGAGGCTCTTCGGACCCGAGGACTGGACTGTGTGCAGGGGCGCGCATCTGCTTTCCTTCGCGGATAATCATGATGTATCGAGGATCGCGACCATACTGCAGGATAAAAACTGTCTGCCTCTTCTTTATGCTCTGGTGTTCGGAATGCCGGGAATTCCCTGCGTGTATTACGGGAGCGAATGGGGCGCAACCGGCGACAAGGCTCAGGGCGATCCTTCCTTAAGACCGTCTTTTGACGCGCCTGAATGGAATACGCTTACAGATTACATAGCGGCTCTCGCGAAAGCCAAGCGCGAAAGCCGGGCACTGAACTACGGCGGCATGAGGAATGTACTGCTGACCAACAGGCAGTGTATTTTTGAACGCAGGTGCGATGATGAGAGGGTCATGGTGGCGATCAATATTGATTCCAATCTGTATATGGCCCATTTTGACGCGGGCTGCGGAACGGCGGTTGACCTGATCACCGGCAAGCCGCATGACTTTGGGGGCGGAAGCGAACTGGCTCCCTACACCGCGTATTTCTGGCTGATGGAGAGATAAGAGTAACTATTGAGAAGAGGAACAGATCATGGGAGACCGCAGGACGGAATATACGAAAAAGGTAATCAGAAAGGCTTTATTTACCCTTATGAAGAAGCGGAGCCTTTCGGACATCACCGTGAAGGAGATCTGCGAGGAAGCGGATGTCAACAGGGCTACATTTTACAGGAATTATCTTGATATTTTCGACCTGTACGAGAAGATCGAGGCCGATCTGTGCTCGGAAGCGCTGGGCGAGGACGAAGTTCCCGGAGCCGACCGCAACCGGGTGTTTGAGATCATGTACAAAAATAAGCATTTTTACAGGGATTATTTTGAAATGCGCCTGTCAAGCGAGCTGCTGCGCAATACAGTAAAGCTGCTGTTCGATCAGATGAGGGAGCTGGTAAAGAAGCGCGGAACCTACAACGAAGAGGACTTTGAGATCTCCTATCAGTTCAATTACAGCGGAATAGCCGGCGCTACCAGGGACTGGCTGAATAAGGGCTGTACCATACAGCCCAAGGAATTTGCCGATACAGTGTACGGCTTTCTGGCTAAGCAGTACCGTTGAAAATTATCTATGATCATATAAGGATGAATTCAAGATGCAGAGAAAACGTCTTTTTTTAACTGCGCTTTTTATCATATATATCGTGTTTCTGATATGGGCTATTATGTTCAAATTTTCATTTTCATACGCGGATATTCCCTTTAAAAGGCGATATCTGAACCTTAAGCCCTTCGGATACTATTTTTCGTTGTATTCATATACTCTTATGCGGGAGGTGATACTCAACTTCCTGATCTTCCTGCCTTTTGGAGGGTATCTGTATATGGTCGGAAAGTGTAAGATCCTTCCGTCCATAGCGACCATATGCGGAACCAGCCTCATACTGGAGGTTTTGCAGTATGTATTTGCTCTCGGGACGAGCGATATAACCGATGTGATCATGAACACTGCAGGAGGAGCCGCCGGGTATCTGCTGACCTATGCCTTTGCCCGGATCACCGGTGATGAAGACAAGACTGAGATACTGTTCCTGCTCCTGGCGGGAGCGGTGACGACAGGGGTGCTGGTATGGGCTATGATGATGAAATATAATGGATTGAACATTATCTGATTAATTATATTTTGATTTAATAAAAATACTCAACGCAATATGTTGTAAGAAGAAAAAATATTTCTACAACATATTGCTTTTTTATTGGTGTTATGGGAAAATGGTAATGTATGTGAAATATCGGAGGTTATTATGGAGGATTACTATGAATATACATAGACGGATCCGAATGCTGGTTCTGCTTTTTGTGCTTTCTGCAGTGGTGTGTATGGGATGCAAGCATAAGGAGGAGGGACAGAACACGGATGGCAAAGCGCCGACCGCGGCGGTAAAGCCCGGAGCGGCAGTGGTCACAGATAAGGATAAGGAAAAAGAGACTGAAGGCAGCGTCCAGTCTGATAATGCTTCGGGAACTGACGGAGCAGGGATTCAGACCGGTGAAGCTGCACAGAGTACGGATGCCGGACAGGACGGGAAGAATCAATCCGGTACGGATGATGGAGCGGGTGGCGCAGTACTGGACGGCGGCGATGTAAAACAGGCCGGTGAAGCTGCACTAACTACAGATGGAAAGGGCAGTGAAGACGCCGGGCAGGCCGGGAAGATTCAGTCAGGTACGGATAACGGAACGGACGGCGGTGGAGCGGACAGCGATGGAGCTCAGACCGGTGAAGGTCAGCAGGAACAAACGGTGGCCATCAGTAATGGCGAGACAGTGACCGTAAGCGATCTGGACAGCTTTATAGAAGCCATCGCGCCGAATACTACGATCATCCTCGAACCGGGCACCTATAACTTAAGCTATCAGCTTGAAGCGCTGTGGTATGACGATCCAAAGGTATTTAATGATACTCATGAGTACGTTCAGATCAGCGACTGCTTTGACGGAACCGAGATGACCATCCGTAACTGTGACGGTTTGAGCATCAAGGGCGGCGGAAGCGGCGACCATATTGTGACGGAACTTATGATCGATCCCAGATACGCAGCAGTACTGAGTTTTGAAAACTGCAGCAACCTGTATATGAGCCTGCTGAGTATGGGACATACCGACAGGGGAGACTGTTCGGGCAATGTGATCGATCTGTTCGGCTGCAGCAACATAACACTGGAAATAATGGATATATACGGCTGCGGCGTATACGGAATCGGTGCATTTGAAGGGACTAAGAACCTGTATGTTCATGACTCTACCATAAGGGACTGCTCCTACGGACCCTTTGAGATATACGAATGCAAGGGCGAGGTGATATTTACAGACTGTATCTTTACAGGCTCGGACGGCTGCGGATACTGCTCCAGAACTATGCGAAATCAGGATCCCAAGCTCATTTTCAAAAACTGTATGTTTGGCGAGTGGGAGACCAACGGCTGGTATTTTGACGAGAACTGTGTCAATGAGGATCCAACCTGGAGCGAAATTACTTACTATCCCGAATATCCGGATTATTCGGACTATCCCGATGATTATGACGGAAGCCTGCAGCTGAATGACGAAGAAAAGGCCGAAGTGCTGAAGTATCTGGATAAATCAGCGGTAGATGAGAATAATTTCAACTATACTTCATGGTACGGGGTGGCAAAGGTCGATCCCGAGAGCGGCGAGACCGTATATTTTGAATATACGGGAGGGATTGACGAAGAGTCAGCCGAAACACGTGACGGGATTTATATCTGGCTGGACGGGGATCATACGGGATATATGGTATGGAGCAGGCTGGGCGGTAAGGTCGATATCACCTGGGAAACCGGCGGCGGAAGCGAGATCACGCTGACCGGCTCAGACGGCCTGAGCTATTACGGAGATATATATACGAACAATGAAGGATATATAAGGCTGTGCGTGCAGATCGACAACATGCTGGTTTGGCTGTATTGATATTTTTTGAGAGGGTGCTATGGAAAGGATACTGTATTACGTAATTTGTGCATTGGCGTGTTACTTAGTCGGCACTGTAAACCCGTCATATCTGATCGCAAAAATGAAGGGCTTTGATATACGCAAATCGGGGTCAGGCAATGCGGGAGGATCTAACGCCGTGATCACCATGGGCGGCAGGATAGGAGTGATGTGTACCATACTAGATATACTGAAGGCGTTTTTTGTAGTAACGGCTTCGGTCAGGCTTCTTCCGGAATTGCCATATATCAGGTCGATAGCTTCGGTGGCAGTCATGCTGGGACACATGTTCCCCTTCTATATGGGATTTAAAGGCGGTAAGGGACTGGCCTGCCTGGGCGGTTCGATCCTCGCCTTTGACGCGCTCCTGTTTGTGTTTATGGTACTTGCGGCTTTAGCTCTGGCGTTTATCACCGACTATATAGTATTCGTTCCGCTTACGGCATCGGTAGCGTTTCCCATCGCGTATGGATGCATGTCGGGAGACTGGGTGGGAGCAGCTATACTGATCATCGCCACTGTGGCCATATATTACAGACACCTTGAAAATATAAGAAGGATCAAAAACGGTACCGAGGCACACTTAAGTTTTATGTGGAACAAGGATAAGGAAATGGAAAGGATCAAGGGTGCGATAGCTACCAAGGGCAACACAAAAGGTGAAGAGGCTGAGAAGCTCTCAGACCCCGAAAAGTTAAATCTGAAATAAAATGTGCCAATGATGTTTTAAAAGTTTTAAATGTATATATTACATATAATATAAAGAATATAGAAACAATTTTAAACAACTCAAATTGAACTTATTGTGTGTTGAACTTTGAATAATCAGAATATTCTTGATAGTCTACTGATGTAGAATAGTTTTCGCGCCCGGTAGTGTTTTTTGTTACGAATGTAGCGACTACAGTTGTAGAAAGAACGTGAAATATGGAAAAAACAACCAATTGCGAAGATTGCATGTACTATGAGTATGATGAGGAATATGAGGAATTTTACTGCTCACAGTCATGCCTTGATGAGGATGATCTGGCCAGGATGAGCTGCGATCCCCATCCATCCTGTCCGTTTTACAGGGTTGGAAATGAGTACACAATTGTAAGGAAACAGATTTGAGACTGGATGCTTTTGCCGTTTTTGATCTGAAAAGGGAAATGTACTTAATGATATCTAATATCCTATGGTTTTTGCTTTTTGTGAATTTTTATCTTATCTGATGTAATTTTATTATATCTGGTTTTAGTCAGGTAATGCTAATTTATTTTTGGATGTTCATTGGGGAAATTATAATTAAATTTAATTTTAACAGGGGGATTTGTTTTTATGAGTGATTTTTCAGGCAGGTTGAAAAAGGTTCACCTCGCGCCCGCAGACTGTGCTGTGGATATGGGTGACGGCAGTGAAAGAGGACTGTACGTAGATCAGGAATATATTCTGAATAAGCTACACAGACCACACAGGGCGATCAGTATCATGTACTGCTATTATCCTCTCGATGAGGCTTGGCCGAAGCGCGCTCAGGAAGCATATGCCGACAGGGATGTGAAATTTGCCTGGGATTATCCGTATGACAACTATTTCCCGTATATGGGCGGCATAGGCGGCAGCACCGATGGCGAGCCCTTTAACTGCATGAAGGATATAAGGAGCCACGGACAGGAAGTTATACTGACGCTGACTGTTGATCCTAAGGTCAGTGATGAGCATATCATCGGGATCGCAAAGGATCTTCGACCTTACGGACGTATGATGCTCAGGATGAATCATGAATGTACCGGCAGCTGGTTTTCATTTAACAAGAGAGCTTCTTATCAGCAGATCGCTGATTTCTTTGTACGCTTCTCGAAGATCATGAAGGAATATGCGCCCAATGTCCGCATGATTCTCTGTGCCGGTTCCGTCATGGATAAAAATAGACCCAAGCTTGAAAAGGAAGAGGAATTCATGGAGGCCGGGAGGGCAACCGATATATGGTCCATGGACAGGTATATCGGCCTTAACTGGGGCTGGCCTTATGAAGTTGCTGAAAAGACCAACGGCCAGCATAAGCTTGAGGATACTGCATTAAATTATGAGATGAGCAAGCTGACCTATAAGAGATATTGCGAACTCTACGGAATTAAAAAGCCTTTCGTGATGAGCGAGCTTAACGCCGACGGTGATGTGACGGGACCTTTTAAGCAGGCGGATATCATCAGGGATTTTTACATGATGTTTAAAAACGATCCCGAAAAATGGGCAAGTGCCATAACACTGTACCAGTTCAGGGATGACGGAAGACTCGGCCTGGAATTTACAAACCCTTCCGATAAGCAGACCGGTATAGAGTGGCCGCTCATGGATACGTACCGTGAGATCATCCACGATCCCTTCTTTATGCCTAAGATGGAAGAAGGCGATGAGATAGCTGTTTCGAATGATACGCAGGATGGTAAAAAGTCATTCAGTATAGAACCGGTAAAGCTTCGCTGGGGAAGCCTGGAAGATTCCGACGGCGTCTCAATGGAACTTGACATGGAGAAAAACCCTGTGTTTGCCGAAGCCAATTTTCCTGAAGAACTGGCAGACGCGAACCTGATGCTTGAGATCAACGGACACTGGTTCCACAAGGCTAAGGGAGCCAGGTTTGTGGACTTTATGCCTGCATTTTACATAAACCGGCTGACCGGTCCCTGCAAGGTGAGCTTGAATATATTCGCGCCTCCCGCTGACGGGGTGAATGATCCTTCGCAGGGTGATGACTGGGCGGAAAACTATTATTACGAGCTGAAGGCTCTGCCGGATATCAGGCTCAGATTTGAGCCGGTGTGCTGACCGCAATCGAGATTTTTAAATATGGGGCTGTCGTGCTGAGAAAGTGCGTCGGCCCCTATTGTATACAATTTATCCGGAAAGTGACTGCATTTGAGATTTTTCGATTTGCAGTCATCAGAAACAAGGCGGTCGAGTGACTGCATTTGAGTTTTTTCGATTTGCAGTCATCGGAAACAAGGCGGTCGAGTGACTGCATTTGAGTTTTTTCGATTTGCAGTCATCAGAAACAAGGCGGACGAGTGACTGCATTTGAGATTTTTTGATATGCAGTCATCGGAAACAAGGCGGACGAGTGACTGCATTTGAGATTTTTCGATTTGCAGTCATCGGAAACAAGGCGGACGAATAATGACCACCGCACTTTCTGCCGGGGTCACCTCATACCGGATCATTTTCTTTCAACTTCCCAAAATACTAATAGTAATCAGGAAATTTCATAGTTTAGAGCTGTATTCAATCATGCGAATATGAATTTCCTGCGTTCACACGGTTTTAGTTCGCTAAATATCTTAATAATAAAAGATTCTGACAGCTATTCCGGAAACACATATTATTATACCGGAGATGTCTCTACCGAGCCTACTGAAAACGGTGTTTACCGTTCTTCGGATAATTAATCTCCAACCTTGAATTTCTAAATATTTGGTGGTATAATCTGAGTATTAAGTAACTTTTCAGGCCACCGCCTTGCGACAGGAACCGGTCAGCCGGTTCCTGTTGTTTACTACGGGAAGTCAGCAAGCCGGCTTAAAACGTCCGGGCAAGCATTCGGAGCATTAGTCCAGTTATTTCGCGAACGATGTACAAGATTGCGACCGGAGGGGACGGCAATAGAGAAAACATAAGATCTCGAACGGGCGGGAGGCGCTGAAGAGTCGCGGACATAATTACATACGGAGGTAGAAGTCTATGAAGAATTGGGTAAGAAAGCTGCTGGTATTTGCTCTCATGCTGAGCGTGTGCTTTTCGCTGCCCGGAGTAAGGGCACAGGCAGCCACCAGGGAATCGGTAGAGAAGAAGGCTGATAAGGTTGACACCAAGATAGCAAAGCTCACTGCCAAACTTGAAAAGGCGACCGGCTCGGACAAGAAGAACATTGAAAAGGAACTGAAGGCGCTCAAGAAGGAATCCGATGCCTATCAGAAGGCTTTGAACGCTACATTTAAGGACGCCGAAGGTGAGATCAAGCTCGAGATCGCCAAGGGCAAGAAGAGCGCTCAGACTCCTGCCCTGACCGAGAAGAAGTATAACAAGATCATCTGGAAGTCAAGCGATACTTCGATCGCGACTGTTTCAAAGAAGGGCGTCATCAAGGGCGTCAGTCTCGGAGAGGCTGTTATTACCGCTACCGCGAGTGTCAGCGGGGCACAGTATGTGATCAAGGTGAACGTTTATTCCAATGTGAGGAATGTGGAATCGCTGGTATTTGAGGAAGAAGAGTATACTCTGAAAACCAACGATTACAAGGATACATTCTTCATTGCCAAGGCAGTAGTCACTCCCGCGGATGCCAATGAGAAGATAAAGGTGGAGGTTGAGGACGAGACTGTTGCCAAGTACTCGGCGAAGAATAACCCCGGAACCGGACAGTTCGCGTTTAAGCTGAAGAAGGCCGGCAAGACCGAGGTGACCTTTACCGGCGCGAACGGAGAGCTTGCCTCATTAACACTGAACGTAACCTCTGAAAAGAACATCAAAAAGATCAAGCTGGACAAGAAGATTAAGCTGAACACGGTTACCGGCAAGTTCGATATAGGCTTTACCGTTAAGCCTGCCGATTATACCGAGGAACCCGAATGGATCTATAATGAGGAAATCCTGAAACTCGTTGATTGCAAGGTTAACGATGATGGCAATGGAATCGCGACCTTCGAGATCGTTGATGCCCACGATACAGAAGTGACTGTAAAGACATTAAGCGGCTTAAAGAGCACCTGCCAGATCGTATTCAGCAAAAAGGATATTCCGATCACTGACATCGCATTTACACAGGCCAGCTTCGCGGCCGCGGGCGACAGCTTCCAGCTTACCTATACTCAGACTCCTTTCGAGAGCAAAGAGCCGCTTACCTGGAAGATCGACGGTGTGGTTATGAAGTCAGTGGAGAATTTTGAACTGATGGATGAATGGTACGAAGAGGATCCCGATCTGGGCGCGCCTGCGGATGCCACCGCCCATATCGCTTACTTCGAGATCGAAAGTATCGAAGCGGCAAAGAGCAAGGGCTCTGTCATCGTTACCGTAGAGACCAAATCGGGCGCTACCGCATCCTGTACGGTGGTGTTCTGATTATTCCATTCAAAATGTCTTTTCTGCTGATGATGTAGAAACTGAAATGAGAAAGATGTACAGCTTATGAACCGGAAAATAAAATATTCTGCGAGTTCCAGAGAAGACTTGAAATCAATATTTGATTGAAACGAAAGAAGAATTATAAAAGTATAAAAAAAGTTCGCCGCACCGGGATAGTGCGGCGAACTCTTTCGTCCTGAGTATCAGTTCCGGAGCTTGCCCAGCACCTCGTTTATCGCCTGGCGGTCGATCTTGCCGTCGGCAATGGTCTGGTCGAGCCAGAGCTCGAGGTTCTTGACCGAGACCGCCACGGCATCGAGCTGGTTCTTGATCTTGGCAAAATGAGCATACTCATCCTCGGTGATCTCGCCGTCCACAGTGATATCCACGAGATTCATCTTCTCATGGTCGAAAGCGTTCAGCGAGCTTAATATCTCCAGAACGATCTGCGAGAGATCCTTGAGCTCCAGCCTGTCCACGTGGGACTGGCCGATAGGACATTCGTGCGTGCAGTAATAATTGCACAGAAGCGGATTTTTGTAGCAGTCGGCCATAGCGATGATCTCGTCGGGGTGGGGGAGCGACTTGCCGCTCTCGATCTTCTCGATGCGGTCGGCAGACACATACTCCATCAGCTCGCCTGCTTTTTCACGTGTATATTCCAGCGCCTCGCGGCTGGTCTGGTAGATATTCTTATTTTCTCTGATCGATTTCTTTCCCATGGGGTGATCCTTTCTTTTGATGTTTTATCTAAAAATATACCGGAAAAAACTTGATATTTTTATAAAAATATATTAAAATATCACACATGAAATTTTTAAAGACCCTTTTAACGATTATAGCACCAACGTGAAATGCTGACAAGGTGAAATTTGGGGCCTTTATAAGTTTTATAAGCATATTAATATGCTTTTACTGCAAACGGTCTGCGCGTTATGTGACGCGTCTGACTAAGGCTGGGAACTGTTACAAATAACTCAACAATACACGGATTGACAGTGCCGGGTTATTTTGTGCCGGTTCCGGGAGAAAACAAAAAAGGAGGAAGCAGAACAGGAAGTTTCTGCGAAAGTGCACATGAAATATTTTAAGAAGCTGACGGCTCTTCTGGTTGCGCTCGCCCTCATCCTTACCGGTA
>JAILRI010000163.1 GCA_024698555.1 Lachnospiraceae bacterium
CCGATGGATTACCTTAATCAGTACAGGGTGCGCATGGCAGCAGACGCGCTTAGGATGACTGCTAAACCCATTGCCATTATTGGGGAGGAATGCGGATTCGCATCTGACAGTTATTTTGGAAAAACATTCAGGCAGTATATGTATTGTTCGCTAAGAGAGTATCGAAAGAAGTCATCAGCACAAAATTAAAGAAAGATGTAAATACCGCAAAAACAAAGGAAGTCTGAAATATGTTATGTAAGAAACGACAGATGGCTATTTACCAACTCGTGGTTGATATTTATAAATTCCCGAGGTTTTTCTACCCCGATCTTTTAATGGCACTAGCCTGATACCTTCAAGATTTTACGCTATTCAAGGTAATATTTAGAAAGCAACCCAATATCTTTAATTATCAATGTTCTTTTGTCAACCACGAAAACAAAAATAGCCATGAATTGTTATTACGCCTGCGAGCATTGGGAAAATCCTGATGTGCGCAGGCTTTTTTTTGTGCTGTCATAGAAAAGTCTTGACCGGCTAATAAATGTTAGCTACAATAAGGCTGATATTTATTAGCGGAATGGAGGAAGACATGTCTACTAAGGAAAGAATACTGGATGCGGCATTAACGCTTTTTGCTGAGAGTGGATACGATGGAACAAGCGTTGAACAGATCGCGAATGCTGTCGGAATAAAGGCTCCGTCTCTTTATAAACACTTCAAGGGAAAAGAGAATATCCTAAATGCTCTGATCGACTCTGCTGAAACACGGTATGAGGAAATGTTTGGGTCTGAGAGGAATATCGGTAAAATACCGGAGAGCCGGGAAGAATTTATAAAGGTGACTATGGGAAGGGTTGCCTTTACAATGCACGATCCCATAATCCGAAAAACACGGATGTTTCTTGTTCAGGAACAGTTCAGGAATGAGCGAATCTCAGAGGTTACTACCAGGCATCAGCTGGATGGAGTCCAGAAGATGTTTGCAAGGATCATAAAGGAGATGATGGAAAAGGGGATTGTTAAGGACGATGATCCGTCACTTCTTGCAGTTGAGCTTACTGCTCCTGCAGTCCTATTGATCGCACAGGCAGACAGGCAGACGCAGTTTGAGAAGGAACTTCTGGAAAGCATAGAGGGGCATGTACGACATTTTTGTAATGTGTATATGAGATAGTCAATGGAATACGATTTACGCCAATGGAATATAGGATAGAAGGATAGAAGGATAGAAGGAGGGAATTGACGATGAATGATTACATAGCATATTGCGGGCTGGACTGTGAGACATGCGAGGCGAGGCTTGCAACAGTGAAAAATGATAATGAGCTGAGGAATAAGGTTTCGAAGGAATGGTCTGAACTTAATGGTGTTGAAATCACACCTGAAATGATCAATTGTACCGGATGCAGGATACCTGGAGTGAAGACTGTGTATTGTGATTCTGTATGTCCTATCAGACAGTGTGCCATGCAAAAACAAGTGGAAACCTGTGGAAATTGCCCGGAGATGAAATCATGTGAAAAGGTAGGGGCAATTATCGGAAATAATGCTGACGCACGGGGAAGGCTCGAGATAGCTGGGAGTGAATGATAGATAGAAAATGTAATGGTATTGTATATCCATGGCAAAGACGGCAGCGCCGGAGAGAGCGAACATTATAAGCCGTTGTTTCCTGAATGTGAAGTCATAGGGTTGGATTATCAGACTTTTACACCATGGGAAACCAGGACGGAAATACAGGAGGCGGTCACAAAGTTGAATGCGAAATATGACAATATCGTCCTGATCGCCAACAGTATTGGAGCTTTTTTCAGTATGAACGCTGAGATTGGTGAGATGATCCGTTACGCTTACTTCATTTCTCCCGTAGTTGATATGGAGCAGCTGATCCTTAACATGATGTCTTGGGCTGGCGTTACAGAAGCGGAAATGGAAGAGAAGGGTGTGATATCCACTTCGTTCGGCGAAGATCTGTCGTGGAATTACCTGTGTTATGTCCGTGAACATCCTGTCTGCTGGAATGTTCCGACCAGAATCCTGTATGGCAGCCGGGATAATCTGACATCCTATGAAACAATCGCTTCATTTGCGAAGAGTCATGGCAATGAATTAACAGTGATGGAAGAAGGAGAGCATTGGTTTCATACAGATGAGCAGATGTGCTTTTTGGACAAATGGATCTTAAATGGAAAGAAGGCTTGGAGGAAAAAGTGATTACCATACTTGGAATTATAGGTATCATTGGCGGTTTGTTATGTGCTATGGCGGATTTGTTGCTTGATCTAAAAGGACCGCAAAATAAGAAACTTGGGAAAATGGGGATAATCGACAGTGAATGGGAGAAAATGGCTCATTGGAGGTTTGTATGGTCAGACATAATTGCAATGATTGCAGTTCCAATGTACTCATGCGGGTTTATTGCGCTTATGATGATCTTGCAAAAAGAATATCCTGTGGTGGCAACTGTGCTTTCTGTCATTTTTCTGGTCGGTGCTATGGGAGGCTTTATGATTC
>JAILRI010000172.1 GCA_024698555.1 Lachnospiraceae bacterium
CCACCATCGTAAACTGTGGCAGCGGCATAGCTGACAGCACCATCGCGGCTGTCAGTATAAATGTCGTTATACATTTCACCAGGCTCTTGCTTTTTCGTTTCATCATATGTTATCTCCATTCATCTTTATCCGTACTCTCAATCCTCTATTTTACTTTACCCTCTTCAGCTTCACGCCCTTTGCAAGTCCGGAGGCTTTGATGAGCTTCTTTACTTTTTTAAACAGAGCCGCGTCTGCCTTGATCTTTACTGTCAGCTTCTTCGGTGTCACCGTAAATGCGCCCTTCTGCACCGTACTTAAAGCAGTGGGCGTAAGCACGACAGTCTTTAACTTTTTAAGGCCGGAGAACGCGCCCTTTTCAATGGTTTCGACAGTCTTTGGCAGCGTGATCTTGATAGTCTTTGGCATCTCGGTGAACGCGCCTTTTCCTATCACCGTAACATCGCATATTGTGGCATTATCTGTTCCATCGTAAATGTTGACGCTTGCGGGAACCGTCACGTTATTACCTTCGTGTTTGAAATACACGAGCTTCAGCCCGAAGTCGTCCGTAAAGACATATTTCTGAAGTGACCTGATCCCGCTGCCCTCGTATCCGCTGCCGACTATGAAGACCATGTCCCCGTTACCGAAGATCTCTCTTCCGGTAAAAGTAAACGAACCCTTTTTTTCGGCATTTGAATAAGTCCTGATCTGTTCGGTAATATTGCCGTCAGCCGGCCATTCCGTGATATTTTCTATCAGGTTGCCTTTTTTATCGTTGTATGAACAGGTCCTGACCGTGCCTTCATCCGTCCAGACTGTAACATCCGTGCACACCCTGCCGTTTTCATCGATAAATATATTGATCTCTTTCGCGCTTCCGTCCGGATAAAAGTAGGTAGTAGAGCCGTCATCATTTTCTACTACTGTAGGCTCGTCCTCAGGAGAAGACGTAGGCTGAGCCTCATACGGCGTGGGAGTCGCTGTGATCTGCTGAGGCGTCGGGGTAGCCGTGACCGGAATCCCTGTAACACCGGGTATCGGAGTGGCCGTAGGTGCCGCTGTCGTCGGTACAGGCGTGACTGTTGCTGTGGGCGTTAAAGTCGGTGCCGTCGTGATCGAAGGAACCGGTGTGAGCGTTGCCTCAGGAACATCCGTGGCCGTGGGCGCAGGTGTTGCAGTCGGTACAGCGGTTGCGGTGGGGATCGGTGTAGCCGTAGCTGTCGGCACAGGTGTTACCGTAGGCACCGGTGCAGCTGTGGCTGTCGGTTCCGGCGCCGCTGTCACTTCTGCTGTAGGTTCGGGTGTTACTGCGGGCTCATCCGGAGCATAGTCGGACTTAGCTATGGTGCGCTCCGCCGTCGAATAAAGCTTTTTGGTATCATCGTTGTAATTATATGTGATCGTTGCGGAAGGATATATCCAGTTTCCTTCCTTCCTTTCCGGTATAACTATCGAATAGCCCGAAGATGTCCCTGTATCGCAGCCTCGCAGGAACAGTCTGATCCCCTGGCCGGTAGCGCCCTCGTCGCAATTGGTGATGTCCGCCATGTATACCTTGCCGTCGTCCATGGTCACCAGGTTCCACATATGGGGACCAGCGCCGGTGCCGCCGGTCATGGTGCCGCTTATCAGACAGCACTCAACCAGCGGGCTGTCAAAGGTCGTCAGGTCGCAAAGGAGCTTGAAGGCCTTCGAGTAGCCTTCGCACACTACCTTTGTAGAATCATTGCCGTCAAATACATTGACAAACTGCCAGGGATCGCCGTATACCGCATAAACAGAGCCCGCCGCCGTCTTGTCGTAATCGGTCAGCGCGCAGACCTGTTCGGCGTAATAATAAAGCTTCTGATAATCGCTCTTTCCGGCAGCGGCATTTACTATCTTCTGAGCTGCCACTATTGCCTTCTTTGCCGCAGCTATCTTTGAAGAGTTTACTTCCGTGGTACCGGTTGCCCCGCTCTTGCTGTAATCGGCGGAAACAAAGAACTGTATCTCATAGCCTTCCGTCGGCAGATAAACCGCGTAAGGATCGATAGAGAGGGATCCGGCTGACCCCCATGTGATACCCTTTGTCTTGTCATACCAGAACATATCCGCGTAAGCGTCAAGGAGGATGGCATTCATGATGGGATTCAGATCGACATCCATCAGTTTATGTATCGCCTGCTCTGCTTCAGCAGTTAAGGTGTTTCCTTCCATGATGGCGCTCACACCCAGATCCTGCGCGGACAGCTCATTTTTATCCACGCCCATGACTACAGAACAGGGCAGCTTCAGCACTGTAGAGGTCTGATCCCCTGCCGCCACGCTCTTTAAGAACGCAAGCATATAGTCGTACAGTTCCTTATCATGCGCGCCAAGATTGCTGTTCCGCTCGGCAGCAAACACGCCGGTGCCGCAGGGCGCTTCACCTGCGCTCCCGATGATCAGGCACAATACCAGTATCAGGCTGAATATTCTTTTTTTCATGCGTCTCCTCCGTTCATATTTTACTGACTGTTGTAATTATTTCTCGAAATGCTGGTAATCCTTCTTTGTATTCCACTCGCCGCCCCAGGTAAAGCCGTGGGACGTAAAAATGCGATAGCAGGCATCTCCCTGTTTGATCATATAGGGCTCGTCAAGGTCCCTGTCAATATACTTCTGTGAGCCCTCCGGCTGCAGAAACAGGCTTCCGTCCGCCCTGGTGTAATGATAGGGATTATAAAAGGGATTGATATCTATGGCCATTCCGTATGCGTGCTTTGACAGTGACTTGCTTTCGGCCACAGTGCGATAGCAGAAGGCGGAAGAGTTGTTGTCCTCCATGGATCTTTCGTCATCGGCCCCGTATTCATCGATCAGGCGCATCTTCTCAATAGGATAGCCTATCTCGTAGAGCTCTTTGAATATTTCCAGCACATCAGCGGCGATCTCAGACCCGACTATCATCTCGCCCACATGCATACGCCCGTCAAATCCCGTATGAAGCACATGGATATACTTTAGCTCGGAAAGGCTTACAGGACACCCTTCCGGATAAGATTTACCCAGGATCCTGTCATATATCGCATCCGTGATATCGCTTATATAAAAATCCTTATCATTCACAGTATTTACCTTATAGGCACTATCGTCGGTCCCATCGGACCCGGCCGGAGCTAAACCTTCCTCTCCATTCCCGTACCCCGGTCCTGCAGTTGAAGCGGCCTGGTTTAAGCCCGCTCCGCTTCCGGACAGCTCGCCATAGGAACCGCCGTTATTATCTCCTGCCGCGCCTGCCGGTAAACCCGTCTCATCCGGTCCGCCGTAGGCAAGGTCCGTCTGCTGCCTATCCCCGTCTATACTGCCGTCCAGACTTCCTTCTGTATTTTCATCCACATTTACATCCGTGTCTTCTTCCCATGCAGACCCATGTTCCAATGCGTATTTTAAACTTCCTTCGCCCACATATTCCTTTGTCACGGCTCCCACAGACACGCTCCAGCGCCGTGCGTTGCTTACAGTACAGACCGCTCCGGCAACCAGCACTATAAAGAACCCTGCCGTCAGAAGCAGTCTGACTGCATCATCCCTGCTCATGACGGCTCACCTCCTTTTTCAGCGACAGTCCTGCTTTTTCTGTCTGTTTCACCTGCTCTGACGCAGCGCCTCACCGATGCTGTCGCACAGCTCTACATACTGCTCGATAAACTCGTTGCCGTCTTCCTCGATGATGCTTTCCTGTTCATCTCTTCCGGCAAACTCGTGCTTTCTGGCGCGCTCGCTCATCTGAGGAACGCCGATGGTCGCCATAAGTCCCTTGATGGCATGCGCCTCGACACGGTAAGAAGCCCAGTCCTTCTCTTTGATAAAGCCGAACATCCTGTTGGCTCTGGCTCTTCCTTCGCCTGCGATCTCATCGAGGATCTCGGCCAAAACCGCCTCATCATTGGCACAATGCATCATGGCGGTATCGTAATCCATTTCCTTTATCTGAGACAGCTTTTCTTTTAAGTCCGCATACAGGGGCTTCTGGCCGGCTTCATCCGCTTCATCCCCATCGGAAGGCAAGAATTCCACTACGGAATAGTCTTCCTCTTCGACCTTTTCTTCAGCCGGTTCGGGTATTCTCTCGCCGCCTATGGAATTCGCGGTTTCCCGGTCATCCCCCGTATCGTCCTCCTGTACCGCATTCAGGCTCTTTTCATTATTATCAAGCTGCCTGCTCGCGTTATCGTTTACGACGGGAAGGATCTTTTCAAAGGGCAGGTACTGCTTCACCGTCTGCTCCAGCACTATCGAATCCAGCGGTTTCGTCAGATAATCCGCAAATCCCGCGTCCAGATACATCTGCCTGCTGCCTGCCACGGCGTTGGCAGTCAATACTATTGCTGTAGTATCCTTATTCAGTGACTCTTCATCGTTCCGGATGGCTGAAAGCGTCTCGATACCGTCCGGCGTAGGCATCATGTGATCAAGAAGTATCAGATCGTATTTATTCTGTTTGCAAAGCTCAATGGCTTCAGTTCCGCTGTTGCACAGATCCGGCTTGATCCCGGTGCGCTTTAAGAACAACCTCACTATGGTCAAGTTCGCTTTATTGTCATCGACAGCCAGAACACGGGCGTAAGGCGCCGTAAAATCACATCCGGCAGTATCCGCTTCCTCGAAGGTAACACCTATCTGGTTCTTTTGAACAGGATTTTTGCTAACTACTCCCACAGGAAGCTTAACCCTGAACGAGGAGCCTTCGCCGTATTCGCTTTCCACACTGATCTCGCCACCCATTGAGTTCATGATGCTTTTGACTATGGCCAGCCCCAGCCCGGTACCCTCGATACTGCGGTTTTTCTGCATATCCGCACGTGAAAACGCGTCAAACAGGTATTCCTGATCGCCCTTTTTAATACCGCGCCCTGTATCCGTGACTGTAAGCTCCAGCATAAATGAATTCTCGGTGTTGTACACTCCGCCGACATTGAGTGTCACACTGCCTTGATCCGTGTATTTTACAGCATTGTTGAGAAGATTTACCAGCACCTGTTTGATGCGGAATTCATCGCTGTTCTGCCCGTCAGGTACGCCCTTCTGGATCTCGACCTTAAATTCAAGGTTCTTGGCATGAGCGCGCTCCTCTACCAGCGGCACCACTTCAGAGAGAACTCTGGTAAGGCTGTAATCCGCGCAGGATATCTCTATCTTTCCCGCCTCTATTTTTGAAAAATCAAGTACATCATTGACGAGAGTCAGCAGCATGCGTCCCGAGCTCTTGACATTGCGCGCATATCCGTCAATGACCTTGTCTTTATTTTCACGAAGGATCATCTCATTCATGCCCAAAATGGCGTTGATGGGCGTCCTGATCTCATGGGACATATTGGCAAGGAATTTGGTCTTGGCATCGGAAACAGCGATCGCGTTCTGCTTTTCCTCGTAGATCCTGCGCATGTCGTCAACCTGCTGCACGACAACGAAGACCAGCAGGAAATTAAGTCCCAGCAGCATGGGTATGTCATCATTTTTCGGCTTGATAAATATGATGACTACCAGCTCAAGGAGACTGAACACAATAAAGCCGATAAAACCGATGGCGGTAAACCGGTATTCGTGAAAATATCCGTCGACCAGATCCTTGATGAGTATAAAGGCTCCTGCGACCAAGGTCATGATCTGGATGATGTTTATGTAAATAAGCGAATCCCAGAATGACATCACGCCGGTAAAATGCAGAACAGTCCAGATAAGCGCGCTGGCCACGGAAATGGCCATAAGCACAGCCATAAAATTCCGCTTGCGTCCGTGCTGGATCGAATCTATATACAGGATCGGTCCGAAGGGCAGCATCAGACTGAACAGATAGTTTAGTATTCCGTCGATATAGTAATGTCCGAAAATGAATGGATAAAGATATGAGTTGGTTACCAGCCAGCACGCGACAACCAGTACAGCCAGCGCGCCGTAGAACATATCCACATGCCTCTTGTACTTAAGCTGCATTCCTATTCCGACCATAGCCGTTACGCCCGCGAATACGCAAAGCACTGCCGACAGGACGAACGACAGTCCGAAATGGTTCATCAGATAATGTAATACACCGCTTTGTGTGGAAACTATGGATTCCCCTACAACCAGAGGTGTTTTTGAATCGGTGGAGCGGACTATCCGGATCGATGCCCCCGAATCCAAGCTGTTCAAAGGCACCATGGCGTAAAAGCTCTTTACTGATCCGCCGGGAAAGGGCATGCCGCTGCTGCCGTCAAAGTCATATCTCAATTCATCATTGATGTATATTCCGGCGTTCAGGCTCACACGGGTACAGAACATATCCTGATCATGTACACGGGCGGGAAGCGTGGATTCTATGGTAAATTTGCCCTCGTACTCCCTGTTGTCCGTAAACTCTCTGCCCGTGGTAAAGGTATGTCCGTTGGATTCCGTAACGGTCCAATGCTCTATATATTCGATGGCATCAGGCGTGTAGGCCTTTTCCTTTTCAATATGATTGAAGCAGAAAAAGAGGCACACAGTTAAGAACAGGAACGCAAAAAAGAACCATTTATATATTCTCATCCGTTTGTCTCTTCCGGTCATTTTCACCTGTTGTTTCCCCATTACTGCCTCCACGCGATTTCTATAATTTTCCCGTTCAGGGTCTTAACCTGTTATTGTACACACTACACCAATTATCTATTATACTAATATTTTTCAGCTTTTACAACTACGGATAAAAATATTTCTATGTGCCTGAGATTTTCGCGCGGAGGCTTTCACATATCCCATGCCGGGATAAAACTCTCGCGGGCAACATCGCCTTCCTGAATATATACATTGGTCAAGCCCAGATCGCAGCAATGGGCGATAACACGCTCATATTCCCTCTTTGTCACCCTTCGCGCCAGCTCAGGGAATGGCGTAAGATGACGTTTCTGCGTCTCAGTCAGTGCTCCGGGCACCTCCGCCAGCGGCGTATACTGGCTCATGACCGAGATATAGATACTGTCGCCGTAGGTCGCTGCCAGATAGTCGATCACATCACAGGCGTTCTTTACGCCCAGCGGCAGTACCAGATGCCGGACGATTACACCCTTTTTTATAAGCATACTTCCCTGCTCATACGTGCCCTCGCCGTTCCCGAAGCTGCTACCGTTATCCATATTTCCGGAAAAAGTTGTACCGGCATAGTACATATCCTTCATAACCTCTTGTTCGCCGGTGTTTCTGCCGTTCCCGAAGCTGCTACCGTTATCCACATTTCCGGAAAAAGTTGTTCCGGCAGAGTACATATCCTTCATAACCTCTTGTTCGCCGGTGTTTTTGCCGTTCCCGAAGCTGCTACCGTTATCCATACTACGGGGGACAGCGGCACAAGGGGAACTATCCGGCTCGAATACCGGCTCCCCCACCTGCCGGAACATCTCGGCGATCGCGGCTTTAGCTGCTTCCGGATAGTCCGGGGCATGGGAATATGCGGCAGACTTTTTCACATCCATATATTTGAAATCCGGCAGATAAACATCTATCAGTCCTTCCAGCATTTTCAGCGTTTCCACGGACTCATATGCGGAAGAATTATATACAAAGGGCAGATCAAAGCCTTCGTCTTTGGCGAGGATCACCGCCCTACGTATCTGCGGCACAAAATGCGACGGCGTGACCAGATTTATGTTATGCGCTCCCTCACCTTTAAGCCTGAAGAAAATATCGACAAGCTGCCGCGGCGTAACCTCTTTCCCCGGCCGATGCCCGATTATGCTGCCAGCTCCGGCGGATTCCCGTTCTTCTGCGTTTCCGCTGCCGGCTCCCGCGGCTTCCCGCTCTTCTGTGCTTTCGCTGTTATTATCTGTGATTTCCTGCTTTTCTTCGCTCATGTACCGGTGACAGATGGGATCGTCAATTCCATAACCGCTCCCATCTCCGCCATTGCCGTATGCCGCATTCCCCTCGGATATCGCCGCATTTTGACAGTATACACATTTCAAATTGCAGCCCGTGAAAAATACAGCCCCGCTGCCCTTCGTGCCGCTGATACACGGTTCCTCCCAGTAATGCAGCGCGGCTCTTGCTATACGCATGCCCATTCCCTCGCCGCAGAATCCCGGCGAGCTGCTCCTTGCGGCATTGCACCTTCTCGGACACAGATTGCATTTACTCTCTATGATGATCCGCTCCTTTCAAAAAAGGAATCAATTCCTTCAAACATGTTTTGGTTAAAAAACTGCTGCATCAATTATTATATCGACAGACCTGTGTAATAGCAATCCTTTCATGTAAATCCCGGATACAGCCTGATCACTGATAACTTCCTGTCACAAAAAAGACGCTCGCGGCAGATGTTATTAATCTGTCGCGAACGCCCGCTTTTTCACTTTTTCTTTTTCTTAGGGTCGAACTGCACGATCTTGGTTTTTTTCGAGTCGGATTTCGGCTGCTCTTCTTTCTGATTTAAGGCATTAAATCCATTCCATGCGGCCTCTCCCCGCTTGGAAGCCTCCAGTATCTCCGGCCAGTCTTTATCGGGTATTTCAAGAGCCTTCTTTATCTCATCAGCCGTCATTTTTGTGTTCTTCGACAATCTGGAGGTTGCCATGACAAGGGCGGTATGCTCCAGCAGATCGCCTAATTCTTCACGAAGCGCATCCTCCATCTGCTGCTTATTAAAATTATTATATTCATTGTCCCAAAAACTGTCTTCGAAGTCATCATCATAGTCATCATAGTCGCCCCTGTCTGCGGGCGGTTCCACCTGACCCATTTCATACTTGCCTTTTTCAAAATCAGCCCACAGTTCCTCCTCCGACCTCGGTTTTATCTTACGCCTGGTCTTTACCATTTTCGAAAGCAGCTTATTGGTTTCATCCATATTGTATTCATCCTGATCAAAGCAGTCCTTTATATCCTCGTATTCGGGATCTGATGGATCATTCAGAATATTCAGCATATTGTAATAACCCCAGATTCCGCCGCAGTCTTCCGGCGGAGTATTGCCTTTATATTTTATTACCATAGGATAGGCATACTCATAATCCGGTATCAGCTTCTCAACATCAATCTTGTGCTCCCAATTATCACCGAAATCATAAGTATATACGAAAGAGCTCCCGACCTCGAAAAATTCATCGATCAGATATTCGGATGAATCAACGACATCATCATCACAATCCCAGTCCCATGCGTCTTCAGGATTTTCGGATAAAATAACTCCTTCCTGCTTAAACTCATAATCGCTTAAGTGATAGCCGTCCCATCCTATAGCATTAACCAGAACAAGTGTTAACTGAGAGAAGCTCAGTCCCGCGGGAACAATGAGCCTTCTCCAGATAGGCGGATGAGAGTCCTTTATCGTGACCTTTAACTGATATGCTTTCATAGTCCCGTCTCCTTTTTCTTATTTCAATGTTTTCATAAACGACATTTTGATTATACACAATCCGGTATCTATATTGCAAGCACTATGCTCCTTTTAACGTAACCTTTCATGTTTCGTCAATTGAAGCAGCATACAAAAAATCAGGAAATAAAAAAATGCCCAGAACCGGAATTGAACCAGTGACACGAGGATTTTCAGTCCTCTGCTCTACCAACTGAGCTATCTGGGCATTTGGTATAAGTGAAATAATATTTCACGAGTTGCGGGAGAAGGATTTGAACCTACGACCTCCGGGTTATGAGCCCGACGAGCTTCCAGACTGCTCTATCCCGCGACAATATCCACTTTCTTATAAAAAAGAAAAATGGGCGGAGAAGGATTCGAACCTTCGAAAGCATAGCTAACAGATTTACAGTCTGCCCCCTTTGGCCACTCGGGAATCCACCCATAAAGCCGATGATCGGATTCGAACCGATAACCTGCTGATTACAAATCAGCTGCTCTGCCGTTGAGCCACATCGGCAAATTAAATATGAAGTATCTTAATTCGCCTGTATAATAAAACGATTGAATTTCAATAATGGGACCTACAGGGCTCGAACCTGTGACCCTCTGCTTGTAAGGCAGATGCTCTCCCAGCTGAGCTAAGATCCCAAGAGACTAATTAAGCAATCTATTATTCTGAGTTTCCGAAGGAAACTCTGCTTCTCGGAGTTTCGATGGTATACTATATACCATAGGTAATTTCACTCAGAAACTCCTAGAGTTATTAGATACTGTTAAATTTGGTACTGTCAAATATTACAGTATCTTATTATTCTGAGTTTCCGAAGGAAACTCACAGGACGAAATCTTTGATTTCGTCTAAGCTCCCCGAGTTGGGCTCGAACCAACAACCCTTCGGTTAACAGCCGAATGCTCTGCCATTGAGCTATCGAGGAATAAAACTAAACATAGAGAACAAACTTCGTAAAGAAGATCCCAGATCAAGCCCTCGGCCTATTAGTAGCAGTCTGCTGCACGCGTTGCCGCGCTTCCACACCTGCCCTATCAACCCCGTCGTCTGCGGGGGGCCTTACTAACTTACGTTACGGGATATCTCATCTTAAGGGGGGCTTCGCGCTTAGATGCCTTCAGCGCTTATCCCGTCCGGACTTGGCTACCCGGCCGTGCCACTGGCGTGACAACCGGTGCACCAGGGGTCCGTCCGTCCCGGTCCTCTCGTACTAAGGACGGCTCCCCTCAAATATCCTACGCCCGCGCCGGATAGGGACCGAACTGTCTCACGACGTTCTGAACCCAGCTCGCGTACCGCTTTAATGGGCGAACAGCCCAACCCTTGGGACCTACTACAGCCCCAGGATGCGATGAGCCGACATCG
>JAILRI010000198.1 GCA_024698555.1 Lachnospiraceae bacterium
TGAATCCAAACGATAAATCAAACTTTCATACATAAGATATAACATAAAACCGGGTGAACTTCAATATTTTTCTTAAACCCTCTCCTTGCTCAAAAGCCCATCTGTAAATAATTACACGAAATCCCATATCATGAATAAGCACAAAAAACACGGGGCTGTCAAATAGTATTGACAGGATCACTTCCGTATAGTATCATATTCACACATTTACATAGGTCTTCTGTACCTATTCTGATATTTCCTCCGCTATCGCGGACCAAATCCACATTTCAGTTGCAACAGATAAAAAAACATGTTATCATTTAGGAGGTAGTTGCCTATGGGCAAAAGAACACTTACGCCTTATCATCCGGCTTTTGCAGCCGCGATGAGAGTCGAATACAGAGATTATATCGACAGACTTGATATTCGGGATGAATTTACTTTGAACACCATGCCTAATAAGATCGATATTTTGATCATAAAGAAAGAACCATCTCTGGTTCTGAATGACGCTATCGGTTCTTTCTGGAAGAGATACAATATAATCGAATATAAGTCAAATGATGAACCCCTTGACGTTTACACCTACTACAGAGCAATGGCATATGCGTATCTCTTTCTCGCTTATCATACAAAAGATATTAGAATTGCCAGACTAAGCGACCTTTCCATCACTTTTTACCGTTGGAATATTCCAAAAAAGCTGATACAATATTTTACAGAAACAGGTTATACTGTAGAAAAATATTCAAATGGCATACTTCATATAACAAAAGAAGGACTTATTCCTGTACAGATCATCACCGGGCGGACACTTGGAGAGGATTATAAGTGGCTTAATGCTGTCTCCGGAGAACCAACCCTGGATAAAATCAACGAGTTGTATTCCGAACTTGAATTTCTGGGTGGCAATATCCAGACTCACGCAATTTCTGTACTTGATCTTATGACACATAAATATTATGGAGGTGAAAGCAAAATGAAAGATTTCAGAGAATTGTATACATTATACGATAATCTTAAAGGCGAAGTAGCAAATCAGGAATTGATCCTTCAGAAAAAAAACCAGGAAATCCAGGAAAAAGACCAGGAAATCCAGGAAAAAGACCAGGAAATCTCTGCTTTGAAGAAAACTATTGAGCAGTTGAAGAAGTTTGGAAAGATTGCAGCGATATAAGTTTCATAGATCTTCGAAATTAATAATTCGGTTTTTTTGTTTTGCAACAGCGTTAAGCACTACCTCCGCGATGGTACCGGCACCCTTCTGGGTGATTTGCACGCTGTCTGCCTGTTTTGAAACGGTCAGAGCCTCGATATCACCCTTGTTGGATATCTTGAGCTCTGCGCCCTTCTTTGCTACAGCGAGCTTCTTAACCTCTGCTCCCTTCGCGATGGCAATGGTAGCCTTCTCGTCTCTGGCGCTGATGGTGTTGCCCTTGGCGTATTCGGAGAACTTCTTTACGTCGTTTAAGACTACCTTCTTGAACAGACCGTTGTTCACGATCTTCGCGTTGGGCGCGTTGAAGACTACAGCAGTCTTCGAGTAATCGCCCTCGGGGATCGTAACGGTCTTCTTTGTGGCCGACTCGAAGGTTACGGTCTTGAACTGGCCGTCTTTCAGCGCCTTAACCAGATCCTTCGAAGTCGTAACAGTGGCCTTCGTCGGAGCCGAAGCCGCTTTTGCTCCCCCGGCAGGTATGCTGGTAAATACGAGCGCGATCGCTACCAGCAGTGCCGTAAGCATTTTGAATTTCTTCATGTGCTTTTTTGCAGAACTATAAGTCCTGCTTCCCTCCTTCTTTTATTTTTTCACAAAACTACTCCCAATATACTCACAGTAGTTTCACAGGGAAACTATACACTCTTTTTGCAGAAATTTCAATATTTACCCCCTTTTTCACTTTTCTTTGACGTTTTGCACAAATTTTACCGCATAATAACGTTAAATTGTCCAATAGGAATATGTGATAATCACTGTACATGCTTCTCTTTTATGAACGAAATTCATTTATCCGAATCCCCTTTTACATGTTTCACACTTCATATACTCCGTCACATTTCGAAATAGTGTCTATCGATCCATCGGCTTTGTATTTAAATTCCGCCACACATACACTGCGGTGGAACAGATTGCCGCCGGGCAGCTCCCCCGTATGGTAGAAGAGGTACGAGTGACCCTTGAAATCAGCAATTCCCGGATGGTTGGTAAATGTACCCCCTTCCTCGCTCATCAGTACCCCGCCGTACACCCACGGTCCGGTTGGCCCGTTGGAGGTCGAGTAGGCCAGATGCTCTATATGCTGCTGTCCGTCGTCCTTTTCTCCTCCAAAGGCCGCATAGACCATATAGTATCTGCCATTGCGCTTGTAGAACCAGGGACCCTCGGCATACGAGGTACCGGTCATATGACTGCCCTTCGAAAAGGCTTCTTCAGTCATCGGTATCTTACCCACACCTGCTTTTGTGTCATATGAGATCATATCCTCGTTAAGCAGGACATAACGAAGCTCCGGATTGCCAAAATACAGATATGCCTGACCGTCGTCGTCAATAAATACGGTCGGATCGATGTCATTCCAGTCGCCTTCATCCACGAGCGGATACCCTATATCCCTGAAAGGTCCTGCGGGACTGTCAGAAACACCCACCGCTATCGCCATCCCGCTGCCCGCCTTATGTACGGGGCAATACAGATAGAACATTCCGTTCCGCTCTATGCACTGGGGTGCCCATGCCCTGCCGTCAGCCCACTCTATATCATCGAGCGAAAATACCTCGCCATGGTCAGTCCAGTCCACCATGTTCTTCGTCGAGAAGCAATGCCAGTTATTCATCGTATAAAAACGGTTCACCAGCCTGTCCTCGTCATGGGTGGTATACAGGTAAAGCGTATCACCGTAAACAAAAGGCGCCGGGTCGGCGGTATAGCGGTTTTTAATGATCGGGTTACTGTGAAATCCGGGTCTGTCGGCACATATAGCCCTGTTTTTTAAATATTCCTGGGTTACTGTCGCCGTATTCAGGTACACTCCGGTCTCATCCCCGCCGAGTCCCGAAAAAACCTCCAGCTTCGCGATCATATCCTCCAGGATATACCTCGAATCCACATCTGTATATATCCTGACCAGAGGATGTTCCTCGCATTCCACGGAGGATGTATCCTCAGCTACCAAAGGAGCCTTTACCATCCTGTAATGTCCGCAGTCAGGATTTATGGCAAGCGCTATAGCAGGCGAATCGCCTAACGACCAGCTCTCCCCTTTAGTCCAGCCGGCATACTTGCCGCCATTGTACCTGACAAGCTGTTCAAAGAGATGTTCACCTATCCTGCCGCAGGGTCTGATACGGCGCTGTATCTCAGCTATGCCGATATGAACGGTCGTATAAACATGCGACGGAACCAGCCACAGATCGGCGCCGCTTCCCAGCACGAAATTGGCCGCTGTTATGTCATTGCCGGCGTTAAACTCTCTGAAAGGCGCAGTAAAAGGCGCCTCGCCATGTGTTCCTATCCAGATGACAGTCATGTGTTTCTTTATCTCAGGCTTCGCCCAAATCGCCGCCGCAACGTTTGTGATCGCTCCCTGGCACAGTATAAACAGCGGGTGAGTATCTTCAGACATGGCTTCGTTTATTATGAATCCGACCGCCTCATTTTTCTCCAGCTCTTCTTTTATTTCATCTGCTTTCCTGTCAGTTTTATCTTCTCCCGGTAAAGAACCGTTTTGATCAAAGGATTCGCAATCACCTGTTTCGCATGTATTTTCCTGCTCCCGTTTTACCCCACCGTCATGGGTACCTTTTTCAGTAAATATTCCTTCTGCCCCGGTAATCTGAGTCAGCGGACCCTCCAGCCCCATGAACATCGGTACGCGCATACCCATGGCGTTCAGTATCGTCCTGATCTCATCATAGCTGCGCTCTGATGAGCCCTTCTCATTAAAGTGCTCGGCAATGATCCCTCTTACTATCAGCTTCGGACTGAGCAGCGCATGCACTATCGCAAACGGATCATCTGCCTCACATGCGGCATCGGTATCGAGTATCACCCTTATCTTTTTGTGATCCGGTACATCAAACTGTAAACCCATATCATCTTTCTCCTTTTCATCCATGATTGTTAAAAATACTGCAAGCCGGAATGTTAGTTCTCCTTGAACGCATACATCCCGATCCCGGCCGCTATGGTCAGGTTCAGTGAATCAACAAATTCTGTCTGCTCGATGCGTACAGGACATCCATATCCCGCAAATTCGTGAGGAAGACCCGTTGCCTCATTTCCAAAGATCAGGCTGAAACGGCCATCTGAAGGTTTCGGCGCCTCCTGCAGCCGGCAGCTTCCGTCCAACATGAAGGGATAAAACTTCCTGTAAATATCTTTAGGCTCTTTGCTCACTGCGTCGTCTGTCGGTTTTGCAACCCCGGCTGCGTCTGCCTTTATGCCCGCTCTATCCGAGGTGAACTTTGCCAGATACGCTTCAAAGCTTGCAAACATCTCATGTCGTATCCTGAAGAGTGACCCCATGCTTGCCCTTACGGTCTTGGGATTAAAAATATCCGCCGCAGGCTCTATGATAGCTATGTCATTATACCCGAAGCCGCAGGCTGTGCGCATGATAGTTCCGAGATTTCCCATATTGGAGGGATTTACCAGAACCAGGTGCGGCGTGTCAGCCTTGAGTTCACAGGTATATTTCTCAAATACACCGACTACATATACGTTTTCTTTGTCAGCCAGCTTTCCGATAGTTTTATCATCCTGACGGATAGGGAGCAATCCGTCATCCCCCTGCCCCGGTTTAGTGTCCCGACAGTGCTTCATTCGCCCGGCTTCATACGCTTCACGGCATTTTCCTTCGATAAGCTCACGGTCCGTAAAGCTCGAATGGACCAGTATTTCCACCACTCTTTCCGGCATCGCCTGCACCAGCTCAAGTGTCGGGAACGCTCCGAGAGTATATGAGTATTCCGCCTCTTTTTTGTACTTTTTGACTTCCATGATCCTTTTCTCCTGCCGAATCTGTATTATTCACCTGATGATCATTTTTGTTGGTCATAATCAGCCTCTCAACATGTATATGATAACGCAAACCGGCTTCCATTTCAATTATTTATAGGGGCTGTCGCACTAAGAAAGTGCGGTGGCCGGATTGTATACTATTTATCCGGAAATTGACTGCATTAGGAATTCTTTGATTTGAACAGAAAAAGGGCATCGCATCAGATGATAAATCATCTAATGCGACAGCCCTTCTGATTATATGAATATCATTGGACGGTCATACCGGGTAAGCCTTATTCTCCTTATCGGCAGCGGAAACATCCACGCCCTTCTGCTGTGCCTGACGGTATTTGAAGAAGTCAGTGGCAACCTGAGGGAACAGAGCGTAGGAAAGGACATCCTCGTCCTGCTGAACCCACTCCTTGCACTCCTCACGGAACTTGGCAAGCTGGGGCTCGATCAGATCCGCGGGACGGCAGGTGATAGGCTTGGTATCGCCGATGCACTTCTTCTGTACTTCGGGATTGAAAGGCTTGATGGTCTGTCCAAACTCGCCGGAAAGGATCTTCTTTGATTCCTTGGTAACCATCTTGTATCTCTCGCCCTGAAGGACGTTCAGAACTGCCTGAGTACCAACGATCTGTGATGAAGGAGTAACCAGCGGCGGCTCACCGAAGTCCTTACGAACCCTCGGGATCTCCTCGAGCACTGCCTGGAACTTATCCTCAGCATGAGCTTCCTTCAGCTGTGATACGAGGTTCGAAAGCATACCGCCGGGAACCTGATACATAAGGGTCTTGATATTAACGCCCATAACCTTGGGATTAAGCAGACCGTTCTTTAAGCACTCCTCACGGTAAGGAGCAAAGTACTCTGCGATATCTGACAGCTTGCTCTGGTCAAGACCGGTATCATAAGGAGTTCCCTTAAATGTCTCTACCATAACCTCGGTAGCGGGCTGTGAAGTACCCATAGCCAGAGGTGACATAGCGGTATCAATAACATCGCAGCCTGC
>JAILRI010000207.1 GCA_024698555.1 Lachnospiraceae bacterium
TCAGCATTCCCGGTGGCAGAGATCGTAACCTTTACCGCTGTTCCGGCTTTATCGGATTTGACAGAAATGACGGGCTTTGCAGGCTTCGTGGCAGCCTGTACCCCTGACAATGGCATAAAAACTGCCATGCCGAAAGCAAGGCATAAAGCGAGGAATGTCTTAAACAGCTTTATGAACAAGTCTTTTTTCATATGAACCTCACAATATAATCATTACTCCAAATTCCTTCAAAGAACAATAATATACTACTTGCACTTCATATTGTCAATTTTGTAATGTATTAGTTAGTGTCTGCTAAAATGAAATTTGACCCTAACTTACGATGCGCAGCACGCACACTTCGTGTGCATCGAGAGCGGCAAGGCCGCTCCTGTCGTTTTGTGCTGCTAAACACTCACTACTCTCGTAATTTTTCCGTGAAAAATTACTCCGTGTTCGTGTTTATGGCGGTCAATATGGGAAAAATTTCCATGCAAGCATGAAATTTTTCCCATTTGACCTTAGCATCATATTTATGATACTGATACATCGTTCGAAAAAACAACCGAACCAATGCTCCGAATACCTGCCCGAACACTACATAACCGAAGTAAGTATCCGATCAAAATTCAATATGATAATCAGTGTATCATTATGAATCCTCATTGTCAAGTGCAGGAAAGAGAGTTGAAAGGGGTTGTCGCACTAAAAAAGGCAGGAAGGAAAATATCCCTCCTGCCCGGTAATATCCGTATCGGTATTTTTTTATTTACGCGTTAAATTTTTACGCGTTGAACATGATCTTCTCGCTGTTGAATGCCCTGGTTACGGCAGCGGTAAGTATAACGGCTACGACAGCGCTGCCGGCTAAGCATGCCAGGAAATTGGGCGTTGTGAGCTCATTGCCGCACAGATCGCCGATAGCAAGCGCATTGCCGTATACAGGTATCATATAGTGGAATATCGGGCGATCCTTGCCTGAGTTGAACATGGTCATCATGCCCGCAAGGATTACCACGATGTAAACAGGTGAAATGTAGGTGCTTGCGGTCTTCACATCCTTTGCGATAACGGCCAGCAGTCCGATGATGGCCACATACAGATAAACCATTACCAGCATGATAACGAGAAGCTCTAAAGCCTGAGTAACACCGAAGGAAAGGCCTCCAAAGCCCGCCTCGGCCATATCGCCCATGGCTCCGCCCATCATGGGCATGGCTATTATCATGGCCACAGCATAAACGATCGCAGACAGGCCGGAAAGTATCGCCATGGAAACGAGCTTGCCCACAACTATCTCATTACGCTTGACCGGAGTCAGCAGCATGCTCGCCAGCGTTCCGCGCTCCTTCTCACCTGCGATGGCATCCACGCCGACGCTCATGGCGCCCGCGAACAGCATCATAGTGATCAGATACGGCAGCATCATGGAAATAAACTGCGAGTTGGCCTTCTCTTCCTTTACGATGATCTCCTCATTCTGTGTAAATACGTTCAGCAGTTCAAGATTGCCTACCCTGTCGGCAAGAAGCAGGGTCCTGTAGGCATCGAGAACCTTTGAAAACTCGCCATAAGCCTGATTTGAATAGTTCTCGGCAGAGTTAAAATAAATATTCAGAACGGGAATGGCGTCTCCCGCCTTTGAATAAGCCGCTACCTTCGAATCAAACCGGGGATCCTGAACCACTATCAGGTCCACATTGCCTTCAAGCATCAGGGACTCTATGTCCTTTTTCTGCTCAGCATACTGTGTTTCGGTCAGATACGTGATATCCGCGTTTTTATCAAAGCCCTGTCCGGAAATGGCCGACTTTAAGCCTTCAGTAGCATTTACGACATAGGTTATGGAAATGTGTTCTTCGATATCCTTCTGCATGGAGCTGATGAGCACGCCCATAAGACTGTAGATCACTACCACCAGGATCGCGGGAAGGATAAACAGGCTGAACACCAGCTTTCTGTCACCAAATACTCTTTTTAATTCCTTACGGATGATTATGCCTGATCCTTTCACGATACCGCCTCCTCTGATTTATGTTCGGAATACAGCTTGAAAAAAGCGTCCTCCAGATCATCTGTCCCTGTTTCCTCAAGGATCTCGGGAATAGTTCCCTCTGCCACCTTTTTGCCGTCAATGATGATGCCGACGCAGTCGCAGAGCTTCTCCGCCTCACTCATGATATGAGTGGAAACTATAACTACCTTGCCGTCATCACGTAATTTCTTCAGATAGTCGGTAACCACTCTCGCGGTTATGATATCGAGACCGCTGGTAGGCTCATCAAATATGACCACCTTGGGGTCATGTACCAGACTCACGGCGATAGCCGCCTTCTGTTTCATACCGGTCGAGAGCTCTTCGATCTTTTTGTTCTTGAAATCATTGATGCCGAAGGCGTCAAACAGCTCATTTTTACGAGCTTCGATCTCATCCTCCTTCAGACCGTGGAGCCTGCCGAAAAAGGTGAACATGTAGTCCGCGGTAAAATTGGGATCAAGCTTGATCTCATTGGTCAGAAAGCAGATGCAGTCCCTGACCTTCTCCCCTTCCTTCACGGTATCGTAGCCGCACACCTTGATATCGCCCTCTGAGGGCTTAAGGAGAGTTGCTACGCACCGAAGCGTCGTGGTCTTGCCCGCTCCGTTCGGTCCCAAAAGGCCGTATATCTGCCCTTCCTTTGCTTCGAGAGAGATCCCGTTGACAGCGATCTTCTCCGGATTCCTGGTCTTGAGCTCCTGCATCTTCTTTGCGGAAAGCTTATAGACCTTGCTTAGATTGTTGATCTGGATCATGCCGAATCTATCCTCCTGTATTATCGTTAATTCCTCATCCGCCGGATCTTTGCCAAATCGTTTTATAAACAGCAATAACGATCGTTACGGATGAGTTATCATAAACAATTTCACTCCCCGTATCCGTCGGGATTGTGCGACTGCCAGTTCCACGAATCGCGGCACATGTCTTCTATACCGTACCGGGCCTCCCAGCCAAGTTCCCTTTTCGCCTTTGATGCGTCGGCATAGCACTCGTCTATATCACCGCTGCGGCGGGGCGCGATCTCATACGGAATATGAACGCCGGATGCTTTTTCAAATGCATTTACGATATCCAGCACGCTGTAACCCTTGCCTGTGCCCAGATTATAGATCGCAAGTCCCGGATCATCTTTCAGCTTCTCAATCGCTTTTACATGTCCTATGGCCAAGTCTACGACATGAATGTAGTCTCTCACGCCGGTTCCGTCATGAGTCTTATAGTCATTGCCGAATACGTTCAAGTGATCCAGCTTGCCTACCGCGACCTGAGTGATATACGGCATAAGGTTATTGGGTATACCGTTCGGGTTCTCGCCGATCCTTCCGCTCTTATGGGCGCCTATTGGGTTGAAATACCTCAGCAGGATCACATTCCAGCTGCTGTCAGCCTTCTGTACGTCGGAAAGTATCTGTTCCAGCATGGATTTCGTCTGTCCGTAAGGGTTGGTAGGATTGCCCTTCGGACATTCCTCGGTAATGGGCACAAACGCCGGATCGCCGTAAACTGTTGCAGAGGATGAAAATACGATGTTCTTTACGCCCGCGTCCCTCATAGCTTCGATAAGGGTAAGCGTTCCGCCGATATTGTTGTCATAATACTCTACAGGCTTTGACACGGATTCGCCCACTGCTTTAAGTCCGGCGAAATGTATCACGCTGTCGATCTTATTCTCTGAAAAGATCTTATCAAGTGCCGCCCGGTCCCTGATATCGGCTTCATAGAATCTGGCTGTTTTTCCGGTGAGTTCTTCCACCCTTTTCAGGCTCTCTTTGCTGGAATTGCAGAGATTGTCGACTACGACTGTCTCATATCCGGCATTTAAGAGTTCAACAACCGTATGACTGCCGATATAACCTGTTCCACCCGTAACTAAAATGCTCATATATCTTCCTCCCGTTTTTGTTTCATATTTTTCTATAATCACCTCAGGTATAACCTTGCAGCCCGCACCGCCTGCTCCTCTAACATCCTGAAGCCCCTGACCGTTCGGCAGTCTTGCGCGTCTGCCTTCTTTATGAGCAATGTTTCCTCCGGATTGTAGATGGAATCCGCAACGATAAGCTTCTGAGGGAATGTAATCTCCTCTGATAGCGGCAGTTCATCCTCATGCGGGATCATGCCCAAGGGAGTGCAGTTAATGAGGATATCCGCCTCGCCGACAGCCTGTGACAGCAGTCCGGCATCCTCATGTTCCAGAAGCAGTATGGAAGTCCTGTTCCTTAATGTTTGGTCTTCCCTGTCTTTATGTTCTATCTGTTCTACGCACGTAGTCTCAATACTATCCAAATGCACTAAAATTCGACCTTTTAACTCTTCTGTCAGCTCACGGTTTCTGCCCGGCCGGCAGAAAACGCTGACCTTCTCTGCACGCCGCAGCGCCAGTTCCGCGATGATCGACCTCGCGGCGCCGCCGCAGCCCAATATGACTACATTTTTACCCTCGATGGATATGCCCGTATCCTGTTCTATCGCGTCGCACATTCCGCCGCCATCGGTTGAGTCACCAATCAGCCTGTCCTTAAGCCGCACCACTGTATTGACCGCCTGTGTAAGCGCCGCATTGGGAAGGAGTTCGTCCATCTGCTCTGCCGCGAGCGTTTTCCAGGGCATGGTTACATTGCAGCCGTCCCATTTTCCTGCCCGCACATCATCAAAAAACGCCTTAAGCTCAGTCTCTGTCTTAATCTCATTGATCACATAGGTATGATCAAAAAGTCCCTTTTCATCAA
This sequence comes from Lachnospiraceae bacterium, assembly GCA_024698555.1. Taxonomy (GTDB): domain Bacteria; phylum Bacillota; class Clostridia; order Lachnospirales; family Lachnospiraceae; genus RUG11977. Next base: position 4,747 of record JAILRI010000207.1, read on the forward strand.
ATATTTTGCGGTAGAGCTCAGGCGATCTCGAATGCCCCACAGGCGTTCCGATAACGCAGTAATTCTTATTTCCCATATTCAAGTCCCGATATATTACTATCTTTATTTCAGCCAGGTCCGATACAGCGTTTCATCTTTAAGCACTCTCATGACCTGTTTTTCTTACCGGAAGCACCGGTTCTCCTCATCGTACCTGTAGCCTGCACTTTCAAGCTTTTTAACCAGTTCTGTTCTGTCAATATCCATTGCGCCGCACAGCTCATCAAGATCCGAATACTCATCCCGAAGCTTCATATTCACCATACTCAGCAGCATTGCCGGATCCTTAAGTGTCTGCCCTCCGGCACCGGTCTCTTTATCCATCATCATGTTATCCCTTCATTTATACCGTCTCACTGACATCGAATCCAACTTAACTGAAATTCTACTACATCCGGGCGTGTTAGGCAATACTAAGCGGCAGAATCTTTGTAAAATACTCGATATAATGCACCGAATGCCTGTACCTGCCGGGCTCATCACTTCGACTCAGCCTGGCGCAGCGCGGCACGGTATGCAAGGGCTGAAATAGGTTTGCGGTAAAGCAGCAGATTGAATCCGTAACACATTGCGATACCGATCAGTATGATCACGTATGACAGCGCGATCACGGCTCCGCCGCCTACCGCTTCGGTTATGCCTGAAATGAATTTGAAAATGTCTCTCGCCAGAGGCCAATCAATTCTTATGAATATAAACAGCGTAGGGATCAGGACGAGGCAGAGTGCCACTGTAGATACAACATAATACCTGTAGTTGAAGGAATAGTAGATAAACAGGACAGCCAGCAGAACAGCGGTACAGAAGGTATTGACATAGATGATCGTGGTATCCGCGCCCGGATCCGCTTTCAGGAGTCTGGGAAGACCGACGAAAAACCTGAGCAGCATAAATACCGTGAAGGTGATCAAAGTGCATGCTCCCGCGAATATAGCCGGAACTGCTCCCTGCAGCTTTCTCTTCATCGCGGAGGTCTGTATCAGTGCCGAAACCGTAGGCGTCATGAGTACAGAATAAATATAAGTTCCCGCAATGCCGAGATACAGGCCGCTGAACGGAATAATGCCGTTGGAATTGAAATCGATCAGCTCATATATAATTCCAAGCACAAAGAAGATCACTGTCAAAATTATCATGGTCCTGACCTGCAGGCCGTATTTGATCATTTTGAAATATTTTTTTATTGAATCCATGTCCACATCCTCCATCATGTATCAATAAAACTGCTGTCATAAGCTTTTTCACAGGAACGCACCAGCGTGATCCCCATAAATACGCTCAATCCTTCCGCAACAATCGCGTATGCCGCCATGACCGGAACCGACCCGCTTTCCGACAGGAATATCATCGGCAGTAAAAATACCGAACCGATCGAGTAACCCAGATAGCTGATCAGAATATGCACCTGCATGGTCAGACCCTTCCAGCGGTCGATAAGCAGCAACCCCCTGCTGACAGCCTGATAGGTGGCAAATCCCGCTATGGCGTAAAGAATGATGAATACCCTGTTTTCTTCTTCATCTGCAAAAGCAAGCGCGCAGGAAAGCGCGAACACTGAAGCCGCAAGACTGAAAATGGATTTATTTACCGCATCCTGCCTGACTGCCTGCGAGATCAGTTTCCGTCCCCTCGCCGAACTTTTTATCAGCTCCATGCCGCGGGCCTTACGGGAATTGAAGCCGCAGAAAGCAAAGTAATCCATAAAACACAGTATCGCGGCAGCCAGCGACGGAGCCAGAAGCACCGAAACCTGCCAGAACGCGCCTGCCATAAAGAAGACCACCGCGCAGACTATAGCCAGTAAAAGCAGCATGACCGCTATCCGCCATTTACGGGCAAAAACAAAATATTCGGACATAAAAGATTTTTTCATTTCAACACCTCGGGTTTTTGAACTACATCCGTACCAACGAGTTCTTCTTCATGATCGCAACGCTGATCTTGAACAGACTGGCGGTTTCCGTGGTTATATCGAGTCCGGCCAGCTTATCCAAGTCGCTCGCGAGACATATGCCCTCATAACCGTAATTGGATGTGGTTATTGAGTAAAGTACCTTCTTGGCGGCCTCGATATCCGCAGCCTCGCCCTTCACGGCAATGTATTTTTCCTTTAGATCCTCCACGAAGCCCTGCTCCATGATCTGTCCGTGCTCCATGATGATCGCGTAATCCGTTACATTCTCCATATCGGAAATGTTATGAGTCGAGAAGAATACGCTCGCGCCCTCATTTTCACTGATATAGCCGCGGATAAGCTCGCAAAGCTTGTCACGCATAAGGGGATCGAGAGGTGACGCAGGCTCGTCCATGATAAGCAGTTCCGTCTTGCGGGCCAGCGTCCCTGCCAGCATGAGCTTGGTCCTGGTACCGTCCGAAAGAGCGTTTATCTTTTTCGACGCATCAAAAGGAGCACCGCCGAATATAGCCAGTTCAGATGCCAGGCTGCGGAACTTTGCCTTATCAAATCTTTCAAACAGCAGTCCGTAGAGCTCTTCTACCTGCCCGACTGTCCAATGAGGCAGGAAATAATTGTCCGTACCGGTGTAGCCAATCCTTTCCTTTACCTCAGGATCCTTCTCCAGGTCCTTTTCGTCAAATTTATCGAAATACTTTATACTACCCTTGTAGTCCAGCCTGATTCCCGAAAGAATGTTAAGAAGCGTGGTCTTACCTGCCCCGTTCTCTCCGATAAGGGCTGTCGCAAATCCCCTCGGAATATGGAATTCCGGAATGTCCAGTGTAAAATTCTTATATTTTTTGATAATATTGGTTGCCTCGATCGCATTAGTCATGGCTATGACTTCCTCCTGATATTTTAATAACCCGGCGCTCCTTACTTTTTCGCCCCGTCCTGAAATGGCGGCTGCTTTTCTTTTGCTCGTCTGTGAAGTGATCCTTGCCGTTTTGTGTCGCGTTCACCGACTGATGCCGGCTACGTTTCTACCTTCAGTAAGGTCTCCAGCGTCATCTTTAACTCCGCGTTACTCATCCCTGCTATCTTCGCTGCGTCTATCGCGGCTATAAGACTGTCTTCGACCTTTCTCAAATGCTGTTCCTTCAGCATCTCGCTGTCCTGGGCGTTCACGTAGAAGCCCTTGCCCTGAGAAGCTGTGACCAGTCCCTCGGATTCCAGCTGCTCATACGCTTTCATCGTTGTGATGACGCTGATCCTTAAGTCCTTCGCCAGCTCCCTTATCGATGGCAGGTACTCTCCCTGTCCGTACTTACCTGCGAGGATATCCGATCTGAACGCGTCAGCTATCTGTTTATAAATAGGAATTCCGCTTGTCTGTGATATTTTCAAACAACCACCTCCTTCCGAACTGTTTTTTATTTAATCTGTGTCGGATAATTTTCAATGTGTCCGTTTCGACTGTTTATGTGTTATATATACACCCATTACAGTTATATGTCAAGTACTTTTTTTATTTTTTACTGGTTTTTAGTTTTTTATGGATCTTTCGGGGTTTTATCATAGATTTATCAGAGCGGGCAAAATACTTTACAGAATTTTTATAATATGTTATACTCGACTAACAGTGACTTTCCGGCGCCACTGGTACATCGTTCGCGAAATAACCTGACTGATGAGCAGGCAGGCATTCGGTCAAGTTATTCAAGAAACGGTCTGCTAAGGGATCCGGGATCAAAATTATATATTTTCAGGAGGTATCATAATGAAATTTCCTAATGTAGCAGAAGGCGTAAAAAAGATCTACACCGCTGAAATCCTGTCACTTGTTGCAGCTGTCTGCGGGTTTATCGCCCTTATCATGACCATTATGGCTGCAGCTTCTGCCATTGGCGCGTCCGAGGCGCTTGAATCCGATTATGATGTTGCTGTAGCCGCTGCGGCAGGCATGGCGATCGGAGGAGCGGGTCTGCTGTTCTTCGGTCTGGCAACGGCGGTGATCGCCATCATCGCTTTTATCATCACCATTCAGGGCGTGACCAAAGCTTCGAAGGATGAGACCGAAGAGAAGAAGAACTTCAAGAACGCGTTTTATTGCATCATCGCATCGATAGCCCTCACGGTTCTTTCGATGATCTTCAGCAGCAACAGCATTCTTAATACCCTGTTTACTACTCTTTCATCGATCGCATCGGTAATCACGACTTACTTTGTTCTCTACGGTATATCGTATTTCGCTGAAAAGATCGGTAATTCAGAGCTTGCAAAGAGAGCCTCCGGTATCGTATGGGGTCTTGTAGCCGTACAGCTTCTGTCCACCATCTCCAAGAGCATTACTGAATTCGTAAAGAACAGTGCCGGCGAGAGCATCAGCATCATTCTGGCGATCGTCAGCCTCATTCTGAATCTGGTTTATTATATCCTTTATCTGAAGCTGCTCAGCAGCGCGAAGGACGCTTTTTCAAGAGCCTGATCAGGATCATTGAAACCGATTTATTTGTTATGGATGCACTTCAGCAGTCATGGGATATTCCATGACTGCTGTTTTTTTGTCCGATAAGCGAGAGGGCAGTTTCAGAAGTGTACTTCAAAGAAACTGCCCCGAGCGAACTGAAGGTTCGCGAGGTGACATGTTGAATCGAGTAGGAGGGGCTAGCCGCCTCCTACTCGATTTATTGCCATATTCTGTTTTTCCTTATAAACGCCGTCAGCTTTACTCCTCGACGCGGGCATACCATTTGCCTGTTTTTTGGGCATTTCTGATAAAGCTGTCCGCTTCAGCCGACACTTCCTCTATTCCTGCCAGGTACTGCTGCATACCCTTTTTATAAAATCCGGCCTGGGATGACAGTATATAATTGCTGCCGCTGCCGAATTCCTCATAGAACAGTTCTATCGAATCATTTACACTGATATAGGGCATATATTTTTACCACCTTTCTCCGATATATCGATCCTTACGGTACATCGATCCTGGTACATCGATCCTTAAATAACCGAATCTGCCTATTCCTTTATCACATGCCCGAAAGCCCATGTCGCAATTCCCGCGGCGGACCGCTCAATACCCGAGATACTCCAGCAACGCCTCGCATCCCTCTATGATATCATCATACGTCTCATCAAAATTCCCGGTATACCAGGGATCCGCAATGTCCCTGCAGGAGCCGGAGAATTCAAGCAGCTTGTGCAGCTTTCGTTCGGGATCGCCTTTGAGCATACGGCTCAAATTCCGCATGTTCCACTCGTCCATGCCGATCACGTAATCGGCTTCCGTATAATCCCGGTAGGTTATCTGCTTCGCCCGGTGCGGCACGAGCGGCACACCCACCTCGCGCAGCTTATTCACCGTCCCTCTGTGGGGCGGGTTCCCGATCTCCTCAGTACTGGTCGCAAAGCTGTCGATCACAAACTCATCCGCGATTCCCGCCCCATTCACCATGTGCTGGAACACGCTCTGAGCCATCGTACTGCGGCATATATTGCCGTGGCAGATGAATAGTATCTTAATCATATCGTTTTTCCTTGTTTTATCAGGGCTTAGACACCTTTTTCATTTTCATTTACCGGCATAATATATGCATATTTGGGCATATTTACACCGGCAAAAGGTGTAAAGTAAGGTGTAATTATTTTTCGTTTACACCTTAAGATTTTCACACAACATTCAGCTTCTCGATCTCTGCTTTTGCATCCTCAAAATTCACGTGAGTATAGACATTAAGCGTGGTTCCGATGTCAGCATGTCCCATAAGATACTGAAGCGTTTTCGGATTCATCCCGGACTTCGCCATGTTGGAACAGTAGGTATGGCGACATACATGAGTTGTAATCTCGGGCATCTGAAGCTTGTAAATGGAATTATATTTGTCCACTATATATGCATCTCACTACTCTATCGCCATTCCTGTATATCCACTTTAGAACCAAACGTCATCTCCAGAAGCTCTGCGGCAATATCTTTACTGCATACCCTCATAAGATTGTGTTCGACAAGCCCTACGACTTCTATATCGAGGGCAATGCCATCGGGCGCAGCAACGGCCGCTACGGTCC
>JAILRI010000216.1 GCA_024698555.1 Lachnospiraceae bacterium
ACAGGCTCCCATTGTGCAAGACCAAAGCGTCAACACCACTTATACGGGGCAGCATAGCAACTATCGCCCTCGGCCGGATCATCACCCCTGCTGTAGCGGGTTGCAGGTACAGGGCACCGCTATCTCCCCGGCTGCGCGGCAAATATCAGTATATCGCGGTTTTTCTGCATTGTCAACAACAATGTTTCATTTGACCCTAACATCATTTCATTTGAAAATTAAAAAAATACTTTCAGTTTACGTGTAGATAGGGTATAATCAACTTATATGTACATTTTCGCTTCTGCGCTGTGATCCCGCTTACGATATGTTTAACTGTACGCAGCGGGACTCAGCCGATGATTTCGGGGGATATTATGACTATAAATTCGGTAAACCAGTTCAAAACCGACGAGGTGCTTTACAGTGAGGGGGATGCGCCCGGTTGTATTTACATGGTTCTGAAGGGCAAGGTTCGCGTAAAAGGCAAGGGGTACGCGGTTACGCTCGGTGCCGGTTCTCTTGTCGGTCTGGAGCAGCTTCAGGAAAATGCTGCGGCCGATCAGTGCTATGCGTTGGAAGAGGCCAGTATTTACGTGCTGAATGCCAATTCACAGAAGAACCTTTCCGCACTGCTGGCATCGAACAAAGATTATAACGGTATTTCGGTATTCAATCACGCGTACCTGCTGAAGGAATATGAGAAACAGCGCCGTCTTCTGCTGCAGGAAGCGGTGGCGATATATGCGGAGATCAAGGATCTTTATGATAAATATCTGTATCTGGTTCAGTCTACCGGCTGCAAAGCCGGTATGATCCCTGAAATAGGCGAGCTTCCTGAGCCTCCCGCGTGTCCGCAGGAGGATATGCTCAGGGTGAACTGCCTGCTTGATTACGGGAAGATACCGCTTGATGTCATGAAGGCATTTTACGCGCCCTGCAGACAGGTGGTCATTGAAGCGATCATGGACCTGCAAAGCATTGAAGAGAAGCTGCAGGCTTCATGCAATGAACTGAGTGATTATCTGATCCATATTTTTATGCTCGAGGTCGGAGATGATACTTACAGCCTGTTCAGAAACGCGCTGGGACTGGGCATCGAAATGAAGCATAACGGGATCTCGCCGGTGCAGGTCGAGGAGATCGCCAAAGCCTGTATTGCCAGAAGGAACAGGATCAAGAAGATCATCACCGAAACTACGGGCAGAACCTGGTATGACAATGATGCCGAGATCAGGACGCTGTATGAGGGATATCTTTCCGGAGAGGATTTCAGGGCTGATGATGAGGCCTCCAATGCGACCAGCGGCGATGTGATAATGACAGTGGATTCCTGCAAGGACACCATGCAGCAGCTGTTTGATTTTGGCGAGTTTCCCGAAGATAAACAGGCAGAGCTTTCCGCGGCTGTTGATGAATATATGGCTCTCGAGGATCGCGAATCAACCGAAGAACCTGTCAGAAAGCTGCGCCAGAAGCTGGCGAATCTTTATTATGACCTGTATTACCGGGTTGCGGTAAAGTATTTTGAAATGGGCGTTGGACCGGCCGCGGTGGAGCTGTTCATGGATTTCGGTCTTCTCAGTGAGAAGCTTATTACGCATGATGAGCTGGTGGAGCTGGTTTCGGTGAAGGCTAAGTATGCAGACAGGATGACTTATCCCGAGTCTGAAGTGTCGGCTGCCTCTGCTACCAAGAGCAGGCGCGGACGTTCAGCGGCGAAGAGTGTCGAGGCGCCGTCTCAGGCTTCTTCCGATACATGCGCCGTATATACCATGAGCAGATGGCTCAAACTCATATATTCCGGTAAAAAAGAGCCTTCACGAAACAGCATGGGTCAGGATTATTCCGAAATGCTCCGTGAAATGAAGAAAAACGGCACCATTACGGAACAGGTTGAGAAGCAGCTTCTGACCGACCGGAAGAGAAAGCTTGAGCATGAGATCAAGGAAGTGCTCCAGGCCGGAAACCGTGTGGTTAACGGACAGCTCTCCATTTTCGTACCGTTTATCCATTCCGGGATGTTTATGGGAAATCTTGAAAAAGCGTATTGTTCCGCGCAGCGTATAAATGATGAGGTAGCAAAGGTTCTGTCCATCGATTTTTCCGTATTTTACCGTGAGTCGCTCTATGTGAACAAGGCGGCGGGGCTGGAAAAGGAATATGTGATGAAGCAGGTTATGCCTGAGTTTATCCTTTATCCCATGGTCGGCCAGAATGTGATCATGTGGCAGGAGATCACAGGACGCAAGCGTGACAGCGAAGGCAGATTCTTCGCGCCTTCCTTTACGTATACGGATTTCTTCAATATCCTGGTCAAAGCTTTGGGACGCTACAGATGGGATCTGTGCAAGACCATTCAGGGAGCAAACTGGAACAATATCCAGGTTCATTCGCTGACTTCGGAATACTCGGATTATATACAGTTTTACAAGAAGAACCATGATCTTTCCGATGACAGGAAAGAGAAGATCAAGCTGCAGATACAGCGGGGCAGGAACAATCTGCGAGAGATATTTACTCTTGATTATGAGGTTTGGATCAGGAACGAGGCCACTGGGTCAGTCAAACTGAATAAGGTCGTCAGGGAGATGCTGGCCACATACTGTCCCTTTGCTGCCGAGATCCGCAAGAGGATCGGTACGCAGCCGCTGTACGAAGAGGCATTTGCCAGAGATATACGTGAACGCGGCAAGAAGGGCCGTGAGCTGCAGCTGCGCCTCAAGGGACTGGAGACAAAAGGAGCGGACATTCCCGAAGAACTGAAGGAAACACTTAAGTTTTACAGGGAAATGTAATCATGAGGTTACAGAATGCTGGAATTGACGGATGTTACAAAAGCTTATCGCGGCAAAACGGTGGTAGACAGGGTATCGTTTTCCGTAAACGGCGGTGAGACGCTGGGTATAGTAGGAGCTAACGGAGCAGGCAAATCTACTCTTGCGGCTATGATAGTTACGCTGCTTAAGCCCGATTTGGGAAAGATCGAACTGGACGGGTTGGATGTAACAAAAGCTTCCAGGGAGGTTCGTTCACGTATAGGCTATGTTCCGCAGGATATCGCGCTGTATGAGACTCTGTCCGGTATGGACAATCTGAAGTTCTGGGCAGGGGCCAATAAAGTGCCTAAAGGCATGCAGCCTGAACGCATCGCGAAAGTCTGCGAAATAATCCGTTTTGACAGGGAGCTTGCCTTACGGAGAGTCAGTACTTATTCCGGAGGAATGAAGCGACGGCTCAATATCGGTGTCGCGCTGCTTCACGAACCGAAGCTGCTGGTACTTGATGAGCCGACTACGGGGATAGATATGCAGTCCTGTGACCAGATCCTGGAGACTGTGGAGGAGCTGCGTAAAGATGGTGTGGCAGTAGTATATATAGGTCATTATATCGAAGAGATAGAGCGGGTCGCAACACATCTTACGGTGTTGGCGGAAGGAAGGGTGCGCTATTTCGGGGCAAAGGACGGGTTGCCTAAAGGCAAAACTCTTTCTGAATTTTTAAGAATGTGATTAAGTCGGGTAAGGGAAAGCACTATGGAACGATACAGGAATTTTGTCAGGCTTGAACAGATGAAGGAAAATATCCGCAGCGGCAGACAGACGGATGCGCTGGAAATTGCCGAGACGCTGGATTTAAAAAGGCTGAAGAGCAACGCTGATATCGGTTTGATAGCCGATCTGTACATGGAAAACGGAATGTATGAGCGCGCATACGAAGCACTAAAGGAGATCCATGCCAGAAAGCCGGGACGGACGGTTCTCATGCAGCTTATCAATCTTACTCTGACACTGAAAGACCCGGCCGAGGCGGAAGTGTACTATGAAGAATTCCATAAGCTGGCACCGAATGATTATTACAATTACATTTACAGATACAATATAGATAAACTGGAAAAGAAGGGTCTTGATATTCTTATCGATGATCTGGAAGCACTGAAAAGGGTCGAATATATCGAAATCTGGGCCTATGAGCTTGCGAAGCTTTACCATAAGGCGGGGCTTGGCGAGAAATGTGTTAAGGAATGCAAGGATATAGAGATATGGTTCGGAGACGGCCAGTACGTTGACAGAGCAAAAGCGCTTCGAAAGTATTATCGCGGGGAGCTGGAACTGAAAGAAGAAACTGAAAATGAACCCGAAGCCGGCGTAACGTCTGATGTGCCGAAGGAAACCGCAGAAGCGGCGGACGGCGCGGACTTTGGCAGTTCCGAAGAGTATACTGAGTCTGAAGACGTCCCGGAAGAGGCAGAATACGGCGAAGATCCCGGCAGTTCCGAAGAGTATACGGAATCGGAGAGAGTCCCGGAAGAGGCAGAATACAGCGAAGATTCCGGCAGTTCCGAAGAGTATACGGAAGCTGGGGAAGCCTCAGGAGCGGCAGAAGACTCAGATCGTGATATTTACGAAGGGCATGCTAAGTCCGGGGAAGCTGCGGAACCGGCCGCAGATATTGACGGCTCTGAGGGATCTCCGGCCGGAGCCGCCGGAAGTGAAGCTCAGGAAAAGTTTGAAGATGATACCGAAGAGAGTGTTTCGGATATCACCGCCCAGATCATGGAGATGTCTATAACGGATATCCTGGCAGGCAGTAAATTGCCGCAGGGATCTTCCAAAGCCAAGCAAAGGCTTGGGGAAGAACTGCGCAGGGCGGGGGTTGATGACCCTGCTGCGGAAGATACAGCCCGGACAGAAACAAGCGATGATTTTGAGGAGGAACTTCGTGACTATGATGAGGCCGCGGCGGTTGAGACCGTTGATATCAACCTGAAGGGTGGGCTGCCGGAAGGGGATGAAGCGGTTATCAGCGGTATGATCGAGCAGGGCATGACAGATCTGGCCATGGAGGTCAATGCCGAGCTTGAGAAGGAACACGCCGACGAGGAGAGATGGAAGAAAACCCGGCGGGAATACAAAGAAAGAAAAGAAGGCTATAATCCTCAAAAACCGGATAATAAAACCGGAGTTTCGGTCAATGAAGCAGAGGTGACTCAGAAGAGCTCCATAGAAGTTGCGCAGTACGAACCGGAAAAGAAGCCCGTCGACAAGGAGAGCCTGTTAGGGAAATTCTTAAGCAAGCGCGGAGAGCAGCTGGAGAACTATTACGGTTTCTTAAGCTATCACGCGGTAGTCGGAACCCAGCTGATAAAGACTCTGGAGATATTGCTCAATCCACAGATCAAAAATATCTGTCTGGTGGTGACCGGTGTTGATGAGAAAGAATTGGATATTATCATCAAGGGAACTGCCAGGATCATGTATAACAGCGGTTATCTCGAGCATAAGCAGATATTTAATTCGAAAGCGGAAAAACTGGACGCGGAGGATCTGGAGAATAAAGTGGGAAAGTTGATCGGATCATGCTTCGTTATCAGACAGGCCGGTGATCTGAAAGCCGATGCCGCCTCAAAGCTTTTTGCGTTGAATGAAAAGCTGCTGGGAGCTACGGTAGTAGTGCTTACGGATGAAAAAAGCAGGATGAACGGCCTGTTCAGGGACAACAGAGAGCTGAACAGCATGTTCCCGCAGAGAATACATATTCCCGATGTGGAAGAGAAGGATGTCCGTGATTACATCATGTACTGCATACACGCTGAAGGATATCTGCTGGAGAAGGGAGCAAACACAGAGGCAGAAAAGATCACACGAAGCTTATGCCATCGTGACAATGCCATTCTGGAGGCGGAAAAGCTGGTCTCAACCTTATCAATTACCAGTTTTACCATGAACATCATTCGTGGCTACAACTTTTACGCCATATTCATTTGCTTTCTGAATCAGAACGGCATTAACCTTTTGCTGTTCC
>JAILRI010000083.1 GCA_024698555.1 Lachnospiraceae bacterium
CATATCAGCTTCCGAGATCGAGGTATCAAAATCATCGTAAAGGGTGATGCCGACAATGGTGGGATAGAAATTTTCCTGCTGTACATCACGGCTCGCGCTGAAGTCGTAAAGTGAATTATAAGTCTGAACACGTGCCAGCACGTCATCGGGGTAGGAAGCCTTCACGTCCAGACTGTCCTGGATCGCTTCAATGCTGTACTTGCCGTCCAGACCCAGTTCAGTAAGTACATCCTGGATGAGATCTTTGTTCTTTACTCCGTCCAGAGCCAGGATCTCGCCTGTAGGCGTAAGACCGTTCGCGGCTCCTTCGTAGGTAAACTCGATACTGACCGTAGCGGACCTCTTGCCGGGGTTTATCAGCGTGTAATCAAATACTGCGTATATCAGACCGATCAGTCCGGCCGCGATCAGCATGGAAAAGCCGATCCTGAACAGCTTTCTGATAGGTGAGATGCGTTTCTCTTTCTCTGGTTTTTTAGATTTCATAGCTTACAAGTATCTCCTGAGAATAAAATGTATGAAAATAGATCAAGCTTCTTTGGCCAGCGCTTCCTGAGCGCGTTTGTCGGCATCCTTGAACTCGGTTACCAGACCGTCCATGCCCCAGATAAAGAAACCGATGAACAGACCGGCAACAGCTCCTATACCCAGCTTCTTAAGCGATGCCGCGGAGAAGAATCCGCCGGGTGTGATATAAGTGGCATTGATGCTGGAAATAAAGGAATTTGCGTAAAAGTCACTGCTCACGATCTCCTGAGCATGACGTTCGATCAGCGCGTAGAGCTTCTGCAGTATGTCATTAACCTTACGGATCTCGGAATCCGCGGTATTGTACTGAACTTTGGAACCGGTGCTCTTTGAGAAGCCCTCGATCTTGTCGTTGACATTTTCGATCTGAAGCTTCAGGGAAGCTTTGGTATCATAGTACTTGGCCTGATCGAGGATCAGGTTGTTGTAGTACTCGGTAACACTGGTGGTACCCATCGTTGCTAGCTCGGAATCCTCTGAACTCTGCCTTGCGAACAGGATGCTGTCATTGCGGTAGTTCTCAATGAGCGAGGTGCCGTTGGCAATGCTCTCATTGATGACATCAAGGCGCTGGTTCAATGTACGCAGACGGTAGTTGAAATTGGTGAGCGCCATGTCCTTGTCATTGGAGAGACAGTTGTAATAAACGAAAGAATAAAGGTAATTGACATTGACACTCTTGACCAGACTGATGATCTCACTGATATCCTTAAGTGAAAGACCATCGACAGGCGATCTGTAGTCGAGATAAGCACCCTTTGTTTCCTCATCCGTACAGTACTTGAAGAGGGAATCAAGGATATCGTTCATGTTGTCGAGCCATTCCACATAATCCAGATCGTCCAGCGAAACGCTCTCCATACGGTTGTCGGGAAGCTCGAAATTCTCGTAGGTTTCAAAGAAATACTTTCTGTAGATGTCGATAATGGTATTCAGCAGGTTGGACAATTCGTCGCCTGAGAGGAATATCAGGTCATCCTCAACACCAAAACCGTTCTTCAGGGTAATGATATAACGGTTCTTGTAGGTGTAATTGATAGTGTTGACCAGATTGACGTAAGCGGTGTCGTTCTTGGCGGCATCGAGCTTTTCGAGAAGTTCGAGCTGCTGTTTGGTCTCATCGGAAAGCATACGCTGAACCTGCATATTGGCCGAAACAGTAGAAGTAGACAGCCTGCCTGACAGATGAGTGTCCTTTAAGGCTGTGGACAGAATATGAGAGGACATGATAAAACCTACGTCCAGAGGCGATCCGTCGGGAGCCTGCAGATCAGCAGCCAGTTCATAATCGTAACTGATGACCGCGGAGGTCGAATCTACCTTGTTCTTGTCCGACTGCATGAAGAAAGGGATAAGAAGACCCAGCACCAGTCCGAAAGCCATGACCCAGACATACACGCGCTTTTTCTTACCCATATTGGTAAATATGTTCATCAGGTTGATCTCGGTCTCTACGACCGGTTCGCGCTTGACGAGAACTTCAACCTTTGAGTTGTCCTTAATATCCGGCATTTTTTACCGCCGCGAATGGACGCGGCCCTCCTTAAAATCGTAAATCTCTATGCCGATCAGAAACCGGTCCGGAAAATAAGAGCCCCAAGGCGTATGCCTGAAGGGGCTCATGTTATCATGATCGATTCCTGGGCACAGCCAGTTTATTGTATAATATGGCATGCCATTTGTCAATACTTATGTGGCTTTTTGAGCCGTTTTTTCAGCATCAGCGGCGGCTTTTGCCTCCTTGTTCTGCTGCTTTAAGATCATGCAGGCGGAGAAGCCGATACCGATGAGAGTCCAGAAAATGGGAGCCACAGTGATGGATGAGTCGTTGATCAGCTGTGATACCATGTATCCGGCCGTACCCGCCGCGATCCCGCCGGATACCAGCGAGAAGAAGTTATGCTTCTTCGTCCGGAGGGACTCGATAAAGCAGGTGAAGAAATACCACAGATAGAAGACAAGCATCGCGATAAGCGAGAGCACGCCTGTCTGTACACCGACCTGCAGATACATGTTATGCGGCTTGGTGACGATATTCTGCCAGTAGCCGGTGTTCTTCATCGAGAGGAAATCGTAATTGGGATAAACAAGTGAAAATGTATCGGCACCGCTTCCGAGCAATATGTAGGACTTGAGCAGCGGAACAGTCTTGCACCACAAAGCGCCTCGGCCGTTGGCAAATTTGCCATATCTGGCCAGCCACATCCAGGTTTCGGAATTACGGAATTTCATATATTTGCCGTAAGGCGTGTAGTAATAATAATCACCGTCTACCACCGCGAAATTCCAGTTGCCCGCTACGGCGGCCTCAAAGCCCATATAGCCCTCGTTGAACATGACGGGAGTGAGCTTAATCCCGGCAAAACGCTCATCGTTAATGGTAATGGAGTAATTTTCCTCATTCAGGGCTGCGTCCACGGCAGAACCCTCATCGTCATAAATGATGAAGGTGACAGAATCCGGGTCGAAGCTCACATGCAGTACATTGTCCATATAGGTGAAAGCCACGTCGTGGTCGGTAGTCTCGATATTGGTAAGGGTATAGACGGTCTCGGGGATCTTGGTGGAATTCTTCAGAACCTCAAAGAACCCGCCTCGTCCGGTCCTGGCTCCATAGATACGGAAGGCGCCGACTGAGATGCCCGCGATGAGTATGACAGGCAGCCAGAACTTGAGCTTAAACTTGGCGAAGAACGGAACCAGAAGTATAAAAGCAACGATAACGCCTGCCAGACCGGCATCCGACTGGGAACCCAAAAGCGCCCAGAGTACGCCGATATACAGTACCACGTATGCGATCCTGACTATGACGCGCTCCGAAGCAAATATCATCATCAGGAAGAGCGGAGCAAGGAGCGCCGCATAAGAACCCACATAGTTGGGATTGTAAAGGGTTAAGTATACATGTCCCTTTTGGAAGGTGAAATTAAGCCCGCCGCCTTCCTGTGAAAAGACAGCTTCGTGATATTTTTTCGGTACTATAAGCTTCTGCCCGAAACTGCTCTGGAAGAAATCCGTAAAGAAAGCCTGCGAAACGCCTATCGCGAGCATAAAGACGGTGCTTACGGCCAGTACGCCGATCAGGAACAGTATGTCTTCCTTTTTGTTCACAAAGATAAACGCGTAGTAAGCCACCAGCACATAACCCAGCAGCACCCATACAGGCTCGAACTGTTCATAAATGCCCGTCCAGGGATAGGGCTGATACTTTGATCCTATACTGGAAAACAGAGCCAGCAGTCCGTAGACAAAAAGCGGGATGAACATCTTTGAAAATTTGATATTCTTCTTCTCGACCGTGAGCTTGGCAACGGTCAGACAAGCCATGGCGAAGGCGGCAATGAGGAAGATCACCATTTTGTAGTAGTTAAAAAAATCCGCCACGTTACCGGTGGGAAGATAGAAATCGTAGTTTTCCAGCCCGTTGTCATAGGCATACAGCCTGACTATGAGCGGAACTATGCCCAGAACAACAGCAATGGGCAGCAGAGCGCACAGATTGAACCATTTATTGCCCTCACCGAGGACGGCAGCTTTTTTTTGGTATTTGCGGGATGACATAACATTTCCTTTCATAAATGTGTAAATATAACCTCACATATCATACTTTCTTTCATCGATTATGTCAAATCTTTCCGATATCTTTTTGTTGTTAATTAAGTAAAATGGTGTTATGATTGATAAGAGAAGGTTTATGATTCTACTTTTTTGGAGGTGTACATGAGAACTGCGGCGGAAAGCTTTGAAAAGGTTATGAACAGCGCTGTTGAGAACGGAAGATTTGCGGGAGCCAACCTGCTGATACTGAGGGATGGCAAGGAACTCCATTTCGGTTCATATGGCTATGCCAATATGGAAAACGGCATAAAGATGAAGCGCGACAACGTATTCCGTATGTTTTCCATGACCAAGCCCGTTACCGGCGTTGCCGTAATGCAGCTGGTAGAACAGGGTATGCTGGACTTAAAGGATCCTGTAGAGTATTATCTTCCCGGATTTGCCAAACCCAGAGTGGCGGTTCTTGATGAAGAGGCACCCGACGGTGACGCGCGCGGCAAGAGCTTTCACATAGAGCCCGCAAGAAGAAGCGTGACCATAGCAGATCTCATGAACATGACCTCTGGAGTCGCGTACCCCGGAATAGAAGGCCCGGCTCAGATCGAGGCAGCTCAGTGCATGGATTTCTGGATTGAGAACTTAAGAAGCTGGGACAAGCCCGGAACAGTGGATATCGCCAATGCCTTCGGCAAGTGTCCTCTGGCATTTCATCCCGGTGAGCGCTGGATGTACGGATTTTCGGCGGATGTACTTGGAGGGGTGGTAGAAGTGGTTTCCGGACGCTCATTCGGAGATTATCTGCGAGATGAGATATTTAAGCCTCTGGGTATGAACAATACAGGTTTTGCGCCTACATCGGCCATGAGAAAACGTATGACCGAAGCTTATGAATCCAACCCGGAGCATCCCGGAGTATTGCGCGCATACAAGGACATGAACCTGGGCATGGGAGACTATCCGGACAGACCGCTGTTTGAGTCGGGCGGAGCAGGGTTGTTGTCCACCATAGACGATTATGCAAAATTTGCCATGATGCTGGCTAACGAAGGCGAGTTTGGCGAAAAGAGGATCTTGTCAAAGAATGCGGTCCGTTTCTTAAGGACCAATCAGCTTACGGATGAGCAGATGGCCTCGCTCAACTGGGATAGCATGGCAGGACACGGCTATGGCAACCTCTTCCGTGTACTGCTTGATCCTGCCGCGTTCCAGACTACGGCTCCCGCGGGTGAATTCTGCTGGGACGGCTGGATGGGAACCTATTTCGTAGTGGAGCCTGCCTCGAAAACTATCATACTTTTCTTCCGCCAGCATACGGGTTCCGGATTTGATGACGTAACACGGATAGTAAGAAATATAGCTTATTCGATGTGATGACCTCAGGGAAGCTTAACTGTTGCGTCAGAGATGTTTGCTTTCTGTCCGCACGGTGGTTACGGATAATTATGAGAGGATATATCAAACGGGGATAAAGAATGAGTAACTATGATCATATCATCGTCGGCGCCGGCTTGTTCGGCGCCGTCTGCGCTCACGAGCTGACTGCCGCGGGAAAGAAATGCCTGGTGCTGGACCGCCGGGATCACATAGGCGGCAACATTTATACCAAAGAAGAGCACGGTATCAATGTCCATGAATACGGAGCCCATATATTCCATACTTCAGACAGGGCTGTATGGGAGTATATCTGCAGGTTTGCGGAATTCAACAACTTTGTGAATTCGCCGGTAGCCAGATATAAGGATGAACTGTACAATCTCCCTTTCAACATGAACACCTTCAGTAAAATGTGGGGAATAGTAACTCCCGATGAGGCCCGGTCAAAAATAGACGAACAGATCAGACAGCTGAACATATCCGAACCGAAAAACCTCGAAGAACAGGCCCTTTCAATGGTCGGACGCGATGTATACGAGAAACTGGTCAAGGGCTATACGGAGAAGCAGTGGGGGCGTGACTGCAGGGAACTGCCTGCGTTTATCATCAAACGCCTGCCTTTAAGATTTACCTACGATAATAATTACTTTAACGACCGCTATCAGGGCATACCCCAGGGAGGCTATACTACTATTATAGAAAAGATGCTTGAAGGTTGTGAGGTACGGCTGGGGGTGGATTTCCTGAACTCTTATGAGGAAATTCTTTTCACAGAAGACAGCGCGTTTACAAGGGAGGGCAGACTGAATATCGGAGACGATCATAAGGGGGAAACAGGCAGCCTTAACCACGGCAAAACCGCAGATAAACCGGACGAAGCAGGGAAAGCTGGCCGTCTGGCGGAGTGTTTAAGGAAGCATCCGGAACTGCCGCATATTATCTATACCGGTAGCATTGACGAATTTTTCGATTATTCGCTGGGTGCCCTGGAATACCGTTCGCTGCGTTTTGAGAAAGAGTACCTGCCTGACACCGATAATTATCAGGGCTGTGCAGTGGTCAACTATACCGAGCGCGAGGTGCCTTTTACGCGCATTATCGAACATAAACATTTTGAGTTCGGCAAACAGTCCGGAACCGTTATCACCAGGGAATATCCCGCGGCATGGCATAAAGGCGACGAACCTTACTACCCTGTCAATAACGAACAAAACGCCGCCCTGTATGCCAGATATCAGGCATTGGCGGCGCAGTTGCCGAATGTTACTTTTGGCGGGCGTCTCGGTCTGTATCGTTATTACGATATGGACAAGACTGTTATGGCAGCGCTTGAGACGGTGAAAGCTCTTGAAAAACCTTGAGGGATACATCACCGGTCGTGAAAAAATCGAAGCGGTTTTCTATGCCTGATATTATACAGTCCTTACAGCGTCTTTCATGGACTTCACATACTCCCTGATGTGCGGAGCGGCATCTTTTCCATATTTTTCCAGTATTTTTATGATGGCCGATCCCACGATGGCTCCGTCTGAAACAGCGGCCATCTTTGCCGCCTGTTCGGGAGTTGATATACCGAAACCGATGGCGCACGGAATGTCCGTATTTTCACGCACGACCCTGACGATCGCGTCAAGGTCTGTTTTTATTTCACTTCGCGTACCCGTAACACCCAGGCTGGATACGATGTAGAGAAATCCTTCCGCTTCCTTTGCGATCATAGCGATACGGTTTTCAGAGGTCGGCGCGATGAGGGAGATGAGATCTACTCCGTATTTGTGACAGGGGTCAAGAAATTCGTCCTTTTCCTCAAACGGAAGATCAGGCAGTATCAGTCCGTCTATGCCGATCTCGGCACATGTGGAAATAAATTTGTCCGCGTCATATGAATAAACCACGTTCGCATAGGTCATAAAAACCATGGGAACCGTAACGCTTTTCCTCAATTCACGTACAAAATCAAATATCTTATCGGTGGTCACGCCGCCTTCAAGCGCGCGCAGGTTGGCACCCTGTATCACAGGACCTTCTGCGGTAGGGTCAGAGAAGGGAATACCCAGCTCTATAAGATCGGCGCCTCCTTCAACAGCAGCACATACTGCCTCTCTGGTCGTTGCCAGATCGGGATCGCCGCAAGTGATGAAAGCGATAAACGCCTTGCCTTTGCTAAAGGCTTCTTTTATTCTGCTCATACGTTGTCCTTTCTTATTCTGAAATATCCTCTCCGCGATATCTTGCGATGGCGGCGCAGTCCTTGTCGCCGCGTCCGGATATGGTGATGACCATGACGCGGTCCTTGCCCATCTGAGGCGCGAGCTTTATGGCGTGAGCCACTGCGTGAGCCGACTCTATGGCGGGGATGATGCCCTCTGTCCGTGCCAGATATTCAAAGGCTTCCACCGCTTCGTCATCCGTTACGGGAACATATTCCGCTCTGCCCGTATCGTGCAGCCATGCGTGCTCGGGACCTACTCCCGGATAATCAAGACCCGCCGAGATAGAATATACCGGAGCGATCTGTCCGTATTCATCCTGACAGAAATAAGACTTCATGCCGTGGAAAATGCCAAGTCTTCCTGTGTTGACCGTAGCAGCCGTTTCAAAGGTGTCTATTCCCTTTCCGGCAGCCTCGCAGCCTATAAGCCGTACATCCTTGTCATTGATAAAATGATAGAAGCTGCCGATAGCGTTGGATCCACCGCCTACGCAGGCAAGGACAGCATCGGGGAGCTTTCCTTCCTTCTCGAGGATCTGCTGTTTTGTTTCTCTGGAAATAACCGACTGGAAATCGCGTACAATGGTAGGGAAAGGATGGGGTCCCATACATGAACCCAGGCAGTAATGGGTATCGTCGATCCTCTTTGTCCATTCCCTCATGGTTTCTGAAACAGCGTCTTTGAGTGTGGCTGTACCTGTTTTTACCGGGATCACCTCGGAACCGAGCAGCCTCATGCGGTATACATTGAGCGCCTGGCGTCTGGTGTCTTCTTCGCCCATAAATACGGTACATTCCATACCAAACAGCGCGGCAGCGGTAGCAGTGGCTACGCCGTGCTGTCCGGCTCCGGTTTCAGCTATGAGTCTGGTCTTGCCCATCTTTTTTGCGAGCAGGGCCTGCCCCAGAACATTGTTGATCTTGTGGGCACCGGTATGATTAAGGTCCTCACGTTTCAGGTAGATTTTTGCTCCGCCCAGATCCTTTGTCATCCGTTCCGCAAAATACAGTCTGGAGGGTCTGCCGGCGTATTCATTCAGGTAAAATGAAAGCTCACGGTTAAAATCGGGATCATCTTTATATCTGTTATAAGCCTCTTCCAGCTCTATTACGGCATTCATCAGGGTTTCCGGTATATATTGTCCGCCGTGTATACCGAATCTTCCTTTAGGGTTAGTCATATGTTCTCCTTTTTCTGATCATTTATATGGCCTGCTTTACGGCCTTTACGAACTCCTTCATCTTCCCGGGATCCTTTAATCCATCGGTTTCGATCCCGGAGCTGACATCCACACCGTACGGATGAAGCTTCTGTATGGCTTCAGCCACGTTTTCCGGATCAAGCCCGCCGGCAAGAATATAGTCTTTGTTCGCGCCGGCGAGCAGCTGCCAGTCGAAAGCAGTACCCGTACCGCCGTTTCCCGAGTCCAGCAATATGAGATCGGCACTTGAAACGCAGGCTTTTTTTATATCCGCTTCAGTGTCGATACGGAAGGCCTGTATGATGGGCTTATCTGTCAATTCACGCAGTGAAGCGATATAGGCTTCATCTTCATTGCCGTGAAGCTGCGCGATATCAATGGTTCCGTTATCCAGGAGCCTCGCAATGCCCGTAACTGGCTCATTGACAAAGACGCCGACTACATATGTAGAACAAACTCCGTACATCTTAATCTGCATTTTTTCCAGAAGCTTACGCAGCTCCAGAGCGTGTTTGCGTGTCACAAAACGTCTGCTTTTTCTGGCAAACACCAGACCGATGTAGTCAGGACGCAGTATCGCGGCCGTGGAGATATCCTCAGGCCGTGTAAGGCCGCAGAGTTTTATTTTTGTTGACATGCTGGCCTCCTTTCAATATTCCTCTCATATACCCTTAAGTTCCGCAAGCTTTGCCGCCTTGTCATCCGCGCGCATCAGCGTTTCGCCCACCAGCACGGCGTCGGCCCCGAACTCACGGGCACGCTGTACATCCGCGGCGTTGCTTATGCCGCTTTCAGAAACATATATCACATTATCCGGGATTGCGGCACGCAGACGGGCTGCATTACCCATATCCACGGTAAAATCCTTAAGGTTGCGGTTGTTCACGCCTATAACGCGCGCTCCGGCTGCGGCGGCTTTTTTGATCTCCTCTTCATCGTGAGCTTCTACCAGAGCGCTGATACCGAGTAAGTCGCATATATCCAGGTATGCTTCGATATCCTTTTCACTCAGGATCGAGCATATGAGAAGTACTGCGCCGGCGCCTAAAAGCTTCGCCTCGTAGATCATATACGCATCTACGGTAAAATCCTTGCGCAGACAGGGGATATGGACATTTTCGGTGATCTGCTCCAGATAATCATCGCTTCCCAAAAACCATTTCGGCTCGGTAAGGACCGAAATACAGTCAGCACCCGCCCGTTCATAATCCAGCGCAATCTCAAGATACGGAAAATCCGGCGCTATCAGGCCCTTGGAGGGCGACGCTTTCTTACACTCACAAATAAATGAAATGTCGTCCTTTTTCAGAGCCTTTTCGAATTCGAAGCCGCTTTTGGCAAGCTCCAGGGCTTCTTCCTTCACTTTGTCAAAATGCTTTACAAGCTTTGCCGAAGCAACCCTCATCCGGGCGTACTCGGCGAGCTGATCGAGTATGGTCATGGAATAAACACCCCTCTTAACGTTAAGAGATCACCTGTTGCTTATCTCTATCATTTTCTCCAGTGTCGCGCTTGCCTTGCCGGAATCAATAAGATCCGCGGCCAGGGCGATCCCGTCCTTGAACGAGTCTGCTTTGCCGTCTACGTAGAGCGCGGCTCCGGCGTTAAGAAGTACTGCGTTACGTTTCGGACCGGTATCGGTACTGTCGAGGATCGCTTTGGTGATCCTTGCGTTTTCTTCGGGTGAGCCTCCGACCAGGTCTGCCTTGATGCAGGTGTTAAATCCGAAATCCTCGGGTTTGATCACATAATTTTTGAACCATCCGTCTTTAAACTCACAGATGGTGGTAGGGGAACACATGGAGATCTCATCCAGCTTGTCCTGTCCGTAAACTACCATGCCGCGCTTAACACCCAGCTCGATAAGAACCTGTGCCAGAGGCTGTACCAGATATTCATCGTAAACACCGAGGATCTGTTCCGAAGGCCTCGAAGGATTGGTAAGTGGCCCGAGTATGTTGAATACCGTGCGGAATCCCAGCTCTTTGCGGATGGCACCCACATATTTCATCGAAGTGTGGTATTTTTGAGCGAAGAAGAAGCACATACCGGCTTCTTTCAGCATTTCGACACATTTGGCAGGATCCTGGTTGATATTGATGCCGAGAGCCTCGAGAACATCCGCGGCGCCGCATTTTGACGAAGCGGCACGGTTACCGTGTTTAGCCACTTTCACACCGCCGGCAGCCGCAACGATGCCTGAAGTGGTGGAAATGTTAAAGCTTTTCGCGTTATCACCGCCGGTGCCGACTATTTCAAGCACGTCCATACCGGTCTCAACCCGTTCGGCCTGATCCCTCATGGCTGCCGCGCAGCCCGAGATCTCGCTTTTAGTCTCGGCTTTGGCGCTTTTTGCCGACAGGGCGGACAGAAAAGCCGCGTTTTGTGTGGCAGTGGTCTGACCTGTCATGATCTCTGTCATGACCTCATACGCTTCCTCATAGGACAGATCCTCCTTACCGACGATTTTGATGATTGCTTCTTTGATCATGATCGTTTCCTCCTTGGTTTATCATATATACACCTTCACAAAAAACTAAACTAATAAAACAAAAAACCCTGACAGAATAAATCTATTCTGTCAAG
Source organism: Lachnospiraceae bacterium (assembly GCA_024698555.1). Classification (GTDB taxonomy): domain Bacteria; phylum Bacillota; class Clostridia; order Lachnospirales; family Lachnospiraceae; genus RUG11977. Next base: position 11,461 of record JAILRI010000083.1, read on the forward strand.
GACGAATATCAAAAATATATCCGCGGTGCCACCTTGATTCACCCAAAAAGCAGGTGCGCTTGACGGGATACCATCATATCCCCGGCAA
>JAILRI010000120.1 GCA_024698555.1 Lachnospiraceae bacterium
TGTATATCCACACCGATCCCATAAGTCACACCGAGCGGTTTAACTTTTGTAAAGATCGCCGTACCTGAGTAACCCTTTTTTTCAGCATAGTTCCAATAATCATAATAGCCTTCAAATGCTATATCTATCTGGCCCTCCTGAAGCTTCGTCTCCTGAAGACAGAATATGTCCGCATCCAGATTCTTAAAGGCATCTTCAAATCCCTTTTCTCTGCATGCTCTGAGTCCGTTGACATTCCATGAGATAAACTTTTTCATATATTACTTCCTTTCAGGAAAACTATATAATGCCTCCGGTCTTTCAAAAAACCGGCTGTTTCTAAAACACCTGTATCAGATAAACCCTGTCCTGTGGCGGCTCTTCGGGCTGCTCTTCTTCAATCGGTTCCTGCTGCTCTTCATTTACTCCGGCGTATTTCGTACCGTTGCATGGCGGCAGATAAACTGACAGATTTTTTCGCATATGTGTCGTGGCATAGTCTGCGTCTGTCTTATTGTACCAGTCATAATTATGTCCCGGATCAGTATCATCCCAGGTCACATCAACATTGTAGAATTCGTCATCAAGACATATGATATTCCAGGCGTGGGACTCGCCCGCATATCCCGAGCAGTAGTAGCATGGAATACCCGCCAGTTGCATAACATACTGGAAAGCTCTTGAATAGCCTGCACACACTGTAGATCCGCCCGCCAGTGCGCTGTAAGCGCTTTGGTTGTACGGTGCTGCCAGTGAGTACTCATTCATCTCCGTTAAAGAATCGTGTACTGCCTTCTCATATTCTTCCGGTGATGAAGGTGCCGCATTTTTCACAGACTGAGCCGCTGCTTCAAACTGTGCTCTTGTCTCTTCTATATTACCTGCAAGAGAATTGTAGTATTCCCTGATCTCCAAGCAATTACCGTTCTTACGATATCCCGCGCTGAACTTCGTATCGAGATAGAAAAGCTCCGGATGATCGTTGAACACCGCAATAAACGCATTGTTAAGCTGCGTACCTGTCACATTGGTCTCGACCGCCTTGAAATGGTCCTTTAATATACAGGCATTGGCATATATCTGTCTGTAAAGGTGCTTGGACTGATCATCAAGCATCCGGTAGTACGGATACATAAGCGGATCAAACTCAAGTCCGTCTCCCACATCACCGTAATCCAGCTCTTCTTCAAGTTCTTTTGCTCTTTCATCGGACAGTTTCTTTATATCCGGCGTAATGGATTCCAAACCGCCAATTCGCAGCTTCATCTCATCAGGAATAAATATCTCCTCCTGCGAAGGCGATACATATCCGTTATCAATATCGGAAGACAGGTATTCCCTTGGAGTCTCGGGCTCAACATATGTCACATCAGATTTTTCTTCAGTTTCTTCACTGCTCTGTGCCGGCTGAACATATGGATCAGAATATTCCGTCCCCGGATCAGCATCGGATGAAGGCTCTTCCTCATCATCGGCTGCAACCTTTTTCCCTGTGACCAGGCTGTCCAGACCGTTCTTAAAAGAAGGCACAAAAGTATAAAGCCCGATGCAAATAAGCAACAAGGCCAATATGGCAGCAAGTATCTTGATGATCTTCCAAAAAACATTCATGACATCAACAATTCACTGATCTTACCGGACAAAATGATATCCGTATTAATTCCTTCGTCAGTATTCTCCTCTTTTCTGAGCACTTCTATGGCTTTTTTCGCCTTATTTAACGACAAGCCTGCCGTGTTAAGATATATGCCGTTTATACCACATCTTACGGCCACAGCTACATCAGACGATATCTCATTGCCCACCATCACTGTCTGCGACGGATCAAGGTCTTCATCATTTATAAGCCTTAGAAGGAACTCCTTTTCCGGCTTCATGATACCATAATCGGAAGAGATATACATCTTATCAAAGCAAGAGGCCAATCCGGTCGCCTCTATCTCCGGAAGAGTAAATATCTTTGCGGCATTGGATAAGAGATAGACCTTTTTCCCTCTCTGTCTGAGTGCATTAAGCGTCTCTATAGTATCCTCATACGGATGGATGTAATCTCTGGAACTTACTCTGAACAGATTGGCTGCAGCCACGGCCCAGTCACTCAAAGATACCTCGGATATCACACCCTCTATATCGGTCTCATAGCGCTTTCTGTATTCATCCAAGCGTACTCCGTTTATGGACATACTGCATTCATAATGAGGACATCCTTCAAACAAAAGCTTTGCAAACACTCTCTCAAGCTTGATCTCAGGACGTTCTACACCGGTGAGAACCCGAAGCTTCTGTCTCTCTCCTGCATCAAAAAGAAAGAAAGCATCTCTTAACCTCTTTCTCTTCCATACACAGCCGTAGACATTGTAAAAATCCCGCATGATCTTCCACATGCTCTTACTGCGTTCATTCGTAGATATGTCTATCAATGTTCCATACAGATCAAAAATGTAATTCTGATATTCTTTCAACATAATACCAATTATACCATATAAAAATCGGCGCATAAGCGCCGATTTTCATTTCATCTTATATTCTGCCTGTCACAACCGGATATATCTTATTCCTTTACACCA
>JAILRI010000199.1 GCA_024698555.1 Lachnospiraceae bacterium
CGCGCAGCTGCGTAACAAGGTCATTGAGAACGGAGGAAATCATGTAATCCTCACAGTTGTTTACCAGATTGGCACGGTCTATTTCGGAATAATCAAGGATATCACTGACCTGTTCGGCTACCCGCCTGCCGGCGTTTCTGACCGCTTTTAAGCTGGAAAGCTTATCGGGATCATCTTCATGATCCATACAGATGCCCGTAAGACCTATTACGGCATTGACAGGAGTGCGGATCTCATGGGATACATTTGCGAGGAAATCGTTCAGACGGTCGGTGGCATCGGTCAGCTTTTCTATTTCATCGCGGGAACTGTTAAGAACTATGTGCCACTTGCTGATGACCTTTCTGGCTACGATGCTGACTGTGGTGATGGCGGCCAGATGGAGCACGGCACGGGATATCACGAGTGAATCGAAAGCCTGACCGTCAAGGATCATGCTTACGATACCGTACGCGAATGTGAAATAATAAACGATCTGAAGAAAGGTGATAAGACTCGGGATCCCCGTCATGGTATACAGTACCATGACAACGCCCATGACCGTGGCTGTATCAAAAACGCTGGTCTGATGGCTTCCATAATAGAAAAACGTGAACATGATCATGACCGAATAGATCACGAGACGGTAGTTTTCGGGGATTTTCTGCTGCACATGGAGAAACCAGCAAAAGATAACTCCTCCGCAGATGATGACGAGAGGCCACCGCTCCCAGGACATGAGAAACGCTTCCATGGTGAGGATAACGGAAAAGATGGAGTATGTGAAGAGAATGGTAATATGTGATGCCTGAAACAATTCGTCGTTTTTGGCTGATGACTTCATTATCTGTTCCCCCCCCCGGTAAATAAATAACAGCTACAAAGTCTATTTTACCATATCTATTGTGGGATTTCAATAAACTTTTGGGTGTACCGGTGGGTCCTTTATGTTATAATATAATATACGATACCGGGAGTGTAAAGCATGAAACAACCCGTTGGGGACGATATGCATTTACACTGCCATAAATAACGGAGAAAAAGAAATATGCTTATAAAAAACGGCAATGTATTTACGGACGGACGGTTCGTAAAAACGGATATTTTGCTGAATAACAGTGTGATAAGAGAGCTCGGTGATATAAAAAATGACGATGAGCCCGTGCTCGACTGCGAAGGCCTTAAGGTCCTCCCCGGGCTTGTGGATATCCATACCCACGGAAGGATGGGGCATTCCTTTAACAGCGCGGATAAGGTCCAAAACGCCCTGATGTTTTCAGATTATGCTCATTGCGGCGTGACAACGGTTCTGGCGACCGTCATGACAGATGATAAAAGTACCATGCTGAGAGCCTGCGAGGAACTAAAAGGCTTTGCCGGGGATCCTTCCTGCGGATGCAGGGGCATCAATCTGGAGGGACCTTTTTTATCCGTGAAAAAAAGAGGCGCCCATATGCCGCAGTACCTTACGAAGCCGTTCACTGCCCTGTTTGATGAGTTGAATGCCGCGTCAGGGGGACATATACGTCTGGTGACCCTGGCTCCCGAGGAAGAAGGAGCGGAGGAACTGATCCGATACCTTTGCGGTAAGCCCGTCGCTAACGATGGAAGGGCATGCGCGGGCAAAACCGGCGAAAGGGTTCATGTAAGCCTCGGACATTCGGCCTGCGGTCATGATACGGCCGCGGCTGCTTTTGAGGCAGGCGCCGATCATGTCACCCACGCGTTTAACGCCATGGAGGGTATCACTGCCAGAATGCCGGGGATCATACCGGCGGCGGTGGACGCCCGCGCCTATATCGAACTGATCTGCGACGGGGTTCATGTGGCGCCCTCGCTACTGCGACTGATGATGAAGGCGGAGCCTGACCGGATAGTGCTGATATCCGACTCGATCGCGCCTGCCGGAATGTGTGACGGCTGTTATGTAAGCGGCGGATGTACGGTCAGAAAAGAGGGGACAAGGATAACCACGCAGGACGGAACTATTGCGGGCTCTGCTATTTCGCTGTTTGAAGGGTTGAGAAGATGCATCTTTGATTTTTCCATAGATGAGGTACAGGCCATTACCGCGGCGACGTATAATCCGGCCGCATCCGTCGGTCTTCAGGACAGAGCCGGAAGCATAGCCCGCGGCAGGGGTGCGGATCTGGTCATAGTTGACAGAGACTACGAGATAGTACATGTCATAAAGGGCGGACAGATCCTGTTTTGAACAGTTACAATAGATTAACCAAAACAGTCCTGCTAATTTCGTGGAAAATTCCCCTTACATTTTGAAAAAACATGTGCTATAATACGCTTAGAAGTGTGGTGTTCGTTTTTGGACAGCTCGTGGCGTTTTGACCGGCTGTCCGCAGTTCGCGGGAAAGGAGGAGCGTATGTTTGAAATCGGTGAGTTCGTGGTTTTCGGAACTGACGGAGTCTGCAGGATTGAAGATATCGGGAGTCTTGACATAGAGGGTGTTGCCAAAGACAAGCAGTATTATACGCTCACTCCGGTCGGTAAAAAGGGCAATAATCATATTTTTACTCCGGTGGACGGCAAAAGAGTGGTCATGCGCAGGGTCTTAAGTTCCAATGAAGCCCGTGAGTTCGTGGCCGGACTGGACAGCATAGAAAGGCTTAAGATACCGGACGAACGCAAGCGTGAGGAGACCTATAAAGCGGTGCTCCAAAGCTGCGACCACATCCGTATCATGCAGCTTATCAGGGAAATGTACGAGAGACGCCGGGAAAGAGTGGCAGCCGGCAAGAAGCTGGCGTCCATAGATGAAAGGTATTTTAATGCGGCTGAAAATTCGCTGTACAGCGAGCTTTCTTTATCGCTGGAGTGTGAGCGCGATGAAGTAAGAGGCATGATCGACAGATGCTTTGGGGATGTGTAGCGTTTCTGATATTGGACTATATGGTGTGTCCGCTGGGTTTACGGGCTCTTGCGGTCATACCTTTTTTATTGTGATTGATTGACTGTTTCTTCTTGATACTTGGAAACGGTTATGTTATATTCTTGATGTATATTTTTTTTAGGAGGATGCTCCGGTGCACGATATTTTTGATTACATGGAATGGCGCGGCGATATCCCTTTTTCACAGGTTCCACCCAATGATGTTGATTTCGCGATATTGTGCTGCCTGTCATATGTCCCTTTTGACGGGGTGGTTCCGGGGGAAGGGAGCAGGGAACCGGTGACACTTAAAAATGCCGCGGAGCGGGTGATGGAGCGTTCTTCAGACCCCGGTGACGGCCGGACATTTCATCTGAGGGATGACGCCAAACTGCTGGAAATGGCAGTGGAGGCGCCCAGATTCAGTGAACTGAAGCTGACCGGATATACCAATGTCTTCAGTGAAAAGGAAGAAGAACAGTTTTGCGCCATGACCTTTATTTTCCCGGATGGTACTCCGGTCGTGGTTTTCCGCGGGACGGACGGAACCATCATAGGCTGGAAGGAAGATTTCAACATGGGTTTTCTCGAACAGCTTCCGTCCCAGAAGGACGCTGTGGATTATTTGGAAAAAACAGCCGGTGAATATGGAAACGGTCACGATATTTATGTGTGCGGTCATTCCAAAGGCGGCAACCTGGCCATGTACGCGGCCGCGTTTTCAAAAACGGATATACAGAAGCGGATCAGAGCAGTCAGGAATTTTGACGGACCCGGATTCAAGGACAATATTTTACAAAGCACGGAATTTATAGCCGTCAAAGACCGGATCATGACGCTGATGCCGCAGTCATCCATGGTGGGGATACTGCTTGGGCATAAAGAGCCCTACAGGGTGGTACACAGCACTGCCCAGACACGCAAACAGCACGAACTGTATACCTGGGCCGTTTACAGGTCGGACTTTATGGAAGAAAGCAGGCTCTCCGAATCCAGCGTAGTCGCGGGCAAAGCCATGAGCGACTGGATAACGCAGATGTCGGATGAGGAACGTATGAAGCTTACCGACGGCATTTTTGAAATTCTTAAGGGGACCGATGCAGTAACTATCGATGAACTGAAGGAAGGTCGCAATCTTCTTACTCTGGCACGCAGCCTGGGCAAGCTCGATCCCGAGACCAGAGCGCTCCTCGGACAGACAGGGCGCATTCTGGGAGAATCGGTGTGGGAGCTGGGGGTAAAGGCAAAGAAGGGCCCGGGGAAAGAGCAGGATCCCGTCAGGGAAACAGGTAAAGAACGGTAAAACAGGGGGAACGGTATGGATAAGGGTGCGGATATAACTATTACCCACTGGACGGAACATGTGAAGAAGCTCGGAAGAGTTTTTATATATAATAACGTCCTGTGGCTGTCATATTCCGGAACCGGTATAGAATGGGAATGTGACGGACAGTTTGAGATCAAGCTTGCGGCTGATGATCTGGTAAATTCCTGCACACAGCTAAATGCATCGGAAAAGAGCATTCATTACGCAAGGTACGCCATATTGCAGGATGATGTAAAGATCGTGGACAAACGGATGGATGTGGCCAGCAGGGTTATCAGGTTTACTGCCGAGGGACATCATGTATACAGGTTCATCAAGCTCTCGGAGTCGGCGGATTCGTCTCTGGGGATCGTAAGCCTGACAGACGCGGAAGGCGGGATAGAGGGTATCAGGCCTGCGCCTGCAGCCAGGCTCAAAATGGAATTCATAGGCGACTCCATAACCTGCGGGTACGGTGTGGAAGGAAGTCTTTCCGAAACCTATACCACAGCCACCGAAAATGTTATGAAGGCCTGGGGCTATCTGGTAGCCAAACGTTTCAACGCGGATTATTCCATCGTATCCAAGTCCGGAGCGGGGATCATTTCCGGCTATACAGATACGGGTGTGCGCAATCTTGACAATATCCTTACGGGCTATTATACCAAAATGGGCTGTTCGGCATTCGGAATGGACGGTATGAAGCCTTCCGATATCGAATATGATTTTTCATTTGAACCGGATATAATCGTGGTCAATGCCGGAACCAACGATATAAGCTACTGCGCTCCGCAGGACCCTTCTGTTGCGGCGCAGTTTGGCCAGGAGGAACTTAAGGAACGTAAGAAGCTGTTCTATTCGGTATATAAGCACTTCCTGGAGGAAATACGCGAGAAGAATCCGTTCGCGAGGATACTGTGCGTGCTGGGGATCATGGGAGAGCCGTTAAATGAAACCGCAAGGATGGCGGTCAATGATCTTAAGGCTGAAGGAGACGCGCGTTTATGGTGGCTTCCGCTTACGGATCAGGATCCGGCGAACGGTTACGGTACGGATTATCATCCAAACGAGAGGACACAGCGGGAGCTGGCAGTCACGATAGGGGATTATGTAGAGAAGATATTGCGTAAGGAAGCCTGAAAGCAGGCTGAATCAGTGTAACAAAGCTATATGATTATCCGGGGCAATAATCATACGGAGGATAAAAAAATGAAGCGTGCTAAGGCATTGACTCTGATCATTGCGTTAGTATTTGTTCTGCTGAACGGGGCAGGCAGTGAAAAGGCTTATGCGGCTCTGACGCAGGACCGGGAGGTAAACATTTATTCCAAAATGGTCAGTACGCTGGCCGTCGAACATGTATCGAGGCTGGTAAAGGTTTACTCTTCGGACAGGTCGGTGGCGACTGTTACCAAGGACGGAAGGATACTGGCTCTGAAGGAGGGCGAGTGCACTATCACGGCTGTGGGCGACGGAACGGAAGAAAGTGTAAACGTGGTAGTGGAGGAGAGACCGTCCAACTATAAAAAGATAGCTCTTACCTTTGATGACGGTCCGGGCTCGTACAGTGACGAGCTGCTGGATTATCTGAAAGAAAAAGGCATCCATGTGACTTATTTCCTGATCGGCAATCAGGTATCCAAATATTCCAAACAGGTAAAGCGGATGTATGAGGAGGGACATGAACTGGGGAACCACAGCTTTACCCATCCGCAGCTTACCAAGCTTTCCGGCAAGGGCGTGAGGGAAGAGCTGCAGAAAACCGATGACGCTATCTTCAAGGCTGCCGGAGCGCATCCCACCGTATGCAGGCCTCCTTACGGAGCGACAAATGCTACTGTTCTGGCCAATATCGATTATCCGGTGATCCTGTGGAACATAGATACCCTGGACTGGAAGTACAGGGATGCCGATTATGTGGCGGAGCAGGTCTACAACGGTGCGAAGGACGGCAATATCATCCTCGTTCATGAGATACACCGTACGACCATAGACGGAGTGAAGATCGCGGTAGACAAGCTTCTCAAGGAAGGCTGGCAGTTCTGTACAGTGACCGAACTGCTGACCTGCGATGGAAGCAAGCTTTCCAACGGAACCAAGTATTCGCAGAAAAAAACGCTTATAGACGGTTCCGACAAAAAGAAATAAACAGACCGAAATTTAAAAAGTGGAGGATAGAATGAAAAAAGGAACCTTTAAGGGCGGCATCCACCCGTATGAGGGCAAGGAACTGTCCATGGACAAGCCTACGATGCAGCTGCTTCCGAAGGGCGACCTGGTATATCCCATGTCTCAGCACATAGGGGCTCCCGCAAAGCCGATAGTAGCGGTGGGAGACCATGTACTGATGGGACAGATCATTGCCGAAGCAGGTGGATTTGTATCATCTCCGATAGCGGCATCCGTATCGGGCACTGTGAAAGAGATCAGACCTGCGCTTACCGTGTCGGGCGCTATGGTTAACGCGATAGTGGTTGAAAATGACAACGAGTACACACCCGTTCAGGGACTCGGCGAAAAAAGAGATGTATCAAAGCTGTCCAAGCAGGAAATACGTGACATCATCAGGGATGCCGGTATAGTCGGAATGGGCGGCGCAGGCTTCCCGACTTTTATCAAGCTTACTCCCAAGAATGAGGACGCCATCGATTATATCATTGTCAACGGTTCGGAATGTGAGCCTTACCTGACTTCAGACTATCGGGTTATGCTCGAGGAAGGCGAAAAACTGGTGGACGGGCTCAGGATCATCCTCAGGCTTTTTGACCATGCCCGGGGACTGATCGCCATAGAGGATAACAAGCCGCAGGCCATAGAAAAGATGAGCGCTCTCGTTGAAAACGAAGAACGCATATCGGTAAAAGTGGTACGCACCAAGTATCCCGAAGGCTCCGAAAGACACCTGATCTATGCCTGCACAGGGAGAAAGATCAATTCCTCCATGCTTCCGGCTGACGCGGGCGTGGTGGTCAATAACGTGGATACCGTGATATCGGTACATATGGCCGTTGCGGAGAGCACTCCCCTGATCAGAAGGATCGTGACCGTGTCCGGAGACGCGATCATGAATTCCCAGAATTTCAGCGTCAAGACCGGTACCAGCTATAAGGAGCTTCTCGACGCCGCGGGCGGTTTTAAAGCTCCTCCGAAGAAGCTTATCTCCGGTGGGACGATGATGGGACTTTCACTGTTTGATGTGAATGTTCCGGTCACCAAGACCAGCTCGGCTCTGCTGGCATTTATAGAAGATCCTGCCGACAAGGTACCGGAAGGACCCTGCATAAGATGTGGACGGTGTGTGGAGGCTTGTCCCGAAAACACCATACCCCAGATGCTCATGTCAGCTGCGGAACATTTTGATGACGCTTCATTTGAAGCGGTGAGCGGCATGGAATGCATGGAATGCGGCTCATGTACCTATGTCTGTCCTGCGGGCAGGAGACTTACACAGGCTCTGAAGCAGACCAGGCGAAGCATACTTGATAACAGGAAGAAGAAATAGAAAGGAGAGAAGCATGAAAGAGATGTATAATGTATCCGCTTCTCCCCATGTCAGGAGCGGAGTGACCACTGCCGGGATCATGAGGGATGTGGCGATAGCGCTTATTCCCGCCAGTGCTTTCGGAGTGTATCAGTTTGGTTTCAGGGCTTTTCTGGTGCTGCTGACCAGCGTCACCGCGGCCATGCTTTCGGAATATCTGTGGAACATACTGATAAAGAAGCCTGCAGGCGCGTATGAGTGCAGCGCGCTTATCACAGGTCTGCTCATAGGAATGAATCTTCCTGCCTCGGTACCGCTGTGGATCCCCATCGTGGGAAGCGTGTTCGCGATCATAGTGGTCAAGGAAATGTTCGGCGGTCTCGGGTCCAATTTCATGAACCCGGCGCTTGCCGCCAGATGCTTCCTGCTGATATGTTTTGCGGGAAGGATGACAGATTTTGCCGTAGACAAGGCAACTACTCATTTTATGGACGGCGCGGCATCCGTTGACGGTATATCATCGGCTACGCCTCTCGCAGTGATCAAAAATCTGGAAGCGGGAGCGGATCTCGCTTCCAAAGTCAGCATAAAGGATATGTTCTTCGGCTTTACCGGCGGTGTTATCGGTGAGACCAGCGTAGTGGCGATCCTCATCGGCGCTGCGTATCTTCTGATCCGCAAAGTGATCTCCTTCAGGATCCCGGTTGCTTACATAGCTTCATTTGCGGTATTTATCCTGCTCTTCGGCGGCAGAGGGTTCGACCTGACCTTCCTTGCCTGCCATCTGTGCGGCGGCGGACTGATGCTGGGCGCGTGGTTTATGGCGACGGATTATGTGACGAGCCCCATTACAAAGACCGGACAGATAGTATTCGGTATTCTGTGCGGCATCATGACGGGTCTGATCAGAGTGGCGAGCAATTCCGCCGAGGGTGTTTCGTATTCCATCATCTTCTGCAATCTGCTCGTTCCGATCATAGAGCGTCTGACCATGCCCAGGGCATTCGGTATACCCCGTAAGACGAAGAAAGGGGGCGCGGCGAAATGAGTACCGAGACCAACAAGACCAATTTGACTCCCGAAAAAAAGGGAACTCTCATACATGACGCGCTGATCCTCTTTGCGATCACGCTGATCGCGTCATTGATGCTGGGCTTTGTAAATGAACTGACCAAGGATCCGATAGAACAGGCGCAGGCTCAGGCAAGGGTAGACGCATATAATGCGGTCTTTCCCGAAATGTCCTCGATAAAAGAGCTTGGGGATACGGACACGGTCCTTAAGGAAGCTAACGAGCTGATCTCTTCGGATAAAGCGTACGAAGGCGTTACGATCGATGAGATCCTTGCTGTTGAAAGCGACATGGGACTTCCGTTGGGTTGGGTTATGACAGTGACGAGCTCAAAGGGCTACGGCGGAAAGATCACCATGACCATGGGTGTCAGCAACGGAAACGGCGAAGATGCCAGCGGCACAACCGGTGTCTTCGGAATGCTTAAGGGTATTGAATTCCTCTCCATTTCCGAAACTCCGGGTCTGGGCATGAACGCGAAGACTGATAAGTTCAAGTCCCAGTTTAAAGACGCTCAGGTCGGACAGTTTTCACTGTCAAAGCGCAACATAAGCGGAGATACGGAAGTTAACGCCATCTCCAGCGCGACTATTACCACCACTGCGGTTACCAGATCGGTCAATGCAGGACTTAAGGTTGTTCAGGAGCTTTTCCTGAAGAACTGGAATAACGAGAACGGGAATTGAGGTGTGAATTATGAATAAATGCGTGGAACGCCTCTACAACGGCGTTATCAAAGAGAACCCCACTCTGGTCCTGATGCTGGGAATGTGTCCGACTCTGGCGGTCACGACCTCTGCAGTTAACGGTCTGGGAATGGGTCTTTCTACAACTGTAGTATTAATAATGTCCAACATGATCATTTCGGCTCTTCGCAAGCTGATTCCCGAAAAGGTCAGAATGCCTGCTTTTATTGTGGTAGTGGCATCCTTCGTGACTATAGTGGATCTGCTGATACAGGGATTTTTACCGGCATTGAATGAAGCTCTCGGTATCTATATCCCTCTGATCGTGGTAAACTGCATCATACTCGGACGCGCCGAGGCCTATGCCAGCAAGAATCCGGTCATTCCTTCGATCTTTGACGGAATGGGCATGGGACTTGGATTTACGGTATCACTTACCATCATAGGACTTATCAGGGAGCTGATCGGAGCCGGCAACGCGTTTGGCATAAGAGTATTGCCCGAAAGCTATGAGCCTTTCTCAATTTTTGTTATGGCTCCGGGCGCATTCTTTGTTCTTGCTTTGCTCACAGCCATTCAGAACAAGCTGAAGCTGCCGAGTGCCACCAACGGAGATGCTCCTGCTTATGAGCCGCTCGCCTGCGGCGGTGACTGTGCGTCATGCCATGGTGAGAAATGCGTCTCCAACCGCGAGCTGCTTGAACGGATCGCCGATGAACAGGCGGCGCTTAAGGCCAGCGCCAAAGCAGTAGCCAAGAAGGCATTTCCCGAAGGGGGCGCCGCTGTCAATATCGCGGCTGCCGACGCGCATAACACAAAGGAAGCTCAGGCTGTGGTAAATACAGAGACAAAAGCGGACGATAAGCCTGCTTCAAACGGGAAGGGAGGAGATAAAGCATGAAGACCATGATATTGCTTTTCGTGGGCGCGGCATTTGTCAATAACGCCGTTCTTTCCCAGTTCCTGGGCATATGCCCCTTCCTTGGCGTATCCAAAAAGACCGATACGGCTGTAGGCATGGGAACTGCGGTAATCTTCGTGGTAACCGCAGCCAGCGCCGTTACTTACCCGATACATGCATTTATACTTGTTCCTCTGGGACTTAAGTATATGGATACCATCGTGTTCATCGCGGTCATCGCGTCACTTGTACAGCTGGTGGAAATGGTCCTGAAGAAGTATATCCCTTCGCTGTACAAGGCTCTGGGCGTGTATCTTCCGCTGATCACCACCAACTGCTGTGTTCTGGGCGCCGCGCTGCTCAATGTTCAGAATGATTACGATTTCCTTCAGAGCGTGGTCAACGGTTTCGGAACCAGCGTGGGCTTCTGCATTTCCATCATTATCATGGCGGGGATCAGGGAACGCACCGAGAAAAACGATATTCCCCATGTCCTCAAGGGATCGCCCATCATGCTGATCACGGCCGGGTTGATGGCCATCGCGTTCTGCGGGTTTGCAGGGATCATATAAGAGTCTTACGGAGGTATAAAGATGAATACGTTAACTGTAATATTCACGCTTCCCTGCATGGCTATGAGCGTCGCGGCTATCGGTGTCGCAGGAGGCATAGTAGGCGGTGTGGGACTGCTGATAGGATTGCTGTTGGGCTTTGCAGCCAAGAAATTCGCGGTGGAGACCGATGAGCGCATTACCGCTGTCCGGGAATGTCTTCCCGGAAGCAACTGCGGCGGCTGCGGATTTGCAGGCTGTGATGCCTGTGCCGAAGCCATAGTCAAAGGTGACGCCCCCGTGACCGCATGCTCCGCCGGAGGAGATGCTTCGGCGATCGCGGCCATTATGGGCACCGAAGCCGGTGAACAGGTTCGTATGACTGCATTTGTAAAATGCAGCGGAACCTGTGACAAGGTCAGATTCAAGTATCGTTACAAGGGCATCCCGGACTGCCGGAAGCTGGCGCTGATCCCCGGTCACGGAGAGAAAGAGTGTGTCTATGGATGTATGGGATACGGTTCCTGTGTGGAAGCCTGCAGCTTTGATGCCATTCATATAGTAAACGGTGTGGCGAAGGTGGATGCCGGAAACTGCAAGGGCTGTGGCGCGTGCGTCAAGGTATGTCCCAATCATCTGATAGAGCTGAAGCCTTACGAGAACAAATACGCTGTCGGATGCTCGTCTTTGGATAAAGGCAAAGATGTCAAGGCAAAGTGCGACACGGGCTGCATCGGCTGCGGCATCTGCGCGAAGCAATGCGAAGCCGGCGCCATCACTGTCGAGAACAACATCGCCCATATCGATTATGAAAAGTGTACCGGATGCGGCAAGTGTGCCGAGAAGTGCCCCCAGAAGGTGATACATCAAATTGATTTTTGATAATGTGGTTATCATTGTAATCAACTACGATGAGGAAGAAGAATAGTTACGAAAAGGGATCAAATTATGGACAGAGTAAGAAGCAGATACGCTCCCTCCCCCACAGGGAAGATGCATGTGGGAAACCTGCGTACCGCGTTGTATGAGTTTTTGATAGCGAAGCACGCGGGCGGGGATTTTATACTCAGGATCGAGGATACCGACCAGGGTCGTTTTGTCGAGGGCTCGGTGGATATCATTTACAGGACTCTTGCGCAGGCAGGGATCATTCATGACGAGGGTCCGGACAAGGACAAAGGTTACGGACCTTACGTACAGAGCGAAAGGGTAAAGTCAGGTCTGTACATGAAGTACGCCAAACAGCTGGTGGAGCAGGGGGATGCATATTACTGCTTCTGCACGAAGGAGAGACTTGCATCGCTTACCACCGAGGCAGGCGGCGAGACTATCACTCATTATGACAAGCACTGCCTGTCGCTTTCCAAAGAAGAAGTAGAGGCAAAGCTGGCAGCAGGTGAGCCTTACGTGATCAGGCAGAATATTCCGAGAGAAGGAACTACGACCTTTACGGATGCCAACTACGGTGAGATAACTATTGAAAATTCGGAGCTTGACGATCAGATACTGATCAAGTCGGACGGATTTCCCACATACAATTTTGCCAATGTTATCGATGACCACCTGATGGAGATCAGTCATGTGGTAAGAGGTAATGAGTACATTTCTTCCACTCCGAAGTATACGAGGCTTTATCAGGCCTTCGGATGGAAGGAGCCGGTTTACGTGCATCTGCCTCTGATCACCAACGAGGAGCATCAGAAGCTGTCCAAGAGAAGCGGACATTCTTCTTTCGAGGATCTGATCGAGCAGGGCTTTGTACCCGAGGCCATAGTCAACTTTGTGGCTTTACTGGGGTGGAGCGGGCCGGATAACAGGGAGATATTCTCACTGGAGGAGCTGATCAGGGAATTTGATTACACGCACATCAACAAGGCGCCTTCGGTGTTTGATATGGTCAAGCTTAAGTGGATGAACGGCGAGTATTTAAAGGCCATGGATGAGGAGAAGTACTACGAGCTCGCTCTGCCGTATGTTAAGAAGGCAGTTACGAAAGACTATGACTTAAAGGCGATCGCTGCACTGGTAAAGACACGTATCGAGACGCTGTGCGATATTCCCGACATGATCGATTTCTTCGAGGAGCTTCCCGACTATGATGTGGAAATGTACACACATAAGAAGATGAAGACCAATTCGGAGAATTCCCTGACAGCCCTTACAGATCTTTTACCGAGGCTGGAGGCGCTGGAAAGCTATAACGCGGATACACTTTCAGAGCTGACTGCCGCTTATGTGGCGGAAAAGGAGATCAAAAACGGACAGGCGCTGTGGCCTCTCAGGACTGCGGTTTCCGGCAAGCAGACCACGCCCGGCGGCGCGTACGAGATCATGACTATTCTGGGGAAGGATGAATCTCTGACCCGTATCCGCAAGGGTATCGAGCTGCTGAAGGCAGCAAACGGACAGTAAAATGTGATGGATATACTCACTTACCGGGAGACATTGGTTCCCGTGAGTGAGTATTCTTATATGTTTTGTAACTGTTTGAAACAGGTATGATTTTTCCTATAGGGGGAGCTGTAATTGGATATCAAAAAAAACTCGGAGATAGTTAAAAAAGGAAAAACGATTGCTGCAAAGAAACAATCCGTCCCGGAGGAGAGTGCCATGTCCGCGGATGAACTGAAAGAGAGTGCTGTAACACCTGAAAAAGAAAGCGGCAGTAAGCGTGAAAGTGCTAAAAAGATCACGCATGAATGGAGATACCTGTTTTCTGACGAAGACCTTGAAAAGGGACTGCAGTATATCAAAAAAGGGGAATACGGGGGACTTATCATCAGATTACAGTCGGCCGAAGGCATGATAGGATCGAAATACGACGGGTTTTATCCAAAAATTGCCTATTCACCCCAGGCTTATTCCCAGCCATGGGATAAAGAATGGTTTTCCTGTACCTGCGCAAAGAGCCGGGGAGGTTACAGAAAGAAAAACAGGTATTACAGCTGGTATGGCTCATCATATGATGTTGGCGAAACCTGTCCTCATATGGCGGCTTTAATGCTGCTTTGGGAGAAAAAACACGGTCCCTGGAGTTTCGCTGAGACCGAGGAAGAAAAAACGAGGCGCCTTGAAAAGGAACGGCAGCTCAGGGAAGAAGAGGCGCGTAAAAAACTGATCGAAAAAGAAAAAAAACGCAGGGAAGTGCTTAAAAAAACCGACGGGACAGTAATTTTACCGGTCGGAGATTATTATGACGTTTTTTGTCCGGATACATCTGACTGCTATTTTGACCTAAAGCACATATCTAAAAAACTTAAAACAACAAAATATGCATATGACCGCGCGAAGAGCCTTCTCGAAAAGGGAAAGAGCACTTTTAAGGCACCCACGCTGAACAAAAGCTTGGGGGAACAGCAGCTTAAAGCGTCAGCAGACATATATGATGAGGTCGATGCCAGCGAGCGATGGACACCCGATATCGCAATAACCGCTTCCAGACTCGAGGAACACAGATGCCAGTGCAGATATGAGCGGTTTTCGTATTTTACTCCTCAAAATAATGATTCCAAACCCATGTGCGAGCATGAGCTTGTCTTGCTTAAACTGACGGCTGAGTATATTGCTGAAAATAATCCGGGTGATGCCACTGATGTGGCAGCAGAGCGGTTTTTAACGGCCATGAACGAATTTGGGCTGACAGTTGCCGATGAACCTGCCGAAGAAAAAAAGGAAAAGACGAAGAATATCGTTATAGATCCGCTGATCACCATCGAGGACGGTCGTCCGAAGCTATCGTTCAGGATAGGCCTGAAGGGAACCAGGATGTACCAGTTGAAATCTCTTCATGAATTTGCCGAGGCGTATGAAATGGAAAAGGTATTTCGCCTGGGTAAGAACGTGGAGATAGATTTTGACCGGCAGGATTTTACCGATGAGAGCGAATCGTGGCTCAGTTTTGTCATGCAGAGAATAAGTGACAACGATATGGTGAACAGCCGTATCCAGTCCCGCAGATACTGGGGTTATAGCTCTGTGAGCCTTCAAAACAAGGAAATCCTGGAAGGGGCAACGCTTGACCGTTTTTATGATATTGCCGAGGGTACGGATTGTGCGTATGCAAATAAAAAAAGCGGCACGGATGGAACTTTGCGTGTCGGGCACAAGGCAGTCCGTATGGAGATAACCTCAAGATGTATGAAGAACAGTTCGGGAAAGATACTTGGAATCGATATCGACGGAAGGATGCCGGTGCTCCTTAAGGGCAGCAGGGATTCTTATATGCTGGATTCAACTGCCTTAAGCAGGATATCAAAGGAGGAGGATGCCAGCCTGCGTCCGTTCGAGAAGGCTTCAGACAGTACCGGAAAGGTTCATTTCCGTATCGGAAAGAGCAATCTGGCTGAATTCTATTATCGAATCGTTCCGATTCTTATCGAACAACCATTCATCGATTATACTGACTTAAGCAGTGATGAGGTGGAGAGCCTTCTTCCACCGGAAGGTGTCTTTACGTTCAAGCTGGATATAGCAAACGGTCTGATGACCTGTGCGCTCGAAGTTTCATATGGCGAAAGAGACATCAGGCTTCCGGAGGAGATAAACAGCAACGATTACCGTGACAGTGCCCAGGAAACAAGGGTGATGGAAGCTGTAGGACATTTTTTTATCAACTATGACAGTAAAGGGCGGGTATTTGTCGTCCGCGCGGATAAGGAAGCCGTTTTCAGACTGTTAAATGATGGCATTCCTACGTTTATAAGGTATGGAAAAGTTCTTGCGACCGATGCTTTTCAAAAACTGAAGATAAGACCCATGCCGCAGGTGAAGGTTGGCGTTGGGCTTGATGGCGGTTTGCTCGATCTGGAGATTGTGACAAAAGATATGGATCAGAAAGAGCTTCTCAGCCTGCTTGAAAGCTATAGGAGTAAAAAGCGTTACCACCAGATAAAGAATGGCGACTTTATCGCGTTGGACAGCAATGATCAGTTGGACGCGCTTATAAATATAGCTGATGATCTTGATCTGGAACTCAAAGACCTGGTGAGCGGACATATGGAGCTTCCTTCCTACAGGGCTTTGTACCTCGATAAGCTGCTGGAAGAACATGACGCACTGAACAGTTCAAGAGACAAGACATATCGAGCCCTTATCAAGAATTTTCAGACTATCAGGGATGCCGATTATGAGATTCCGGGAACCATGAACGATACCTTAAGATCCTATCAGGCATATGGCTTCAAGTGGTTAAGGACGCTTCAAGCCGCGGGCTTTGGCGGCATACTTGCTGATGAGATGGGACTTGGAAAGACCGTACAGGCGATAGCTTTGTTTGAATCATGGAGGGAGCAGGGGATAGAGGCACCCATACTTGTTGTGTGTCCGGCATCGCTAGTTTATAACTGGTATGAGGAGATAAAGAGGTTTGCCCCGAAACTAAAGGTGGAAACCCTGACCGGTACCGCGGCTGAAAGAAAGACACAGTCAGGATCGCTGACAAAATTTGATCCGAAGAAATCCCCTCAGGTTTGCGTTATCAGTTATGATCTGCTCAGGCGCGATATAGCTTTGTATGATAAGACGGAGTTCATGGCCGTAGTCATTGATGAAGCGCAGTACATAAAGAACCAGAAGGCTGCAATGACCAAAGCTGTAAAGGGGCTGAAGGCGCGATACCGTTATGCTCTGACCGGTACCCCGATCGAGAACAGGCTGGCGGAGTTGTGGAGTATATTTGATTTCCTGATGCCCGGTTTCCTCTACGATTATCAGAGGTTTTCAACCCAATTCGAGAGTCCGATAGTCAAGTCAAAAGATGAGGCTGCCTCGAAGCGTCTGAAGGCAATGGTTAGACCGTTTATCCTGCGTCGTCTCAAGAACGAGGTTTTAAAGGATCTGCCAGAAAAATTGGAAGAGGTCAGATACGCTAAGCTAGAGGATTCACAGCGTAAGGTTTATGATGCCCAGGTTGTGAAAATGAAACAGATGATCGGTTCAGGTTTGACGACGACATCCAAGAAGAGCAGGGGCACGGCTGCTGCAGCGAATTCAAGTCCTCAGGATAAAATGCAGATTTTCGCGGAACTGGTCAGGCTGCGCGAATTGTGCTGCGATCCGTCACTGATCTTTGAAAATTATGACGGAGCCAGCGCAAAGAAGGAAGCATGTCTGGATTTGATAGAGAGTGCAATTGAAGGCGGCCACAGGATGTTGGTATTCTCACAGTTCGTATCCATGCTGGAAATACTCGAAAGAGAGCTCATAAACCGAAAAATCGGATATTATAAGATAACCGGCTCTACTCCTAAGGAGCAGAGGCTCCGGCTGGTACATGATTTTAATGAGGGAGATATACCGGTCTTCCTGATATCGTTAAAGGCAGGCGGTACTGGACTAAATCTGACCGGAGCGGATGTAGTCATTCATTATGATCCATGGTGGAATCTGGCAGTTCAGAATCAGGCCACGGACAGGGCGCATCGTATCGGACAGAAAAATAAGGTGACCGTTTATCGTATGATCGCAAAAGACACCATTGAAGAGAAGATACTTGCGCTTCAGGAGGCGAAGAAAGATCTCGCCGAGGAAATCTTAAGCGGCGAAGGCAAATCAATATACACATTGAGCAATGACGAACTGCTTGCGTTGCTGGAGTAAAAAGTCCCGGTTTGTTGATTTGTGTAAGGCTATTGACTTTTATTTTTATTCATCCTATAATCAACATACAAAACAACTCAAAATGTATGTGTTGAGTATTTGCGGACGGAGGAATAACGATGTCGGAGCAGGTGTTGAACCAGTTTAGGTCGGATAAAAAACTGAGGGAAGATTGTATTGCTATCTATGAATCTATGGGGATGGATCTTAATACCGCTTTCAGAATGTTTATGGAGCGTACTAGAATGGTTAGAGGATTACCCTTTCCGGCTGTACTGCCTGAAGCAAGAATGAGCAAGAATGAGGCCAGAAAAGTAATAGACGATATAAGGTCTGATGCGGAAGATTTTCCGGAAATGACTCTTGAAGAGATAAATGCGGAAATAAGCGCAGTCAGGGCAGAAAGAAAGGCGAGAGGATGAGGTATTATGCAGTAATTGATACAAATGTTCTCGTTTCCTCATTGCTTACGAAGAACCCTAATTCCGCAACAGTGAAGATACTTTATGCTATTGTAAATGGGGATATCGTGCCATTATACAATCATGAAATATACGCTGAATACGAAGAGGTTTTGCGCAGAGCGAAATTTCCATTTTGTGAGGATAGAATACAAGGAATTCTTAGACTGATACGACAATATGGCATTACAGTTACTCCGAGTCCAACCGGGGAAATGCTGACAGACCCTGACGATTTGGTTTTTTATGAAATTGTTATGGAAAAAAGGGAAGATGACGCTTTTCTTGTAACAGGGAACAAAAAGCATTTTCCCGAAAGGGAGTTTATAGTTACACCCGCTGAGATGATGACGATCATTGAAGGGGAGTAAGGCAACATTTACGAAGAGGAGGATTCTATTTGGAACTTAACAGGTCACAGAAGCTGGCTGTTTCGTTCTATGAGGGCGCGATGCTCGTGCTGGCGGGGCCGGGTTCCGGCAAGACCGCGGTGATCACGAACAGGGTTCTCTCCCTCATCGAGGAGAGAGGCGTTCCGCTACAGGACATATTGGTCATAACATTCTCGCGGGCTGCGGCGGGCGAGATGAAGACCAGATTTATGAGGCTTTCGCACGGACGATACGGTACAGTCAATTTTGGAACATTTCACGCAATATTCTTTAAGATCATCAGAGAAGCTCTGAATTACGACATTTCAAACATTATTTCCGAAGAAGATCAAAAATTATATATCAAAGACTCCATGAAGGCGGCAGGGATCAGTTTTCCAAACGAGAGGGACGCCTTTGAGAAGATATGCGGCTATATCAGCTTTATGAAGGGCGCGGGGGGACCATCTGAAGCCGGCTTTAGCTGCAATCCGGGCACGTTCGAATGCAATGATGCAGAAACAAGGGAATTAATTAAGGGAAAATCACGCAAGGAGGATGTACTTACGGCTGAAAAGCAGAAAGAGGGCAGCTCGTGTATAAATACGACCCGTGCTCCGGCGTTCATAAAACCTGAGGATATGAAAAGGATATTTGACGGCTATATGGCTCGTTTAAAAAGTGATGAAAAGATCGATTTTGACGACATGATGCTGCTGTGCCTTAAAGTGTTCAGGGAACGGCCGGATCTTAAGGCGTACTGGCAGGGAAGGTTCAAGTTTATCCTAGTGGACGAATTTCAGGATATCAATCCGCTGCAGTATGAGCTTGTACGCATACTGTCAAAGCCGGAGGATAATATATTTGCCGTAGGAGACGACGACCAGAGCATATATGGCTTTCGCGGCGCGACCCCCTCTTTGATGTTTCGCTTTGAGAGGGATTACCGCGGATGCAGGCGAATACTTCTTGATACCAATTACCGGTCCTGCGATGAGATACTTGCCGGAGCGTCAAAGCTTATAGCGGTGAATAAGGAGCGCTTCAGGAAGAACGTCAGGACGAAAAAGGGGCAGGGGGGAGTGTTTGAACATGTTCATTTTGACAATTTCGAGAGCGAAACAGACTATATTATCGGGCAGATAAAAAAGCATGTGGCGGAAGGAGGAAGATACAGCGACATCGCCGTGCTGTACCGCATGAACAGCGAGATCCGGCCGTTGCACCGGCGCATGGCTCAGCTCGGGATCCCTGTCAGGCTGAAGGAAAAGACCGGCTGCGTGTTTGACCACTGGATAGCTGCGGATATAGCGGCATACCTGGAGCTGGCGGCAGGCAATATAACACGCGCCAACCTGCTTCGCATAGCCAATAAGCCTGTCAGATACCTGGGACGTGACAGCTTTATCAATGAAAATGTGGATCTTAACGAACTTTACGAAATAAACCGTGACAAGGAATATGTGATAAAAAATATTGATAAGTTAAAAGAAGATTTAATGTTTATGTCAAAACTCGATGTCCTTGCCTGTATGAAATATATACGCTACGGAGTCGGGTACGGGAAGTATCTGAAGAAATACGCAGGGGAGCGGTTTCTTGATGAAGCCGAGTTTGACGGGGTGCTGGGAGAACTGGAGGAAAGCGCGAGAGGACATGATTCCTTTGCCTCCTGGAAGGATTTTGCCGATGAATACAGGGAAAAGCTGAAAATGCAGGAACGTGAAGCAAAAGAAGGCTTGCAGTTCAAAGAGAAGGAACCGGACGGGGTGGAGCTGATGACATTTCACCGGTCAAAGGGGCTGGAATTTGACATCGTCTATATCATAGACGTGAATGAGGGTTATGTGCCTTCAAAGCGCGCCGAAACCCCTTCCGAGGTTGAGGAGGAGCGCCGGGCTTTTTTCGTGGCGATGACCAGGGCAAGGCGCGAACTGTACCTGTGCGAAGCCTCCGACCGCCTGGGACGCGACGCCACGCCCTCCAGGTTCCTGAAGGAAATGGGGGTGTGAATTCTCTCATAACTACTGCGCGTCGATATTTACCGACCGAAATGCTTTAGTAAATTACAATCACCTTTTCGGATAAAAATTTTTTCACAGTTGACACCGCCGGTGACACCATATATAATGATAGAAGGAGTGAGGATAATTGTCACAATTTGATAAACTACTAAATAAGATATGTTTGCTTGATAGAAATTTACGCTATGAGGAACTCAGGAAAGTGTTATGCTATTATGGATATGAAGAGAGTTCACCTTCAGGCGGAAGCAGCCACAGGACATTTCGTAAGAAAGGTTGCTGTCCGATAACAATACCTGTACATGAACCTATAAAGGTAACTTACGTAGAAATGGTAAAAAACGTGATAGAAAATGAGGAGTCGGAAAAAGAGGGACAGTCGCAGAAATCGGAGGATATGCAATGAAAACGCTTGATTATTATATGAACCTGCCGTACAAGATGGAGATCATTCCTGACAGGAAAGAAGGTGGATACGTCGGCTGCTATCCGGATCTGCCGGGATGCCTGACTTGTGCGGAAACTATCGAAGGAGTTGTTACTGCTTTGGATGATGCAAAAAGAGCATGGCTTTCTGCGGCGCTGGAAGATGGTATAACAATATCAGAACCTGCGTCAGAAAAGGATATCTCAGTATATTCAGGTCAATTCAGACTCAGAATGCCCAGAAGCCTTCATATGGCTTTGGCGAGAGGAGCTCAAAATGAAGGCGTTAGCATGAACCAATATTGCAATTACCTTCTGGCGATGAATAATGCTATCCGCCAGAATCCTTCAGTTACCTGATTAATCCGTTCACCAGTTGATCGATGAAAAGTTCTATCTTACCTTTGTTGCGCTCAGAAAGGCTTCTATACTTCTTTAGGAGTGCTATTTCGTCATCCTCGATTCTGGATGTGTCAGATAAGGTTCTTTTTGCGTTGGTCCGACACGCCAGATAATCCAAACTGACATGATAGTATTCGGCGAGCTCGATAGCCCGTTCAAAGGGCATCTGACGCTCGCCTTTTTCGTGGATTTTACCACAAAGTGAGTGGAAGCTATAACAGCAACAGCCATTATCCGGATAAAGGACAATGGCTGTTGCTTTAGGTATTCCTGTACATTGATAACCGTTTCGGTCTATATCCTGCAAGAGACGGTTGATCTTCTTTAGAGTCTTTTTATCCTGAGTCTGCCAATAGAGGTATTCCTCCCATGCTTCATCGTGCCATATTTTCTCATCAGTCCGCCTCTATCGGCTCATGCTCGTGCATGTTTTTCCCGGCTTTTGCGTCTTCAATGCGTCTTTTGAGAACTTCCATGTTTTCACGGCTGTAAAAAGGATCCATAGAAACCTCAAAAGGCAGCTTGTGATGACGCAAAACTTCTTTCACAAATATATTGATACATACGGATACATTCATGCCTGTGTCTTCACAGAACTGCTCAAACTCTCTTTTACTATTGCTGTCAACCCTTGCGCTTAATGTTGCTAACGGTATAACGAACACCTCCTCTATGCGTGTGATATATCATACATTGTTATACAATGTCAACCGATAGTTTGTGGTTGTTACTTCATCTCTGAAACATATTCCATCACGTCTTCAACATTGCATTTCAAAATACTGCATAGCATATCTATGGTATGCGTGCTGACATAGGCATTAGCCCTGAGCCTGGATAATTGTCCGGCACTGACTCCATAATCTTTTATAAGCTTATACTGTGATATTTTCTTTTCTGCCATTGTATCCCATAACTTTGAATAAGATATCATATTGTTAATCTCCTGAAAGCATCAAACTATTGACATATTATCCAAAAACGGCTATTATAAACATTAGCCAAAAACGGGCTATATCGTTATGATTTTTTCCCCGACAAATTATCGGACCAAGCTGGTGATTTTGTGTGTATGTGTTTCTTGATAAGGGGGTGTGGCACGTAGAATATTGTTAATAAATATCAGTTTTCGATGCATGAATTTGACAGGAGGAGATTAAGCATGAGGAAGATAAGAAGAATGTTGGCGGTGACGCTGGTGATTGCCCTGATGGTGAGCGTGTTTTCAGGGATGAATGTAATTCAAGCGCAGGCGGCAGACAAGCCCGCAAAGCCGGATGTTGCATTGATATCGGATGGTACTGAAACATCGGTAACGGTGATTGTGTCAGGACTTGATGAAGTCGAGGGTTACTGCGTTTACATGAAAACGAAGAAAGACTCGAAGTATAAAAAGGTCAGGACGGTAAAAAAGGACGAATACAACTGGCTGGATTCAATATCAACCGTTGATGATTTATATGCCGGAAAGTATTATTTCAAGGTTAAGTCATATTCAAAATCATCAGGGAAAACTGTTTGGAGTTCCTACAGCAAGGCAAAAAGTATAACGCTCAAGGGCGGTCGGCTAGACAAACAAGGGATTGCTGAAACAAATACCTTAGATAACGGAGTGACGGTGGCAAAAACATATATACGTGCCAATTCAGTTTTTAATAATGGTGGGTATGGAAGCGTTAAGGCTGGCAAATATGAAGAACACAATAATATTAATAATCATGCGGAAGTTTATACATATCCGAAGGCTGGGCTAATTGACAGAAACGCTTACTTCGTTATGCCTTATAAAGAGACAATGAACCGTTATTATTTCGATGACGGAATTGTTTCTTTGGTTTATCCGGGATCATGGGGAGCATATCGCAAGTATTACAATTCATCAGTGGAAATATGTACATTGGATGGAAAGGCTATAGTCTCAGATGTTTATGGAGCCACACAAATGAAAGATGGGTATGCTTTTGTTTTTAAGCCGGGCGGATTTGACGATGATAATAGTATATCACAACTTATCAATAAAAACGGACAAGTGGTATTGGATCTTCAGGGCGGATTTAAAAAAAGAGCCGGATATGGTGCGGGAATTGATTACGATCATGTCGAAACAATTTCAATGACCTGTGGATTTAGTGATGGTCTATTGTTTTGTTGGGCATATACTCCAGAAACGGCTTCTTATTATGGAGTTGTTGAAAGTCTTTTCTACATGAATCCAAAAGGGGAAATCGTGCTTTCACTTCCTCTTGATAAGTATCGAGATGCCGACAAGTTTTCTGAAGGTTTGGCCAGAGTATGGTCAGCAGATACCGGAAAAATAGGATATATAAATAAAAAGGGTAAGCTTGTGATTCCTTGCTCTTACAATGGGGGTTCTGGTTTTGCGGATGGTCTCGCCAGTGTCTGCCTTGACGGCAAATATGGTTATATCAATAAAAAAGGAGAGACCGTTATTCCGTTTGAATATGATAACGCCTATGGCGCGGCAGATGGTCTTGCATCGGTTGTAAAAGACGGAAAATGCGGACTTGTGGATTATAACAATAATATTGTGGTTCCGCTGGAATATGACGATATCAGTTCCTATGAGGGCGGTGTTGCCTATGCTGTCAAGGATGGGTATGTCTATATTATCACAGGTTATACGGGAAAATAAAAACTAAGCCGGAATCATTATAGAAAGTTGCAAAACGATCATGAAAGGGGTGGAATTGTTCCACCCTTTGTGTTATTATTAAAGGGATCTTTAGGCTAATGTACGTATACGAGGGGTGCGTGTTTATACAAACATGTAAAGAACCAGCGAAGGGGATCCGATATGAAGGAATTTAATACTACGGCTTGCTGCATTCCGGAAGTCCATTACATGGTAGACCTTAAGGAGCGCGTGGAACAGATAAAGGAGCTTGTCGACGGGGGAAAATACTTTGTGATCAACAGGGCGAGACAGTATGGTAAGACCACAACGCTGGTTGCGCTCCAAAGATATCTTTCTGTGGAATATGATGTGATTTTTCTTGATTTTCAAAATATCACCGCATCTGGGTTTTCCGGCGAGAATGATTTTGCCGGTGTGTTGGCTGAAAGCATATGTGAATTGAAGGATTCCACCGAATTTCCAATTCCGGATGATATTTACGATCAGTTTCAGGCACTGGAGGAGAAGAAACCTTTAATAAGTGATTTGTTCGGTATACTTGACAAATGGTGCAGACAAAACCCTAAGGGAATCGTTCTGATGATAGACGAGGCGGACAGTGCTTCGAATAATCAGGTATTTCTTGATTTTCTCTCTGTCCTCAGAGCGAGATACATAAAAAGACAGATGTATCCTCAGTATAAGACATTCCAGTCAGTGATCCTTGCCGGCGTGACTGATATAAGGTATCTGAAAGCTAAGATCCGGGATGATGCCGAAGCAAGAGAAAACAGTCCTTGGAATATCGCCGCTGATTTCAAGGTGGATATGAGCCTGTCCGAAACCGGGATCAAGGGGATGCTCGATGAGTATGAAGAAGATCATCATACCGGAATGGATACTGCTGCTATGGCGAAGCTTATCAGGGAATATACAAACGGGTATCCGTTTCTGGTGAGCAGGCTTTGTCAGCTGATGGACAGGGAAGTCAGCCGGATCAAAGGTATTTCGGACGCATGGACCAGGAATGGCTTCGAAGAGGCTGTAAAGATGATCCTGACAGAAGATAATACTCTGTTTCAGACGTTGAATAAGAACCTGAATAACTCTCCCAAACTGAAGGAATCTATCAGAAGTGTTTTGATGGAGGGGGAAAGAATCCCTTGGAGCCCGGATAATAAGGACATAGTCCTTATGCGAATGTACGGTCTTATACGATGTGAGAATAACAGTGTCAGGATTGATAATAGAATATTTGAGAGCAGATGTTACAATATGTTCCTATCCGAAGAGGAAATGAAAAAGAGCGTTTTCTTCCGCGAGGGAGGTCTGGCGCGTAATATATTCGTGGATGATGGGAAATTGAATGTCAGGCTGATACTGGAACGCTTTATTGATACATATAACAAGGTCTGCGGTCCGCTGGAGGATAGTTTTAAGGAGAAGGACGGCAGGGAGCTGTTCCTGCTGTATCTGCGTCCGATAATCAACGGAACCGGGAACTATTATATTGAGGCTCAGACCAGGGACGAAAGAAGAACGGATGTGATCATAGATTATCTTGGGCAGCAGTATATCATCGAATTGAAAATATGGCATGGTGAGCGATACAACGCCGAGGGGGAAAAACAAATCAGCGAATACCTGGATTATTTCGGCCTTTCCACCGGATATATGCTGAGCTTCAATTTCAACAAGAAGAAAGAACAGGGCGTAAAAAGAATTGAGATCGGAGACAGGGTGCTGTTCGAGGGAATGCTGTAAAACCGGATCTTTATGGGATGAAGTGACGAGGGGGCTGTGGTTTTTTACAGCCCCCTGATGTATTATGAGCGAACGTCATCCGGCAAACCCTGGTTCGCGAGCTTGCGACAGGAGCCGGCTTACCGGCTCTCGGTGTCCGAATCCATTATTCATCCTCATCCCCGAAAAACTCGTCCAGATCCTCTTCGTCCATCATCTCGGAAAAGCATTCCGCGACTTTGTCAAACTCATCATCGCTCTCGATATCGGTTAAGTTCACCTCGTCACCGTCTTCATCGTAACGATACAGCAAAAGGTCGCCATCGGGGTCATTCTCGGGCAGCAGGGCGATATATGAACGTCCATCGCACTCAAAAACGGAGATGACATCGCAGGTAAGCTCGCTGTCGTCCTCGAGGGTAAGCACGATCTGGTCGCACTCCTCGTCACTATTGTTAAAATCAGCTTCTACTTCAAATTTTTTGCTCATGGTAATTCCTTTCTGTCAGCGTAATTACAGTCAATACAGGCTAAATAAGCGTGCCCGGCATCATGAGAGTCAGATCGTAAAGATGCAGGCATCTGTTACCTAGTACATCGATCGCGAAATAACTGGACTAATGCGCCGAATGCTTGCCCGAGAGTACATGTCTGAAAACGCAGACGTAGCGGGCTACGGCGAGGCTTTCAGGCGTGTGCTATCGGGATAAGCAGGCAAGCATTCGGTCC
>JAILRI010000200.1 GCA_024698555.1 Lachnospiraceae bacterium
GGACCGAATGCTTGCCTGCTTATCCCGATAGCACACGCCTGAAAGCCTCGCCGTAGCCCGCTACGTCTGCGTTTTCAGACATGTACTCTCGGGCAAGCATTCGGCGCATTAGTCCAGTTATTTCGCGATCGATGTACTAGGCATAAATAAATAATGTTTGGAGGTTTACGGATATATGGGGGAATATAAAGAATATCCCGTATCAATGACGGAAATGGGCATATTCCTTGACTGGAGCAAAAATACCGGGGGAACGGCCTATAATCTGCCTTTTTTGATAAGTCTGCCCAGGGGGACGGATCTGAAGCAGCTTAAAAAAGCATTGGAAAAGACGTTTATGGCCCATCCCTGTCTAAATTCGCGCTTTACCCGTAAAGCTGACGGCAGTATTGCCCGTCTGGTTCCGGTGCAGGCAGCGGACGGGGGATCGATCCGTTTTGAAGAGAGCACTGAGGAACCGGATACGGGCAAGCTGATAAAACCGTTTACGGACATGGAAAAGGAGCTGTACCACGTACAGATCATCCATGCCGTTTCAGGGGATTATCTGTTTCTTGATTTTCACCATATCATCTTTGATGGTTTTTCGTTTCCTCTGTTTTTTGGCGATCTGAACAGGGCATATATGGGAAAGCAGCTCGAAGGGGAAACAAAGAGCGCAGCCGATATTGCCATGGAAGAGGATGCGAAACGCCGTGGAGATGCGTTTTCACACGATGAAGAATGGTATAGCGGGCTGCTTGCCGATACGGACATAGTAAGCACTCCGATCCATGACCGGGAGAACGGTGAACCCAATAACGCGTATTTTACCGTTCCGCTGCGCCTCAATGCTGTGAAGGTGTCTGAGTTCGTTCATCGCACAGGGATCAGGACCAGTACTTATTTCACCGGAGTATTCGGGTATACCTTAAGCCGCTTTGCCGGGGCAAAGGAGGCTTTGTTCGCTTCAACGCACAGCGGCCGTTCCGAAGATATTATGAATACTGTCGGCATGTTTGTAAAAACATTTCCGGTTGTTATGTCGTTTGAGGTCAGTGGAAAGACTGAAAAGCTTTTAAAAGATCTGGACCTGCAGATACAAAAGAGCAGGGAGAGCGGTCTGTTTTCATATGTTGATATATGCTCAAAATTTCACATGCAGCTTCCGGCATTGTTTACTTATCAGGGGGATTTCTTCGAAGAGTTTGAGCTTGACGGAAAGAAAACTGCATTGGAACTGATCCAGAGCGATGATCCGAAGGAAGAGATCGTGGCTGAGGTGTTCCGTAAAGATAATGAATACAGCCTCCGCATCTCTTACAGGACCGATCTGTTTGAAAAAGGATCCATGGAGGAATTTGCCCGCTCATATGAAAAGGCTGCTTCCATGTTCCTAACTGCGGATGACATTGCAGGTATTGATATCACTTCGCCGGAACAGCTGTCTAAGCTGGACGGATTTATTGAGAATGACTTAAATGCCGCTTGTCCCGGAGGTTTGGACACCGGTCCGTCGGATATCGTATCCATGTTCCGCAAGTCCGCGGGCGATCATCCTGACGAAACTGCGCTTATTATCGGCGATATAAGGAGGACTTACCGGGAGATAGATGAAACGTCCGAAAGGATAGCGCATTATCTGGCGGATAAGGGGATTGGCATAGGAAAAAACGTATCGATACTCATTCACAGAAACGAATATATGATAACAGCGTCCCTGGGTGTTTTGAAATCAGGTGCCGCTTATCAGCCGTTAGACCCTTCCTATCCGCCTGAACGGTTGCTGTTCATGGTTAAGGACGCAGGAGTATCGCTGGTGATCGCTGATGAGGATCTGACAGGTCTGCTGACAGGCTACGAAGGCGAATTCCTGTTTACAAAAGATATTGCGGACATAACTGTGGCACCGGACGTTGAACCGCTCAAAGCCCCGGACAGTCACGATCTGTTTACGCTGTTATATACTTCGGGGTCTACAGGCGTTCCCAAGGGAGTTATGCTCGAACACGGTAATCTGGCCAATTTCTGCAGACATTATCAAAAAGAACACGGGATGACGAAAGGCACCGTACACTCAGCGTACGCCAGTTACGGATTTGACGCCAATATGATGGACATGTATCCCGCGCTGACCTGCGGGGGATGCGTGTGCATCGTACCTGAGGAATTAAGGCTTGATCTGGCAGAACTCGGACATTATCTGGAAGCAAATAATGTAAGCGTAGCATTTATGACTACTCAGGTGGGACGACAGTTTGCCGTATCCAAATACAGACCGGCATGTATAAAGAGCCTTTCAGTCGGCGGTGAAAAAC
Source organism: Lachnospiraceae bacterium (assembly GCA_024698555.1). GTDB lineage: Bacteria > Bacillota > Clostridia > Lachnospirales > Lachnospiraceae > RUG11977. The sequence continues at coordinate 2,298 of JAILRI010000200.1, forward strand.
TCGTTCCCATGGCGCCGCCTGAGGATGTGGATTTCTATAATCTTTACGGACCTACAGAATGCACGATATTTGTCACAAATCAAAAGGTTGACGCTGAATACTTCCGAATTCCCATAGGAAGGTCATTTGCGGGCGCTGCCCTTTATGTGGTGGACGAACAGGGAAGGCGCGTTCCTCCCTGTGTTCCCGGAGAGCTTTGGGTGGCGGGACCCTGCGTGGCGAGGGGGTACTTAAACCGCCCGGATAAGACAGCCGAAAGCTTTACTGATAACCCTTTTTCTTCGGATGAAAAGTATTCAAGAGTCTATCATACAGGCGATATCGTCAGATTCCTGCCTGACGGGAGGATAGATTTTTTGGGACGCAACGACGGACAGGTGAAGATCCGAGGATTCCGTGTCGAGCTTTCGGAAATAGAGGCCGTGATCAGAGAACATCCTGCCATAGAAGACGCAACGGTACAGGCATTTGATCTCGATAACGGCGGCGGCAAGTACGTGGCGGCGTACGTAGTGCTTAAAAGCGGACTCACCATGCCCAAAGGCGAATTGGAGAGCTTTATCAGGGAACGCAAACCTCCGTACATGGTGCCTGCTCTGATCATGGAGCTGGACCAGATCCCTCTCAACCAGAACCAGAAGGTTGATAAAAAGAAGCTTCCAAAGCCTGAAATGAAGCCCGCTGAAAATGATGGAAGAAGCGTGCGGGAAATGACTGCGCTGGAACAGGAGCTTGCGGATATCTGCGGGCAGGTGACCGGAAACGACACCTTAAGTGTTACCGATATACTTACCGAGTCCGGGCTTACATCCATTTCGACAATGCGGCTTATGGTCGAGCTTGAAAATAAATACGGATACAGTCCCGATATCAAGGAAATACTTAAGGGAATATGCATACTGGATATTGAAAACGAACTGTATAAGTACTTAATTGACAGATCAAAGGATGCCGGGGAGGGAAAAGCTGCCGGCGAAGAGATAAAAAGCGCGCCGTTAACACAGTCGCAGCTGGGAATATATCTGGAATGCAGGATGGATGAAACAAGTGACAAGTACAACATACCTTTCCTGCTGAAAATGGATGGGGAGGTTGACGCGAACAGGCTGTCCAAGGCTGTCAAATCCGCTGTCGAGGCTCATCCTTCCATGAAGTGCTCCATAGAAACCGGCGAGGACGGGATTCCGCAGATGATTTCACATCCCGGTCTCGAATGGAACGTATCTGTAGAAAATACCGAACTGGAAGAAAAGGAAGTTGAAAAGAGGGAATCTCAAAAACATACCGTGTTTAAGATGTCCCGTGCCCCTTTGTTTGACTTCCGGCTGATCCGTACAAAAACCTCTCTGTACCTGTCAATGGTATTTCATCACATTCTGATGGACGGAACATCGGTAGCCGTTCTGATGGATGATATCGGACGGGCTTATGAAGGCGCGGAGATTTCCAAAGAGGGATATTCCATACTTGATCTGTCCATTGACGAAGAAAAGCGCCGCGAAACAGATGAGCTTAAAGAATCAAGAGCTGTATATGACCGTATGCTGGCCGGAGTTTCACTTAATTCACTACCCGATACGGAACCTGTCGGTAATAAAGACGGAAGGGCGAAAGCAAAAACACTTGAATACAGGCTTGACGGAGTGACTTTTGAAGAAGCAGGGAAGTTCTGCGAAACCAATAAACTGACCGAAAACGCCCTGTTTACCGCGGCATTCGCGTATCTGCTCGCAAGCGCTTCGGGCAGCGATGAGGCACTGTTTGCTTCGATCTACAACGGCCGGACCAGCGTGGATACCGTTCATATCACCGGAATGCTGGTAAAAACGTATCCGATCTATATATGTATCGATAAGGAAAAAGACGCGGCGGGATTTGTACGGGATGTACAGAAAAAGATCCAGGAGCTGACAGCCTCTGACCTGTATTCTTTCGCTGAGGCGGTCAGGGATTATGGCGTAAACGGTGATGTGCTGTTCGCCTACCAGGGAGATTCCTTTACGGACTTTGAGATCGGCGGGCATAAGACCACGCAGATACCATGTCTCTTTGAGGATGCCAAAGAACCCTTCAGCGTCGATGTCTGGAAAAAGGACGGCAGTTATATCTATTCAGTTGAGTACCGGGATGATATGTTTACCAAGGAGCAGATGAAGTGGCTCGCCGATATCTACCGGATGATCCTGACAGGAATGCTGCGGGGTGAAAAGCTCTCTGATATAAGCCTTATTTCCGATGATGCGAAAGACTTTTTGGATCGTATCAATGATACGGAACATCATATCCGGTTCACGCCTGTATACAGGCTTTTTGAAGAAAATGCCGGGGCTGATCCGGACAGGCTTGCGGTGATCACCCCTTCCGCAAAGCTTACATACAGGGAACTCAATGAGAACGCCAACCGTGTTGCTCACGCGCTTACCGGCTTTGACGCTGAGAAACGTATAGTTTCCCTTATGCTTCCCCGCAGTGAGAAGGTATATATAGTACGTCAGGGAATCCTAAAGGCGGGGGCTGCGTTCCTTTCGATAGATCCTGATTATCCGGATGAAAGAGTAAGGGTGATGGCCGAGGATTCCGATTCTGTCGTGCTCATAACCACAAAGGAGCTGTATTCGTCCAGAAGGGAGTTTTTGGATTCGTTGAAAATGCCTGTAAAGACCGTGGAGGAACTGCTTGAAAATGATCTTACAGGCAACCTGCAGATCACAGTGGGAGGAGACGATCTGGCATACTGTATCTTTACATCCGGATCTACAGGCAAGCCCAAGGGTGTGATGCTTACGCATAAAAATCTGCGTAATTTTGTAGATGCCAATCCGAAAAACCCCGAAATACTCGGTTATACTCAAAAAGCAAAAGTGTCTTTGGCACTGGCCGCGATCACATTTGACGTTTCGGTCATGGAGGAATTTATTCCTCTGTCCCACGGAATGACCATATGCATGGCTACAGAGGAGGAGATACATAATCCCAATGCCCTGGCTGTTTTGATGCTTGATGCTCATGTGGATATGATGAGCTGTACGCCTTCATTTTTGTCCAATTGCATAGGTCTGAATGTGATGAAGGAGGCTCTCGCGAATGTACGTTCCTACGATTTCGGAGCTGAGGCGTTTCCGGCTGCGCTGTTTGGGAGGATAAAGGCTATCAATCCCGACGCGTATATCATGAACGGCTATGGTCCTACGGAAGCCACCATCAGCTGTACCATGGATGAGGTAACAGATCCTTCGCTGATCACTATCGGCAGACCCGCCGCCAATGTAAGAGCCTACATACTGGGACCTAAGGGCAATATCCTTCCGCCTCTGTTGCCGGGTGAACTGGTGATAGCAGGAGACGGAGTGGGCAAAGGCTATATCGGAAGACCCGAGCTTACAGCCGAGAAGTTTTTCAATATAGAAGGCAGACCGGCATACCGCACCGGTGATGTGGCGGCATGGACATCCGATGGGAGACTGCGTTTCCACGGCAGAGCCGACAATCAGGTAAAACTGCGGGGCTTAAGGGTAGAGCTCGGAGAGATCGAAAGCGCGATCAATGCTGTAGGCGGAGTGACCACCAGCATCGTGATCATGACCGGAGAGGACAATAACAGATTTCTGGCCGGATATTATACCTCGGATAAGGAGATTGAGCCTGACGAGGTTAAAAAGGAAATAAGCAAGACCCTGACTCCTTATATGGTTCCGGGCGTTCTGACGAGGATCCCTGCCATGCCGCTTACGGCAAACGGCAAGATAGACAAAAAGAAGCTTCCGAAGGTGGAGTTTATTCCCGATCAGGAGGAATATTCAGAACCGGTCAATGATGTGGAACGGGATTTCTGTGAATGGTTCGTGGAAGTACTGAATCTGGAAAAGGTAAGCGCTACCGGTAATTTCTTTGAACTGGGCGGAACATCTCTTTCGGCATCTGTTATCGCGGTACATGCTTCGGATAAAGGATATCCTGTCGTATATGCCGATATTTTCAAGGCGCAGACTCCGAGGATGCTGGCAGAACTGGTAACAGGCGTGAACAGGGATGACGGGCAGTCACTGACAGACGAATATGTAAGCAGGTATGACTACGATAAGCTCCCGCTGGACGCGAACTGTAACGCGAACCTGCAGAGTATAGTTAAGGGAGATATCGGAAGCATTCTTCTGACAGGAGCAACAGGCTTCCTGGGGATGCATGTGCTGAAGGAATACCTGGATAAATGGAACGGTACGGCTTACTGCCTTCTCAGGGGAACGGATCCCGAAAGCAGATTACGATCACTGTATTTCTACTATTTCAGCGAAGTGCTTGAACCGTATCTGGAAAGCGGAAGAGTACAGATCCTGTCCGGAGATATCACAGATACAGCTTCACTGGACAGCGCGGGGAAACTTCCCTTCGATACGCTCATAAACTGCGCGGCTCTGGTAAAGCATTTCGTTAAGGATGACAGTCTGGAACGGGTAAATGTTCAGGGAGTCAGGAATCTCATAGAACTGTGCAGGAGTACCGGAAGACGCCTGATACAGGTATCGACCGTAAGCGTTGCCGGCGAAGGTCTCGATGGCAGACCGCCAAGAGACTGGAAGCTGCATGAAAATGAGCTGTACTGCGGACAGATACTTGATAACGCTTATGCCTTCACAAAATTCAAAGCGGAAAGAGAGGTGCTTGAAGCGGTTTCCAAGGGACTTGATGCCAAGATCATGAGGCTCGGAAATCTTATGGGACGCCACAGTGACGGTGAATTCCAGATCAATTTCAGGAGCAACGCGTTCATCAGGTCACTTTCAAGTTATAAGCATCTGGGGGCTATGCCTTACTCACTGCTCAATTTTGGAACAGATTTCTCCGAGATCGATATGACTGCGAAAGCTATCCTTGCCCTGGCGGGAACTGACAAGAAATTTACTGTTTTCCATCCGGTAAACAATCATCAGGTAACATACGCGGATATTATTTATTCCATGAGGGAATACGGCTTTGACATGCGCTGTGTTGAGGATGACGAGTTTGCTTCGCTTATGGAAAGCGCTCCCGAGCATACAGGCGCGCTTATCGCGTATAACAGCCATGAAGGAAGCCGGCGTTATATACCGGACCAGGATTGCAGCTTCACTGCGGCAGCCCTTTACCGTCTGGATTTCAAGTGGCCTGTTTCGGGTGAAAAGTATCTGATAAAAATGTTAAAGGCACTAAATGAACTGGGAATGTTTGAATAGGAGGTAATTTATCATGGGATTAATGGAAAGACCGGATGTAACTGTAATGCCTGACGGCGGAAAGCATTGGGAGCATGAGTATGAGAAATTTTATTTAAAGGCTTATGTACCGAAGACGGATATTGACGGACAGGTCAATAACTATGGCTTCATGGCTCCGATGCTTCTGGTGTTCGAGGAAGAAAAGCAGGGAATGGATGAGGCGGTCGCATTTGCGAAGTCGAGCGGACTGGCGGATATCGCGGCAGCTGTGGATTCGAGCGTACTCTTTATCTATCCGACCTGTGAGGGGGGCTGGGCAAATGCAGATGAGAGCCTTTATGCTTCGATCATCGCCGAAACCAAAATGAATCCCACATATGCCGACGGTATCGCGAAGTGGACCGATTTCTTTGCCAGGGAGTTCAAGGGCTATTTTATCAGGGGAGCTATCTTCAGAGCCGATATCTACAGCTTTGGAGCATCTGCCGATTATTGCGCGAAGCATCTTATCAGAAAACTCGAAGGAGAGTACCTGTGGGGACCGGGAGAGATCACGCCTGCCTGCATTTCCATGGAGCGTTTAAGCGTAACTCCTCTGGTTGAGCGTAAGGATATAGGTATCTTAAGCGTAGGCAACAACGATGAGATAAACAAGGCGTTTGAGGGCTGCGAGAACCTTCTCATAAAGGATAAGGCTGATTATAAGGCCGATTTCAAGGTATTTGTACGCAAATTCAAGATGTGGTGCGGAAATATGGAGATCGAGCCTGATTTTGAGGATCTGAACATGACAGAGGAGGCAGGCTGCACGGTAGTTAAGACCTCGCCTTACAACAGAGGAGAGTTTAAAGATCTGCCTGAACACAAGGTAGGGTATTTCGCGTATTATAACAACGGTATTTTTGACAAGGGTCCGGCTCCGCTGCTCGTTGGTTTCCATGGGGCAGGTGATTCGTCCATGTTTTTGACTTTTGTTTCAGGATGGTGGCAGGTATGCCATGATCACGATTTCCTGTATGTATCCTTTGACAATCATCAGAATGTGACCGCGGACGAGGTGATCCAGGTAATAGAAGATCTGAAGAAGAAATACAGGATAGATGAGCACCGTATATATGGCTGCGGCTTCTCAATGGGCTGCGGCAAGACCTGGGATCTGTTCCAGGAGTTTCCTTCTGTTTTTGCAGGGGTGGCACCTGCCAGCGCGCTGTTCCCGGTTAGGAACAATCCCTTCAGCCGTGATCTGGGAGATGCGCTCAATACTGACATTCCCGTACCTATTTTCTATTCGGGCGGCGAGAAATCCTTCCTTTCCGAGCTGCCCTGCCAGTCGAAGGACGGCGTGGAGCGTATCGCGTACGCGGCTTCGGTCAATAAGTGCAAAAAGAAGTTTGATGTAAATTATGACGATAAGGATAACTGGGAAGATCCCGTATGGGGCGTAGCCGGTGACAGGTGCGAAAAGCTGAAAGACGAGACACGCGGAAGTATCTTAAGGATCAACTACTATGACAGCGAAGACGGAGTATGCCGTACGGCTTTTGCCAGCATCGACAATCAGGTCCATGAATACAGACATCATACCGCAGAGGAAGCCTGGAAGTTCATTTCGCAATTCACAAGATAACGGAAGGGATTTTTGGCGTTTTGATACAATAGTCACCGCTTTTGCGGTGACTTTTTTTACTTGCTATTTTTATATAATTGGTTTAAAATGTGCTTTGTGTGTGAGGATATGTACATTTTTACCTTAAGGAGGATCATATAAAATGAGCAAGAAACCTACTGTATTACTGATTCTGGACGGTTACGGCCTGAATGAAAAAACTGAAGGCAACGCTGTAGCCCAGGCTAAGACTCCTGTCATGGACAGGCTGATGAAGGAATATCCCTTTAAGAAGGGCAACGCTTCAGGTCTGTTTGTAGGACTGCCCGACGGCCAGATGGGCAATTCCGAGGTAGGACACCTGAATATGGGTGCCGGCCGTATTGTTTATCAGGATCTGACCCGTATCACCAAGGAGATTGAGGATGGCGATTTCTTCAAAAATCCCGTTCTGCTTGAGGCTGTTGAGAACTGTAAGAAGAATGATTCGTCACTCCATCTGTACGGACTGGTGTCTGACGGCGGAGTTCACAGCCATATCACGCATATATACGGACTGCTGGAGCTGGCAAAGCGCGAGGGTCTGAGCAAGGTATATGTTCACTGCTTCCTGGACGGCAGGGATACGCCTCCGGCCTCCGGCAAGGATTATGTAGCCCAGCTGGAAGCGAAGATGGCTGAGATCGGCGTCGGAGAGGTTGCTTCCGTACAGGGCCGTTACTATGTAATGGACAGGGATAAGAACTGGGATCGTGTTGAAAAGGGCTATGCAGCGCTCGTTTACGGCGAGGGTGATGAAGCGGCGTCCGCTACGGAAGGAATTCAGGCTTCCTATGACAAGGGCGTTACCGATGAGTTCGTAGTTCCTTTCGTGATCAAAAAGAACGGCGCGCCTGTAGCTACGATCAAACCCAACGACAGTATCATTTTCTACAATTTCAGGCCCGACAGGGCACGTCAGATCACCAGAGCGCTCTGCTGTGAGGATTTTGACGGCTTTGAGCGCAGGAATGGCTTCTTCCCGCTTAAGTATGTCTGCTTTACCGAATATGATGTGACCATTCCGAACAAGAAGATCGCTTTTGAAAAGATCAAGCTGACCAACACTTTCGGCGAATTTCTGGCTTCAAAGGGAATGCGTCAGGCAAGGATCGCCGAGACTGAGAAGTACGCGCATGTGACCTTCTTCTTTAACGGTGGCGTGGAGGCTCCTAACGCCGGCGAGGACAGGATACTTGTTGATTCACCCAAGTATGTGCCCACGTATGACAAAAAGCCCCGTATGAGCGCTTATACCGTTTGTGACAGATTAAGCGAAGCTATTACCAAAAAGGATGAGGACGGGAACGCTTATTATGACGTGATCATCTGTAACTTCGCCAATCCCGACATGGTTGGACATACAGGCGTGCTGCCCGCTGCCATTGAGGCTATCGAAGTTATCGACAAGTGTCTGGGAGAGATCGAAAACTTCATAAAGGAAGTTAACGGACAGATGTTCATCTGTGCAGATCACGGCAATGCGGAAATGCTCATTGATTATGAGACCGGTGCTCCTTTTACCGCGCATACCACCAATCCCGTACCCTTTATAGTAGTTAACGCGGATGGCGTTAAGGACTTAAAAGAGGGCGGAAGGCTCTGCGATATCGTTCCCACCATGCTCGATATGATGGGGATCGAAAAGCCTGCTGAGATGACCGGCGAATCTCTGCTGGTGAGATAAAAATTTTGTTTGACAAAAATATTTTTTATGGTATAATACACTTTGTGTGATTTTGAGCAGGTGCCGGAGGGTCTTACCTATGCGTATTTCACTGTCGGAGGTTATAGTTTCGGGCGGAACCGGAAAAAAGACAGATGTTCCGTTAGAAGCGGAGAAGTTTCTGTTTGGCGGTATCGAATACGCGTACGCGAAAAAGAGTCCGGTACATATAGAGCTGAATTACATTTCATCAAAATCCGTACGTTTTAAGGCTGAAGGTTCATTTGAACTCGAAGCGGAGTGTTCAAGGTGTCTGAAACCGGTGATGCTGCCTTTTGAGATCAATACCGATACGATCCTTGTGTTAAATGATGACGGAAGGGCATGTACGAAGGATGACGATGAGCTTCTGGAGTATGTGGAAGATCGTGAGCTGGACGTTGATGGATTTGTCAATGAAGAAATTATGATAGGATTTCCCATGCAGGTTTTATGCGGCGAGGATTGCAAAGGGCTCTGCCCCGTATGCGGCGCTGACCTGAACAAAGGGGAGTGCGGCTGCGACAGGGTCGTTCTCGATCCGCGTATGTCAAAGATTCGGGACTTGTTCCTACAGGATAAGGAGGTGTAATTGCAATGGGTGCTATTTGTCCGAAAAACAGGACTTCCAGGGCCAGAAGAGACAGCCGTCGCGCTAATTGGAAGATGTCTGTTCCCAACCTTGTTAAATGCAGCAAGTGCGGCCAGCTCATGATGCCTCACAGAGTATGCAAGGCATGCGGAAGCTATAACAAGAAGGAAATCATCCCTCAGGAAGCTTAATTGTTTTAAGATGATTTTGCCCTTAAATGAAAGGAAACTTTCACTTAAGGGCGTTTTTATATTTATATCATCTGGACCTTGTCCGCGGGAAGGAGTGCCGCGATAAACGCTTCGTAATAAGACGGGTTGAGCGGCTTGGAAAGCGTATAGGGAAGGTTGTTTGCCTTAAACAGCTCGTCCGCGGCAGGATCGACCTCAGCAGTCATCATGACGATGGGAGCAGCGGTATTGGGATTGTCAACGGCTCTGAGCGCGTTTACGGCTTCCACGCCGTTCATGCCGGGCATATTGTAATCGATCAGAATGATGTCGTATTTGTTCTTCTTTGCCATTTCGATAAAGTTCTTGCCTGATGAAGCAGTATCTATCTGTATCCTGGTGCGCTTAAGCAATGATTCGGCTACAAAAAGATTGGTCGCGGCATCATCGACGATGATGATCTTCGCGTCGGGGGCAGTATATTTGATGCCCGGAACAATACTTAAACTGCCGGGATCATTGCCGTGTTCGGCCGGCATGGAAGAGGCGGCAAAGCTTTTATTCTCCGGGGAAGGCAGGGGATGGTCAGTACCGATTTCAGGAGTCAGGGGAAGCGTATTATCATCTGTGGGGGCAGAAGGTTCACTATCGGCAGGAGTGCCGGATACAGGTTGGGAAACAGTACTGCTGCCGGCTGTATAGGACCGCTTACCGACTTCAGCAAGCCTGCCTGTTCCTGCCAGGCTGCGCTGAACGCGGACTACATGTCTGGAGCCCTTTCCCTGAGGAATATACAGGGTAAATGTCGAACCTTCGCCGTATACGGAATCAACCTCCATATGGCCGTTCATTGCATTAAGCAAAGACGACGCGATACTCATGCCAAGCCCTGTGCCCTCTGTCTTATGTGTGACGGAATTTTCAATCCTTTCAAAGCTGCCGAAGAGTTTGTCCAGATCCTCTTTCTTAATGCCGATGCCTGTATCCTTTACTTCTACTTTCAGTACACCGGGACCGGCTTCATTTTCATGTTCATCGTAAGAAACAGACATGGTGACAGAGCCGGTTTCAGTGTATTTAACACCGTTTGTTACAATGTTTGTAATGATCTGCTTGACTCTGGTCTCGTCGCCTATCAGGCTGTCAGGGACATTGTCATCGATATTGACTATGAACTGCAGTTTCTTTTCTTCGGCCCGGAACTGGGTCATGGTAACGATATCGTCGATCATGTCGGAGGTAAAGTACTCTGCGATGACCAGCTCCATTTTACCGGCTTCGATCTTGGAAAAGTCAAGAATATCATTGATGAGGCTGAGCAGTATCTTGCCGGCGCGGATACTCTGGTTGGCGTAAACCGTTATGGAGGGCTCCGTGGATTCCCGGGTGATCAGCTCGTTCATGCCTATGACGGCATTGATGGGTGTACGTATCTCATGGGAAACATGGGCCAGGAAGGTGGATTTGGCCGCGTTGGCTCTTTCGGCCTCCTCCTTGAGCTCCAGTATCCTGCGGTTATTGGCTCTTTCTTTGGTTTCATCATGGAGCCAGCGGATATATCCGCTAATCTTATTATTTTCCTTTAAGGGAATGACCCGGAGCAGGTATTCTTTGCCGTCACGGGTATAATAGGCGCCGTCATTGAGCGCGATGATCGTATCCAGCTCCTGGCTGTTGCGTCTTATATCCACATTGAAAGGAATGTTGCGAAGCGCTTTAAAGGTCTGAACTGCAGCCCGGTTGGAAAACTCGTAGTTAAACCTGGTGTCGTGGACTATCAGCAGGTCTTCAAGGTCATTGATGATGAATTCAGCCGAAGACTTCTGGATGTTGTAGATGTTGTCACGGCGCATGGCGGAGTAGAACACGAAGAACGCCAGGGTGGTGCCGTAGCAGGTCAGATCGATACTGGTCCTGAAGGCGTAGGTAATGACAAACGCGGACATCGACATAAATCCCGCAATGTAAAACCCGAGCAGGGAAGATTTAAGGTTTCTATATAGCTGGGGACGGTTTTTCTTCGTGTAATGGATTATATAGAAAACCGCGAAGAAATAGGACGCGACCAATATCACATAGAAATTGAACAGGAATCCCACCTGACGTGAGAAAAGGTTGACTATGCCTAATTTACGATAATCGACTCTGCTGAACATAAAACGCAGGCTGGAATCCTGAAACATAAGTGATCCAAAGGTATAGTTGAATATAACCAGACAATATACGATCGGTGTTTTTATATTGTAATGGCATATAGAAGAACAGATAAGCAGAAAGCAGAACGGAATGAACGGACCGCCTAAGAACATCAGCTGCATGCCGACTTCGGCCGCTTCAAAGGTCTTTGAACCGACGCAAAGGAGATTGCCGGTGCACATGATAAAATTGGCAACAGCCATAAGAAGGGTATACTTCTGCTCACGGGAAGGAGTCTGCAGAAAGCCGTATACCGTCATGCACATAGCCGTCACCAGGGTCGACAGCGATATAATGACAATTATTTTATCCATTCGTTGATTCTCCGGGAAAGTTGCTGTAATAATAAAAAAATAACGCACCCGGCAGGATTCGAACCTGTGATCTCAGACTTCGGAAGACTGCGCGTTATCCACTTCGCTACGGGTGCATGATTACGTAATCATTATAAACAAGGAATTGAACAGTGTCAATTGAATTTTTCAATGTTTGCATTTTGATTCATGTGTGGTATAATCATAAAAAAAGAGAAGCTCCGACAGCAATTGGGATCGGCCTGCTTCTCAAGTACGGATTGATCAATTAATCTTTACAGGCTTTATTATATAAACGGATTGTGTTTTTAGTTCAACAGTAATTTGAGAGTTTTGTGTCACTTTCATATGATCTTTTTTAACAAATGACACAAAAATGTAACAATTCGGAGGAGATTCCTGATGGTGATAATTGCTGCAAACCTGCCCAGAGCTATGATCCTGACTATTTCCATCAGCGTGCTTATGGTACTGCTGCTGGCCGGCTTTGTGCTTTATATGTGGCTTATGCAGGAAAAGCAGGCTCGTATAGACAATGAAGTCAAGAACATTACCAACTCCCTCGGAGCCGGAGTGGTCAATTTCATAGTTTCCGGAGAAGGGCATATAACCTATGCTTCGAAGGGATTTTATGAGATCATCGGCTATTCGAAGGAGGAGGTCGAGGAGGTTTTTGACAATTCCTTTTATCTGATGCTGGAAAACAAATACAGCGAATTTTTCAGGATGATCGATATCGGACCGGATTTTACCATGAACGAGGAAATGCAGATCAAGACCGGCAACGGCTTGAAATGGATACTCGTGAGCGGTAAAGCCGTGATGAAAAAGAGGCCTGTGGCTACTATCTCCGCAGTCATTGTCGATATTACAGAGAATAAAAAGTTGATGGAAAAGCTCGCGCTCGAACAGGAGCGATACCGTTTGGCGACTGAGCTGTCGAATGACGTGATCTTAAATTACAGCATCGTTGACGATACACTCAATATCAGCGAGAATTTCAGAAAATTCTACGGCGGCGCCACCCGTATCCCGAATTTTGTAAAGGACAAGGTATGGGAGCATGGTTTTGTGCATCCGGATGAGGTGGAAAAGATCGCCGAGATAGTCCGCAGCATTATCATGAAGAACGGCGGCAATGTGGATACACAGACGCGTATCCGCAACAGCAAGGGCGATTATATCTGGTGCAGGCTCATATGTATGCCCATTCAGAACAAAGGCGGTGAAAATAAAGAATATATCGGTAAGCTGATCAATATCGATACTGAAAAGAATGAACTGCTGATGGTAGAACAGAAGGCTATGACCGATCCGCTGACCAAGGCCTTCAACAAGGAATTTACCAAGGTCAAGATCCAGGAATTCATCGATCGCAATCCGGGCAAAAAAGGTATGCTTCTGCTGGTGGATATCGACAAGTTCAAGAGCATCAATGATAATTACGGCCATCTGATGGGTGACAATATCATCATAGAAGTAGTGAACCAGGTTACCAGGGCATTCAGGTCCAACGATATCGTGGGCAGGATCGGAGGAGATGAGTTTGTCGTATTTGTCTGCGATGTAAGCAATCCCGAAGATCAGATCAAGCAGGCCAGGAAGCTTCACGCCGTGCTTCGTCAGCCGGCCACTTTTGACGGAACTACGATCAATAAGTCGGCAAGTATCGGTATTGCCATATATCCCGACCACGCAACTACCTATGAAGGCCTGATAGAATGTGCGGACAAGGCTCTTTACCGTGTTAAGGGCAATGGGCGCGACGCGTTTATCATTTATGACAAGCGTGATTTTGCCGATGAGGAATAAAATGATCTACTTCGATAACGCGGCTTCCACTAAAACTGCGCCGGAAGCGGCTGAAGCCATGCAGCGTTTTTTCGGTGAAGAGTATGCCAATCCGGCAGGTTCATCCACTGCCTCTGCCGGAGCCAGACATGCCGTGGAAGAAGCCAGGGAAAGTGTGGCGGCTCTTATCGGGGCTTACGCCGATGAGATAGTATTTACCTCTGGAGGTACCGAGAGCAACAATACCGCGGTATTCGCCATGCCCGGGGCTTCAGAAGTGATATGCTCGGCGATCGAGCATCCTTCGGTGATCAGATGCGTTGAAGCTTTACACAGATCCGGAACGAGGACAAAGCTTATTCCATGTCCCCGTGGAATAGCCGATACGTCGGCGCTTGAAGCCGGAATGTCCGGTCTGTCGGCCGATCCGGTCCGGCTGCGTCCCGAAAGTGCTGAATCCGCAGGGGATGCGGCAGCTTCCCGAAGCTGCCGGGGCATAGTGAGCGTCATGCTCGTAAATAATGAGCTCGGGACTCTGCAGCCTGTCGCGGAAATTGCGGAAATATCGCATAAAGCCGGTTTTATGTTTCATACCGATGCCGTCCAGGCGGCAGGTCATTTTCCGGTAAAGGTTCATGAACTCGGCGCGGATATGCTTTCTG
>JAILRI010000209.1 GCA_024698555.1 Lachnospiraceae bacterium
CCCATATACATAACCGACTGTGTTCCCTTGATATTACCCATCTCGGGAGTTCCGAAGCTTACCTGTACTCCTTTGAGCTTCTCAAGCAGAGTCTCATTGGTAAATCCCTGTGTATTGGGAATCTGAGCAAAACCGGAGCCCTGGCTCTTTGACATATCAAACAAACCCATTTTCAAATACCTCCAAATCAAAATATAATTATATCAGGCTCAACAAAGCCCTTCATAACATAAATTATACAAGTAACCCTCATAAAATAATATTACCCCTAAGGCTACCATGCCTGTTTTTTTGTCCTTATGCCTTATTCTGAGCATCTACCAGACTGTCACCACCGAACATCTTGCGCAGTTTGGGCTTTTCTATCTTGCCCGTAGGATTTCTGGGTATTTCCATAAATACTATCTCATGAGGTCTCTTGTAGCGAGGCAGTTTAAGGCAGTATTCGTTCATTTCATCGATAGTGGCTTCACATCCTGCCTTGATCTCTATAGCAGCCAGAGTGGTCTCACCCAGACGCTTATGAGGTATGCCTATGACTGCGGCATCTTTTATCTTGTCGTTGGTACGCAGGAAATCTTCGATCTGTACGGGATATATATTTTCACCGCCGCTGATGATAACGTCTTTCTTGCGATCTACAAGGAATATAAATCCATCCTCGTCTTCCATAGCCATATCGCCTGTATAAAGCCATCTTTCATCATCCAAGACCTCGGCGGTAGCCTTCGGATCGTTGTAATAGCAATCCATGACTCCCGGTCCCTTTACGGCCAGCTCGCCTACTTCGCCTCTTTTTACCAGCTGACGCTTCTCGTCCACGATCTTGGTTTCCCATCCGAATCCGGCTTTACCTATGGCGCCGACCTTGTTGATATTTTCAACACCCAGATGAACACAGCCGGGACCTATGGACTCCGAGAGACCGTAGTTGGTATCATATTCATGATGCGGGAATATCTTCTTCCAGCGCTGTATCAGGCTCTGGGGAACAGGCTGTGCTCCTATATGCATGAGCCTCCACTGATCCAGTTCATAATCCTCCAGTTTCACGTCACCGCGGTCTATGGCATCGAGTATATCCTGTGCCCACGGAACGAGCAGCCATACTATGGTACAGTGTTCCTTTGAAACAGCTTTAAGAATGGTTTCAGGCTTTGTACCTTTAAGCAGTACAGCCCTGCCTCCAACCAGGAAGCTTCCGAACCAGTGCATCTTTGCCCCCGTATGGTACAGAGGAGGAATACACAGGAACACGTCATCATGATTCTGGTGATGATGGTTCTGTTCGCATCTGCATGAATGCATAAGAGCCCTGTGCCTGTGCAGGATAGCCTTGGGGAAACCTGTAGTTCCCGACGAAAAATATATCGCAGCGTAATCATCATCCGTAAGCGGTTCGTTGGTAAACGCGCTGGAACAGTTGGCTGTCAGGGAATTATAGTCTTCCGCGAATGTAGGGCAGTTACCTCCCACGAAAAAGAGCAGTCTGTTCTTGCTGATCTCCTCGGCGATCTCTTCCACACGTCCGATAAACTCCGGTCCGAATACCAGAATATCAACCTCAGCCAGATCAAGACAATACTTTATCTCATCCGACGCATACCTGAAATTGAGCGGAACCGCGAGAGCGCCGGTCTTTAATATACCAAAATATATCGGCAGCCACTCAAGACAGTTCATAAGAAGGATCGCGACCTTGTCGCCCTTTTTCACTCCGCGCTTACGCAGGAGATTGGCAAAACGATTCGCTTTCTCATTAAACACGTTCCATGTGATCTCCCTGCGGTAATGCGTCATGGGATTGGGCTCGATCAGGTCGTATTCCTTCCAGGTCACTCTCCTGCGCTCTGTCACCTCGGGATTGATCTCCACCAGCGCTATCTCGTCCCCATACATTTCACAGTTTTTGTCCAGAATGTCAATTATTGGCATGTTTCTCCCTCCATATTTACTTTAACGATTTAAAGTGTTGATATCATTATAATCCATAAAATAAAAAATATCAAGAGCTTTGATAACACTTTTCACTTTATGCGAAGAAAAGGCTGTCGCACTTTTCGTGAGCGACAGCCCCATCATTTTCAACTATTGATACTCGACCACATCCTCCACTTTGTTTCTGGGATCTCGGGTGATCTCCTCAATGCCGGCGTTTACCAACGCGGCTCTTATATTGTCACATCTGTCATTGACATATATTGTGTAATATATGGTGTAACCGTATTTCTCACTGTTTATGTTTTTTACCTCGAAGACCAGAGCGAACAGGTTATTGCGGACTGTATCGGCATATCTGTCGTTCCCAAGTTTTCCGTAAGGAAACAGGTCGATAAAGCTCGACGACTGGATATCGTTAAGAGAAAGCTTCTTGTCCTTGACATCCGCTATAACCGCGTTGAACACTTCCCTGCAGGAGGCAGCCGAGATCTCATAGCTCAGTTCGGTGGATTCCCCGTTTACACTGCCGTAGTAAGTATCTGTCCCTCCCATCATAATCTCGGCAAAAGCCCTGTTTATATCGGCATTTCTGGTATCGCCGAAGGCAAGCACCACTGCGTATTTATCGGCTAAAGCCTCCAGTTCTTTGTTGATGGGATGATCGGTCGGGATCCTGTAGTTTCTGATGATCGTTTTTCTGCCATCATTATACGTAATGTTCATCACGCCAAATCCCGCGTACTCCCTGTAAAGTAATTTATCCTCGTAATAATTTTCAAGTTCTTTCCTCTCATCGATGATCCTGTGATGGATTTCAGTCAGTTCCCTGATAAAGTCCTTATCATCCGTCCATCTTTCGGCATAGGTTCCGGCAATACCGCCGAAATAAACATTTACGCTTTCAACTTCTTCGGGACGGGGAACATATTTCGAAGCACTTTCACTGCAGATCACGATCACAAAACAGGCTGCAACGACCACGCCCAGGAAAACAGCCAGTTCCTTCGCCGACTTTTTAAAGACGCGGAAGCTCTTCATGATGAGCATCTGGGCCGCAAGGAAACCTATAGTGCCAAACACGAGTCCTCCGATAAACAGTTCCACCCTCGCCGACATGGTCGTAGACTCGGTAGTTAACATGAGCAGCGCGGTAAGAAGCGTGCCTAAGCTCACCGCAAAGCCCCATCTGAATACGGGTTTTAAGAAGCCTATGGCAATAAAGTTGCCGGATTCCTCACTCTTTCTGACTCTGTACAGCAGGAAAGCTGCCGTGATCAAAAGGATCGAAACTATAAACCCGGTGATCAGTATCATGGGGGCTTCCTCGCCGAAGCCCTTCGCTCCGCTTCTGAACAGTATATTACCGAAGGTAAGCTTACCGAAGAACTCATAAGGTGAAAGAATGCCCAGCGGTCCCCGCAGACTTGACGATCCGATAGTCAGGCCGTAGGACACCTGTGAGCCTATTCCCTCGATCAGCATCCTCATGCCTAAGTAGTACAAAGATGCCACAAAATAAATGACCATTGCAAAAGGTCCTACTCCCGACACCACCATGCACAGAGTCATCAGTGAGTAAAAGAACAGGGCTATCACGGTGGTAGCGAGCAGCCAAAGCAGGAACTCTGTAAATACTCCGATATTGTTGCAGAGGCAGATCAGGAACGTCACAAGTCCCGCGAACGCATTTGGCGCGAGTATCATGACGAAACCCGACAGATAACTGGTGAAGAACAAAGTCTTCTTATCCACCGGCAGAGAATGGAAAAAGCTGATGGATGCAGCCTGCTGCATATAACCGAACACGCACATGGCGACGATGATACTCATGATGACAGCAAATATGATCATCATGGGTATGGAATCATCGACAAAAAAGCTCTTCGCCGAATCCTCGAGCTGGCCTCCGGTCCGGTCAAATCTGAGCATAAACAGATTTACGTAACTGATAAAGGGCATCGCCCAGAACATAACAAAGGCATACCCTGCCCACACCGGCCAGAACCGGCGCAGGTTCTTTGTAAAAATGGATTTGCTTATTATCTTAGACATAATCTCTCCTTACAGCAATATATCCTTCACCGCATAGTCCTCACCGCCCAGCTCGTAGATAAATATCTCTTCAAGAGTCAGCGGTATCGCGTCCAGAAGCACCGGTCCCAATGTTGCCATACGGTTCTTCACCTCAGCCATCTCTCCCCTGATAATGAGAGTACGCACACTGCCCAGTCTGGATTCAT
Source organism: Lachnospiraceae bacterium (assembly GCA_024698555.1). Lineage (GTDB taxonomy): Bacteria > Bacillota > Clostridia > Lachnospirales > Lachnospiraceae > RUG11977. The sequence continues at coordinate 4,182 of JAILRI010000209.1, forward strand.
GCAAACAAGAGAATCCGGAAAGATCGGGTTCAGTGCCTTCAGGAAATGCCACCTGCATTTTCACAATGCTGCCCTGCAGGGATGAAAGCGACCTTTCCAGCATCAGCTTGCCCCGGTTCAGTATTCCTACCGTGTCGCAGACATCCTCCAGTTCTCTTAAGTTATGCGAAGAAACAAGTACTGTGGTTCCCCTCTCAGCCACATCCTGCATCATGAGGCTCCATACCTGGCGTCTCATAACAGGATCAAGACCGTCCACCGGTTCGTCGAGTATCAGCACATCAGCTCCGGTACACAGTGCCAGCCAGAAGGCCGCCTGCTTCTGCATACCCTTTGACATGCGGCGTATCGGCTTTTTCGTGTTTATCTCCACGAACACTTCCTTCAGCTTTTCGTATCTTTCGCTGTCAAAGGCTGGGTACATGCCCTTATAGAACTTCATCATGTCAGCCACGTTAGCCTGTACGAAATAATACAGGTCATCGGGTATATATGCTATCCTTGCCTTTACGGCGGGATTTTCATAGACCTTCTCGCCGCCGATCAGCAATTCTCCCTCATCCTGGCGATACACCCCCACCATGTGCCTGATGATCGTAGACTTTCCGGCTCCGTTAGGTCCTACCAGTCCGTACACGGATCCTTTTTCCACATGCAGGTCTACGCCGTCCAAAGCGTAGAACCCGTCAAACTGCTTTCGCAGATTATTCGCTCGTATCAAATCCTTACACCTCCCGAAATGATCGTACTTCTTTCATTTATTTCTTATTAGCTCTCCTTGGACAGATCAGTTTATATATGCTTCATCTACCCAGCAGTGTACCTCTTCCTTCGGTACCTTCACGGAGGCAAGTTCTTTCGAGACCTCCATGAACTTTTGTTTTAATGCGCTCTTGTGCTTTTCGTCTATCTCCTGGACACCTGCCGCGAACGATCCCTTGCCGGCCACCGAGTAGATATAACCTTCCGCCTCAAGTTCCCTGTAAGCGCGCTGGATAGTGTTTGGGTTAATGGACATGTTCGATGCCATCTCCCTGACACTCGGCAGCTTCTCGTCTTTCGCGATCGCACCTGTCACTAAGAGCTTGCGCAGCCCATCCTTTATCTGTTCGTAGATTGGCCTTGAATCCCTGTAATTAACATCGATCAAAGGTTTTCCTCCTTTCGTATGCAATAACTGTACTAACTCATCTAGTACAGTTATACAACTTAACTTTTTATTTGTCAACAAGATTTTTAAAAATCTTTTCAGTACAGTCGGGTCAGCCTCTGTGCATTTCTGCCGAAGAGCTCTGAATACTGTTGCAAAAAAAAGCTTTGTGTGATACTTTATTATTGTTGCGTCAAGATCAGAGATTTATTATGTGAGGACATTCAAATGAATATAACTTTCAGAAACAGGTTTACCCGTATGATCGCCCTCTTTACGGTATTCGCGCTCGCGCTTGGTACAGCGTGGACTGTTCCGTCTTTTGCGATCACAGGATCAAAAGCCGCCACCAAATATACAGTCAGAACCAACCAGGAATGGTATGACAAGCTGGATTTTGATGACAGGAGCGAATGGGAAAACGCCAACAGGGGACTGATCGACGCTCCGGAAGAACTGGAGATCGTATCTGAAGAAGACGGTCACGTCGTATGGAGCCAGAAGGCGTATGATTTCCTTGATGAATATGACAAAGCTCCCGACACGGTCAACCCCAGTCTTTGGGAAAACGCGAAGAACAACCATGTTTACGGTCTTTTTAAGGTTACTGACGGAATCTACCAGGTCAGGGGCTATGACATGGCAAACATTACGTTTATCGAATCGGACAACGGCTGGATCATCTTTGATACCTCCATGACAAGGGAGTGTGCCGAAGCCGCCAAGGCTCTCGTGGAGAAGAATCTGGGAACCAGGCCGGTGAAGGCTGTGCTCATCTCCCACTCTCATATAGACCACTTCGGCGGTGTCAGGGCTTTTACCGGTGAGGAGGAAACGGCCGATCCCGCGCTTTCATTGCAGGAACAGGCTGACAGTGGCAAGGTTCCGGTCATCGTGCCAGAGGGATTCTCCGAGCATGCTGTTGCCGAGAACTTAAACGCCGGGACCGCGATGAGCAGGCGCGCCCAGTACCAGTACGGTTCCTTCCTGCCCAAGGGTGAGACCGGGGGAATGTCCATAGGTATAGGCATGGGACAGTCCCGGGGAACGACCACGTTCGTGCTTCCCACCTACGAGGTTAAGGAATCCGGTGAAAAGGTTACGATAGACGGCGTCGAGATAGAGTTCCAGCTGACCCCCGGCACCGAGGCTCCCGCTGAGATGAATGCTTACTTTCCTCAGAGAAAGGCCTTGTGGATGGCTGAAAACTGTACCGGCTCGCTCCATAACCTGTATACCCTGCGCGGGGCGGAGGTCAGGGACGGCAACGCCTGGGCGGAATACATCATGGAGGCGGTGACGCTCTTCGGTGATAAGACTGATGTGGTGTTCCAGTCTCATAACTGGCCCCATTGGGGAACTGACACGGTGAAGGATTACATGATCAACACTGCCGCTATCTACAAATATATCAATGACGAAGCCCTGACCCTGATAAACCAGGGTTATACGTCTACCGAGATAGCAGATATGATACAATTGCCGGCGCAGCTTGAGAAGAACTGGTACACACGGCAGTACTACGGTACCCTCAAGCATAACGCCAAAGCCGTTTACCAGAAATACATGGGCTGGTACGATGCCAATCCTGTCAACCTGAACAAGCTTACTCCCGAACAGAGCGCAAAAAAATGGATCCAGTACCTGGAACTGGGCAGTCTTAAAAAAGCTATGAAGAAAGCCCGTAAGGAATATAAAAAGGGCAGGTATCAGTGGGTTGCCGAGTTTACGAACACGGTCGTATTTGCCGACCCGACGAACGAGGAGGCAAGGAATCTGTGCGCGGACGCGCTCGAACAGCTTGCTTACCAGGCAGAATCCGGAACATGGCGCAACTGCTATCTTACAGCTGCGCTCGAACTCAGGCAAGGCAACCAGACCGCGAACCTTTCCGGCAATAAGCAGTTCGCCAGGGATATCATGGTCAACTTAACCCCCGCCATGGCTTTTGACTACATGGGGATCATGCTGGACAAGCATAAAATGGACAGTGATAATTATACCATCAAGTTTGTGCTGACGGATACGGAAGAGATCTACACGGTTTATGTTCGTTACGGGGCTATCCTGTACGCGAAGGATACCTCCGAAGCAAAGACCGATGTAACAGTTGAATGCACATCGAAAATGCTTCTGCTGCTGATTTCGGGTTCCGGTGAACAGTTTGTTAAAAATGCGAAGATTTCGGGCATCACGGCGAAGTTCGACGCGTTTGTCGATAACCTTGGGGCTGCTTCCGGTGGTAACAGGGGCAGTTTTAACATCATCGAGCCTTAAGGAGTGAGTTGTATGAGATCAAGAATGATCGCGTTTTTGGCAGTATTCCTGCTTATTCTGGCTTTTGCGGCTGTTCCGTCCGGAACCGCCCGTGCGGCATCCGACCTTCCAGAGGGAGAGTTTTCCTCGCTTGACGAACTTGCATCAAAAAGGATAGGTCTTCCTACCGGATCTAATTTCGGGGACATGGTAGCACAGCGCCTGCCTGATGCCGAGGTCTCGTGGTATAACGGACAGCCCGACCTGCTGGTCGCCCTTTCAACGAACAAGATAGACGCATTCCCCGCGGACGAACCTGTACTTAAGTACATAATGGGTGAAG
>JAILRI010000224.1 GCA_024698555.1 Lachnospiraceae bacterium
CCCCCCGAACATGAGCAAAAAAATGACTTCTTTGATAAGTTTAACAGTCATTTTTTGCGATTTTCGCCAGGAACCGGCTTGCCGGTTCTCGATGGAAGGAGGGGTTCTGTAAAGTGTTTTTATACAGATTGATTACTGTGCGATCAGAGCATCCTGAACACCGTAAGTCTTTGCGGTCTGCTGCAGGCTTCCGTCATCATAGTAAGCCTTCAACTGCTTATTTATGTACTCGGCCAGATCCGAACCCTTTCTGCAGCCGATGCCGTATTCCTCTGTAGTAAGCTCTACGGTATGAGTCAGATCGGGATAGCTGGTCCCGTCGCCGATCATGGCCCCCGCCATCAGCAGGTCGATGATGCATGCGCCCGAAGTGCCGGCCTGTACTTCCATTAGGGCATCAGCCTGGGAAGTTACACTGGTATACTCATAATCGTTTTCCTTCGCGGCTTCCTCACCTGCCGAACCTGCTTCGACAGCAAATGTGTACTCAGAAGCATCATCCTTTGTCTTGACATTTCCTGCCTCGGACTTCGAAACGACCACTACCTGCGCATTGTTCAGATATGCTTTGGTGCATTCCATGGCATTTGTAACTTCAGGAGTCAAGGTCATACCGTTCCATACAACATCGATGGACTTGTTGTTCAGCTCGAGTACCTTGTTGTCCCAGTCGATCTCTACGAATTCGCACTTAACGCCAAGAGAATCGGCGACTTTCTTTGCCATATCCGCATCAAAACCTATCCAGTTTCCGAGATCATCCTTATAATCCATGGGGGCAAAATCAGTAATACCAACAATAAGAGTGCCTTTGTCCTTGATATAATCAACATCCTTGGACGCTCCCTTTTTGCCGCAGCCTGCAAGGCAAAGCGATACCAGTACCGCTGCAAGTAATAATGCTACAACTTTCTTCATAATCTTTACTCCTCTTCGTTGAAAAATTAAAAACTCACTCATGAAAATAAAGTTTTGTTTTCGTGAGTGAGTATAACACAATGAGAAAATTATTTCCACAAAAACTTTATTGATTTACTTTGATAAAGTCATCTAATCTCCATAAACCCAGCCATAACACCCCGCGCGTTTCCCATTCTTCGGTGGGAATAAAAAAGTCTATCTTCCTTGAAGGTACATAGCCCGCTGATATGAATGTTTTCGGGTCGCATTCCGCAGTCCAGCAAGTTTCGGCGGTTCGCCTCCCATAAGTCGAGCCGGTATTTCTGAATCCCCCTGATTGTACCACAAGAAATGGAACTATCCGGTTCAATTCCGGAGGATGCCGATGCTGAGATATCTGTACACCTGCCAAGCCTTACTATACCCGAATCTTTAGTCACCTCGATCCGATGCTTCCTTAGAAAAAACTGTGCCACATCATAACCTACCTCGTAGGCGTCACTACTTATGGACGGACCGATAACGGCTGTCACGTCTTCGGGCTTTGTGCCGTAATGCTCATTCATGAGCTTCAGGGCGTCAGCGCTGATAGAGTTAAGTGTGCCCTTCCAGCCGCTGTGAACGAGTCCCACAGCATGGTGCGCCGGATCCGCCAGATACACCGGTACACAGTCCGCACCGTAGGCAATAAGCACCAATCCCGGTTCATCTGTGATCTGTCCGTCAATGGCGGTTTTAAGCTTTTCTTCTTCCGATATCTGATCGTCGATAGTAATACTTGCGGAATGCGCTTTGTCATAGTTACCTGTACGGTTTGTCTTATACATGGATATATCCCCCACGGCAGCATCCATGTCTGCAACCCGTATATTATTGGTATGCCACTGCTTCGGCAGGCATATCCTGTTCACATCAAACCCGGATGATACTGCAAAACGCCTAAAGTTCTCCACCACGTTTTCACGCAGATCACCGCGTTCAAAGCCCAGGTTCAAAGACTCCAAAGCCCCGGTGCTTATTCCCCCCAGCCTGGTTGAAAAGCCGCAGTTAAGCCAACTAAAGTTCTCAAAAGCCTTGAATCTGATGACCGGGACGTCATCTTGGGTTTCAATATATGTTTCATCATTCAGATTCTTTACCATTAAAACCTCTACTTTAGCTTCAGTCTGATAACGGGTCGTACGCTTGCACTCAAATAATATGTATAATAACCGTCGATATTTATCTTACCGTTAGGATTTACAGTTACGACTTCATACCCATGCTCGCCCGGGGTACGCAGCCACCA
>JAILRI010000232.1 GCA_024698555.1 Lachnospiraceae bacterium
ATGACAAAGACATTAAAGGTAGAAGGAATGATGTGTGAACACTGCGAGGCCAGAGTAAAGAAGGCGCTTGAGGCAGTAGCAGGCGTAGAAAGCGCAGTAGCAGACCACAATGCCAATACAGCAGTAGTAACCTTAAGCACAGAAGTATCCGACGACGTGCTCAAAAAAGCAGTCGAAGACCAGGACTATAAGGTACTCGGAATTGAATAAAATTCATATTTACAAATACGAATAAATTATATAAAATATAAACAGTAACCACATCCACTTGGAGGTCCTGTATGAAAAGTTTACGAGCCAAAATGACAATACTTATAGCACTCGTAGTTCTGATCAGTTCAGGACTTCTTCTTATGTTTAATTATCAGCGTGCCATGAACAGTTTGTCAGCCCAGATAGAGAAAAATTATTCACTTGCGGCCGACAAATATGCGCAGGAGCTCACCGCACTCATCAACAAATATGCCACCATGATCGATACTCTGTCCATCGAGATCATGGAGAGCAGACTTCACGAAAAAAGCCATGACGAATTTCATAAATATCTCGCAGAAAGCTTCAAATATTTGAATGCCGAAGGATATCTGTACGACATCTATTACACCTATCCCGACAACACCATGGCCTGTGCATCCGACTTTGTGGTGGACGGGACCATGGACTACGTACACGACAGGGAATGGTATTATGTAGCAGCCGAGACTCACGAACTGTATTATTCTACACCCTATCTTGATTCGGATTCGGGACTTCCCATAGTCACCATATCAAAAGCAGTATACGTCGACGGACAGCTGCAGGGCACCATCGCTGCTGACATTATCGTAGACATCTTAGAGCAGATCATAGGCAGAGCCGAGGTAGAGCCTGACAGCTATGCCTTCCTCATCGACCAGAATATGGGCATGATCGTTCATCCCAACGATGCTTACTCGTTTAACGACAAGCCGTTAGGCGTACTTGACATCACCGATGCCCAGTACGAGGAAGTCATCTCCAATATCAGGTCCAACTCCAAAAAAACAGTGTATCTCACAGACTATGACGGTGTCACCCGCGGCATCGTAGTATCCCGTATGGAAAATACCGGCTGGTATGTCGGTATCGCCACCAGTAAGGATGAGATCATGCGCGGTGCGGGCGAACTCATCAGGGGATTTGTGATCGCTGCGATAATAGCGGTCATCTTAGGCGGATTCTTAGCATTCTTCATCGCATTCATATTTGAAAAAATGAGCCGCCAGCAGCAGGAATATGATGAAAAAGTACTCCGTCTCGAGAAAAAAGCCGCAGACGAAGCCAATAACGCAAAAAGCGCATTCTTAGCCGATATGTCCCATGAGATCAGGACCCCCATCAATGCCATCCTCGGCATGAATGAGATGATTATGCGCGAGACCGATGAAGCCGGGGTGCTCGACTATGCGAAAAACATCAAAAGCTCCGGCAACAGCCTGCTCCAGCTGGTAAACAGCATCCTTGATTTTTCCAAGATCGAGGGCGGGAAAATGGAGATCGTGCCCGTAAAATACAGCACCGAGTCACTGGTAACCTACGTGAAGAACTCCATAAAAGAAAGAGCGGCCGGCAAGAACTTAGAGTTTATCACCAAGATAGATCCGAACCTTCCCAAAGAACTTAACGGAGACGACGTAAGACTCGAGCAGATCATCCTGAACCTCCTGTCAAATGCCGTAAAATACACACCTCAGGGCTCCGTCACATTTACTCTGCGGGCTGAAGAGAAAAAGGATGATGCGGTCCTGGTATACGCCGAGGTGGCAGATACCGGTATAGGTATAAAAGAAGAGGATATGGAGCGCCTGTTTGAATCCTTCGAAAGACTCGATACCGTAAAGAACAGGAACATAGAAGGTACCGGGCTCGGCATGTCCATCACCACCAAGCTCCTGCACCTTATGGACAGCGAGCTCAAGGTAAAAAGTAAGTACGGGGAAGGCTCTGTATTTTACTTTTCCGTATGGCAGAAGATCGAAAATCCCGAACCCATGGGTGAATATAAGGAAAGCGGCGAAAGCGGAAAAAATACCGAAAACCTCCACGGTTACCATGAGAGCTTCCGTGCACCTAAAGCCCGTATACTTGTGGTAGATGATACCAAGCTGAACCTGACTGTCGTGATCAACCTGCTAAAGGCCACCGGTATAAACATAGATACTGCAGATAACGGTGAGGCTGCACTAAAGCTCACCGGGCAGTATGAGTACGATGTGATACTCCTTGACCAGCGCATGCCCGGCATGGACGGTGTAGAAACCTTGAAGGCCATGAGAGTACAGGAGAGCGGCAAAAACACTGATACACCCGTCATATGCCTCACCGCCGATGCTATCCGCGGAGCCCGTGACAGGTATATAAGCGAAGGCTTTACCGACTACATCACAAAACCCGTGGAAGGGGAGGCCTTGGAGAAGATGCTCTTAGAGTACCTGCCTGAGGGGAAGGTGGAGAAAGAGAAAACGCCGGAAGAAGATTTAGAGAACGGAAAAACACGAGAAGGCATGGGCCCTGATATTAAAGACAAAAAATCGGTATCAGGAACGGCCCAAGATATCGATTCAGATGGTATAGATGGGAAAGATAGCATAACCGGCGAGATAACGGA
>JAILRI010000241.1 GCA_024698555.1 Lachnospiraceae bacterium
AAGATGCCGTTTGCCGGGATCGTTTCCTTGGGGATGGAAAGGTATACGGCTTCCGATTCGACGGTGTTGGTTCCGTCATCCGAATATTCATACGCGCCGTCCCATACCGTCATATCTTCGTTATTGGTGATCTCCGAAACGGTTTCGGATTCGCTGCCGGGTTTCGTTACAACCTTTCTGGAAGGTGTAACCTTAGTCCAACCCACAAGAGAGGTTGCGCCGATGCTTTCCATAAGCGCAGTCATATCGGCCTGATCCTTCGGAATAGCCATCAGGATCACGCATTCGCCATCTTCCACCTGATTTTTGTCAATGGAGATCTCTTTACTGTAACTTGCATCGTTCTCAACATCTATAGCTTCATCCGCATCATCCGAAGCATCTGTATCTGCGGCATTGCCGGATACACTGTCAGCCGAAACACTGGCGGTCTCAGATACGATCTCATCGTCACCTGTCTCAGATGCATCCTTAACGGAAGCGGTGATAGGATAGGTATTTGTAGCAAAGACTGCCAGCATCTGTGAACCGTCTTCCATATCCACCAGCACAGGCTGTCCTTCAACAGCCATTCCGCCGTGGGATGCCAGGATAGCCTCACTCTGGGATTCCAGCTGATCCCAATCATAATTGTCCGCCTGACCAAAACCGCCGTCAACCGTGATGGTATCAGGTATCAGGTAAACGACCTGACCGTACAGCGCCTTACCAAGCTGACCGGTTGCTACGATGCCGCCCTTGGCCTCCATATTTTTAAGAGGATTTCCGTTTCTCGGATATTCACCCACACCTTCGATCTTCATTTCAAGCTTTCCGGATACAACTTCATACTTGATGATGGGGATCTGGAAGGAGCATCCGCCACTGCCGCTTAAGCCCATGGAAGCATATGCCTGCTGGATCTGATGATTCTCGGCCACGGTCACGTTGGCTCCCAGCGCCAGACTGGCTGTTACCGTATCCACGAAAAGTTTTTTGATCTTGGTATTTGCACTCTTCTCCGGGATCAGGGAAAGGTCAGCGGAAATATTGCCGCCAAAACGATAGCCCTGATATTTATTTCCATTGTAGGTGATCACGGCATCATTCAGGTTATAGCCGGCAGAAAGACCTTTGATGATATTGATCCTTTCCCTGCCGGGAATCTTAAATCCGATATCTTTCGATTCCAGACTCAGTTTACTGGGACCTACATAGAGATCCAGTTTTCCTTCCATAACCTTCAGAACCTGTCCCGTTCCTGTAAGCTTTACGATCACGGGAGGGATCGACAGATAATTACCGTTCATCTGGTCTGCGATATTGTAAACACCGCCGCCACCGCCTGTCAGGGTGACTACTGGTGTGGAGGGCGTGATATCCAGGCCTATACCGTCCTTCTTGACAGCCAGATCAAAAGAAAGATTATTCGGAACTAGGCGTCCGTTATTCAAACGCCTCAGATCAAGCTCAGCGTTGGTCTCAAAGAGATCCTTTGCACTGATGGTCAGTTCGAAGGAGTAATGCTCATTGTCTTTGAAAGTGCTGATATCACCCGTGATATTGGTGCCGCCGAAGTTGAAGATCTTCCAGTCCAGCTCTCCTTCAGGCGCTTTGAGGGCACCCTTGGCCTCAAGGCCGTTTACCATGAATTTGCCCTGTTTGTTTTTGGAGTAGCTGAGTCGCTGCATATCCATTTCCGCAAGGAAAAGATCCAGCGCAAGTCTTCCGGAAAATACCACTTCACCGGATTTATTAATGGCTACCCTTTTTGCACTGACTTCGTTGCTCGGCAGTGCAAAGGAAAGGATGGCATTGTTTTTATCGGGATTCATGTCAAGGACAAGACCCTTTTGCGTATACTGGTTTTGCGAATCCCATACATCATATCCTTTGAATGCCAGACCGGGAGCTGTGGGAGAACCCGGATCCGCATCTGCCTTGGGCTCATAGAAAGTGAAGGCAGGAGATTCCAGTGTCACCTTATCAGCAGGGAAGACAAAGGTACCGTCAGATTTCAGGTATACCTTGATGGATGTATCGTTCTTATCCCAGTTCATAGTGATAGTAGGACTGAGCTGAACGTTTTCTTTAAAGTAATAGTATCCGTTTTTGTCGGTTGTATAATCGCCATAGTAATATGCCAAAGCATTATTGGGAATGGAAGCGTAATTAGAGGCAACATTGACCGATGTTACGCCGCCTTTCTTCGTTATATACAGATAGTCCTTGCCTTCTACCTTTACATAGTTATCATTTACCTGATTCTGGATCTCAGGTGTTCCATTGATCTGGTCATAGGTATAGAGCTTACGATAGCCCCATAAAGCATAGCTGCTTACTCTGGAGTCATCATTGGCATGATGATCCCCGTACGTCATATGATTTTGTTCATAATTACCCAGAGCGTGAAGCGCAAAATCCTTATAACGCACTTTTTCGGGATATGTAAAAGAGTCGTGGCCGTCAACATCACCGCTGTATTTTGACGAAGCGGCTACAAAAGGCGCTGCAAAGGAATAACTGTCACTGTATACTTCCAGGATCGTGTGGGCGGAAGTAAAATCGATGCCTGCATCTATATTGATCTTTTTGGTGGGATAACCCTTCCCCGTTACATATTCGCCTCTGATCGTCTGCGCTGAGATGACCGGAGCGGCAACATCCACACCGGGATGTCCCATTATGGGAAATTTCTGGTAATCCAGGGTCATTCTGTAGAAATCCGAGGTCTCCGGCATGATCAGTTCGCCATCCTCGCCGCTGTAATTGATCTTGCTGGATCTTCCGCAGGTACCCCTGGCTCTTACGCCCCAGTTATTTGTTTCTCCGTTATCAGCCAGGATATGATCTCTATAGAAATATTCGTTGTCAAACTCACCGCCATCAACCCTTACCAGCGTAAAATATTCACGGATGGGGCGGTTGTCGATGGTCCCCTCCAGGAAAATACATTTATCACCCAGGTTTCCGCTGCCGGTATTCTCTTTTTCATAATCGTCTACAAATGCAGTTGAATAGCTGGAAACTTTGATATTACTCATATCAGACCAGTTTCCGGCATGTTGTCTTTTTACACTGATGGTATGCGAAATGGTCTGAACTCCGAAACTGTCCAGATTTGTATACTGTTTGTTGCCGTTCTTTCTGGGCAGGGAAGCTGTCGGGATCGTATGACAGTATTTTCCAACCCTTTCTCCCTTTTTACTGGCTACGCAGATATCGAAATGAAGATACTCATTTTCGATATACATGTACGTATCACCGTTGTAAGTGAACGTTCCGGTTTTAAGCGTTTCATCCGCGCTGCCGGAATTATCCCTGACAGCGCCGATATAGGCCAGGGCAGTTTGGGGCGCACAGGTCAGCGTAACCAGTAGCGCCATCAAAAATGCCATGATCTGCCTGCATTTTGTGATCATCCTTCGTTTTCTCATATTACCCTCCTTCATTCAATACACCCTGCCGGTTCTTTTATTTCCTGATGCTCTGATATGTCCTTGAAAGCGTTCGCGCCGACGGTCTTTTTCTTAAGCTTTGTGGTTTTAATGTTGATGTTCTTGAGCTTTGCTGCTCCGCTGAAGCTTCAGCCTCCTGCGTCAACTCTTCCGTTATATCCGCGTATACGGGAGTTGTGGCCGATACTGTCGTAAATGTGAGACCTGCAGTAAGAACTACTGCTTCAATAGATCTGATAAGCTTTTTTTGTATCATGAAATACCGTCCCTCCTTATCATCGTCTCTTCATGGCCTCATATTCCGTTCATACCCCTTAATGCACATTATAACGCTTTTGTCCTTCTGTGCAAATACACAAAAGAAAAAAGCAGCTTCCCGAAAGAAGCTGCTTTGTATCGCAGATAAAGTATCGGCATGAGAACGATAATGTTTAGTCAAGGTGGAACGTATCCACCGTATTCTGAAGCACGCGTACGCTGCCAAGTACCCTGTCAGTATCCTCGGTGACCTCTTTCGAGCTTTGTGACATGCTGTGAAGGTTCTCATTAATGGACTGAACCGCTGCATTAAGCTTATGCTGTGAATCACTGAGGCCTTCAAGAAGGGAATTGATATTGAGGATCGACGCCGCCAGTTCCTCGCTGCCTGCGCCCAGAGTCGAGCTGGCATCGGCGTAGTATCCGGCATCATCCTTGTAATCGCTTGCTACCTTGGCCAGATTATCATAATCACGCATTACATCCGTACCCAGGAATTCTACGATCCTCGTGCCCTCATCAGCAAGCTTCTTTACACTTCCGGTCACCCGATCCGTCAGGGCATTGACTTTCTCGATCTCACTGCTGGTAGTCTCCGACAGACTCTTGATCTCTTCTGCCACCACCGCAAATCCTCTTCCTGCCTCACCGGCTCTTGCAGCCTCTATGGATGCATTCAGTGCCAGCAGGTTGGTCTGTCCGGCTATGCTCTTGATGGCATTTGAGACATCCACGATCTCCTCGATAACTTTGGCTTCCTCTATGGCCTGAGTGAGGTTCTCGCGGCTGGTCGTGGTAATGCTGATGGCTCTGTCGCGGTCTGCCATTACCTTGGGCAGGAACTCTTCGATCTTGTCTATGATCTCCTTGGCCTTGAGAGCCATCTCCTGAGTTTCTTCCGCCAGTGACTCAACGGCTTGTGATACCTGACTGCTCTGCTGCGAGATACTGTCAATACTACCTGACTGGAAGTTTGCATTGGAACTGGTGTACTCCATACTGGTGGAAATACTGTCGATATTATCACTCATGGACAGGATATGATTTCTGGCCGATTCCATCTCCGACTGGATGGTTCCTGACTCGGACGCCGTTTCCTTGATGGTGGAAATGACTCTTTCCTCCAGCTCGTTCAAAAGATAAGCGATCTGCTTACTTTCATTTTTAGAAGAATCGTTCATGTTCTCAGCACCGATGATACGGTTCTTGATGAACAACCTCATCCTGTTCAGCGGCTCCAGCTGCAGGCGCAGCACGATGTTGATAACGATAACGGAGATGGTCACAATGATCAGTCCGCCGATAATATCGATCAATATGGATTTGAATATCGCAGATCCTATTACCGCTTCATTCTGTGATACTCCCAGTATCCATCCGGTCTTTTCGATCTCTGTAAGAGCCAGCATTCTGTCGGCCCCGTCATAATCCTTGATTCTCTGAACCGTTCCGGGCTCGATCTTGAAATTAACCACATCAGCAAGGATCGTATTGCCCTCTTCCTTGGGCAGGAAATCTTCATTCTGATGAGCCACAACGCTGCCGTCGGAAGCCAGCAGGAAACTCTGGGTATTCTCATCTGTACTAATGGAATTGATGACATCCGTAAGATCGGCAAGGGCTATATCGGCAAGGACCGCGCATGTATGACCTTCACATGTATATGGTATACATGCAGACACGATCATCTTGCCGGATGCAAAATCCTTGTAAGGATCGGTATAGATCAGCTCTCCTGCTGCCTGACAGTCTATCCACCAGCTTCTTGTGGTGGGATCCAGATCCAGTGTCGAATGGTCTGCCGGATAAACACCTCCGTCAAAATCGTAGCACGCATAATACATCAGTGCCGACTGATTGACCTTCAGACACTCCCCAAGATAATTCATGATGGCATCCGTATCCTCATAGGGCATGGTGGCCAGATTGGCTTTCATGATCTCCAGGAATTCTCCCTGCTTGATCAGCCAGTTATTGATGATCTTGCCGTTGTTCTCCCCTTCCTTCAGTATCAGTTCGTTTGCCCTGTTCTGCATGGACCAGCTGTACTGGATCGAACTAATGGTTACCAGGATCACAACCACCACGATCATCTGCAAGATAACGTAGGCGGTCACTTTTCCCTTGATGTACCAAAGTCGGCTTGTTCTTTTTTTGCTCATGATATTTCTCCCTCATCTAAAATATTCTTATAGCAAATGATTTCAACAAACTGATTCTATCACCATTCCCCGACAGAGTAAATAGAGCAAATCTCCCATTTAATCTGACAGTATCCGAATATTATAAATTATATTTGCCCCATCAGCGTATTTAAAACAGTAAACCAATCCTAAAACGGCTATAACAAAATGCAATAAAATGAAAATAACCGATAAGCCTTTCCTCTGTCCCTTTAATAGTTTAATTTGAGCGATCGTAAAGCCAATGACTCTTAATATAATAAACAGAATCTCGGCGCTGCCGGCGCCGAAACGATATTTAATTGTTTCATCGAGTTCTCCGAACCAATTCTCATATTCAATAAAATCAGATCCGAATATATGCCTGAATATGTACGGAATATATGACGCAAATAAAACCAAAAGGATTATATCTATTATGATCAGAATGATACTCGCTATTTTCTTATCTTTCATATGTCCCTCTATATTATTCAAATTTCAGATCCATGCAATCATCCCGGTTCTCAGACCAAAAGTGCAGGATCTCATACTTATCCGTGGGCAGCTCAATGCTTTGGTCCGACATTTCACAGACCGTGATCTGTCCGTTTTTCCATTCCGGAAACGAAAACTCCTTCTCATCGCTGCTG
Source organism: Lachnospiraceae bacterium (assembly GCA_024698555.1). Lineage (GTDB taxonomy): Bacteria > Bacillota > Clostridia > Lachnospirales > Lachnospiraceae > RUG11977. The sequence continues at coordinate 6,511 of JAILRI010000241.1, forward strand.
AGTGGATTACTCCTGCATACGATAAAAGAACGAACGGAGACATATTCACTCTGCAGCGCCTCCTTTGCAAATGCATCCATGTCGGTGATGCTCACAGGAAGCATATCATTAAGCGTCACCGTATCGGTCTGCCCCCGTGAATTTCCCATTTCACCCGTAAACTCCGGCTCTATGGTCACAGCGGCATAACAGGTGCAACGATCGGCATCCAGTCCGAGCCGGTCTGCCTGCAGTTTTAGTACGCTTTCTCCGAATTCCATCAGCCTTTCTGAAGTATAGATACTGCCGGTCTCCACATTGGCCCAGAATTCATAGCTGTCCTTGCCGAGC
>JAILRI010000013.1 GCA_024698555.1 Lachnospiraceae bacterium
AGGTACAACACTGTCGAAAAAAACGTCCGTACTCAAAGTACCTTCCTCCCCGCCCTTGCCATATCCGTCGTCCGCGTACTGCTCGCAGGCATCACCTATAACGGTCTGTCCGCCAGCCTCTACGGTTTGACGGGAGCTGTCGCAAGCCTCCTTGTCATGCATCTTTTGAAGCGCGCCGGTCTCTTTTCCATAACAGCGATCTCTGTTGCCGGAGGTGTCACGCATAATGCCGCCCAGCTGGCACTTGCCTGTCTGATCTTAGGCTCCGCCGTCTTCTATTACCTGCCCTGGCTCATCATCTCCGGGCTGGTCAGCGGCGCGGCTATAGGCCTGCTTTCCGCCCTGCTGGTGCGAAAGTTGAAAAAACAATCTCCCGACTAGAGAAATGATCTTATCACACCTTCTCAGCCGGGAGAGATCAAAAATATTCTTATAGGATTTACTCTGCCGATTTCATGGCCTCGATCGCCGAGATCTTCGTTGCCCTTACTGCCGGGAAGAAACCGGAGAGAATACCGATCATCATGGCAAATGCAGCTCCCGCAAAAGGCAGCCACAGCGGAATATAGGACAGAGCCATAGTCTCCCCAGAACCGGAGTCAAAAAGCCCTCCTATCAGAGCAGAACCGTATTTGTTGATAAAAACCGAAGCGAGGTAGCTTAAACCTATTCCGATCAATCCACCGATAAGACCTATCATTCCGGCTTCAAACAAAAACAGCTTGCGGATATCGCTTACCTTGCATCCGAGCACCTTCATGATACCAATTTCCTTGGTACGCTCGTATATGGACATGATCATGGTATTGGCTATGTTGATCGCCGAAACCAGCATCGCTATGGCTCCGATAGCTCCGAGCACTATTTCCAGCATATTTGCGGTATTTTTCATAGGCTCGATATACTGCATATTAGACTCAGATTTATAACCGAGCGCCTCTATCTTATCCTGCACCTCTGTCACATAATTCATGTTATCCACATTGATACGTATCTGTTCATATGAATCAAGAGAAGCCATCGCCTTCTTTCGATCCGTTATAGTAAGGGTATTGGCATATTTCTTATAAATGTCCTTATACAGGTCAATATCCATGAAAATAGAGTAATCCGCTTCGGAATAACCGCTCTCTTTCGGCGCTATCTTCTTATATGTATCAAAAAGATACTCATATTCCTTCTTTCGGGGGTTAAGCTGATACTCGTTAAATTTCAGCACCACCTTATCATGCTCCAGATCCACAGTTTTTGTCTGAGCCTTCGTGCCCGACCAGTACTGGAATTCACTGATCGCATTATTGCCATAGTATATCGTAGTTCTGGCCTCTTCCTTGGTAGGATAGGTTCCGTCCTCCAGCGTCGGGTATCCAAACTCCTCATAATACGCCATATCCATGACCATGAGGTTCGCCCAGGACTGGTATTTGCCACAGTACAGCTGCGCACTCCAGTTATTGATAACCGGGGATACACCCTTTACATGCTCAATCCCCCGGAGCTGCTCCGCCACCGTTTCATCCAGCTTCTGCTTCGTGCTGGTCCACTCGCCGTTTTCCGACTCGCTCCACGAATTCGAACTGACATTGATGATAGTCATGCTGCCGTTTTCCATGACAGAGGCCTCGAACGACCTGTTCATGCCCATACCGACCGACACCATGACCACTATGGACACTGTACCTATGACCACGCCCACGATGGTAAGTATCGTCCTGGCCTTGCGCCGGAACAGATTCTTCAGCCCCATCCTGATAAGGTCAATAATCCTCATCCTCGTCCACCTTTGCCTTCTTCGCTTTCTTTGACTTATGCACTACTATAGGCACCGTGATGGCCGCAGCCACTACGATCACCAGCACGATCCACATCCAGGGTTTGATCTTTGACAGGAGTCCTGTTTTTTCCTCGCCCATACCGCCATCATCGATCGGGAAGTCTCCACCCCAATCTCCCTCTTCGGGAAAATCGAAGCCTCCCCCGCCATATTCCTGTACATACTCGGTAAACTCCTGTGAAATGGTCACTTCGTCACCGTTGCTGTCCTCAAAATGTACAGTCAGTATTCCTGTAGCCTCACCGGGAACAAGCGCCACAACAGAAGGATTGATAAACTCCTGTGAATAACCGTTTACCGCGCCGACATAGCTCATGCTGCTGTTATTGGCAAGAGCAAAATCTCCTTCCACTGTCACATAAACATTGCCCAGAGTGGATTTACCCATGTTATAGAATTCAAATGAAAGATCCACGGGAGTATCAACATAAACTCCTTCCCATGACTCTATAGATACATTCTCTATAACCGGACGATAATTTTCGGTAGCTCTGAGCTTTATGCTGCTTTCCTCGCTGACACCGCCCTTTTCCCGATCCACCTGCGACATATCGTCGTATTCATACTCCATAGTGATGTTGATCGCATAATCGCCCGTAGTCGCGTCATTTTTGGTCTTTAAGGTGATCGTCTTAATATCTATCTCGCCGGGCTCGATAGCATCGATATAGAAGATATTGGTGCCTTCCGCAGGCGCGAATATGCTCTCTGCCTGCGACAGGGTGATCTTTATGTTCTTAGCGGCCTTGGTCTGGTGGGTGTTCTTTATTGAAAATGAAAAATCAAAGGTCTCTCCTGCCCTCAGAATATCCTTATCCGTCGAATAATCACTGACGATAAGCTTGGGTCTGCCCAGATCGGCAGGAGTAGGAGTAGGTTCATCCTTCTTGACTCCCACACAGTTAAGCACATAGACTCCGGCGCTGTCTTTTTTCTTCTCACCGTTTTCATCGAAAAATTCATAACCTATATTCAGAAGATTGAGTCCGTTGGGAATATCCTCACCCAGCCTGAAAATCATCGAAACCTTTTTGCTCTTTCCGATATCCAGATCTCCGACAGTCTGGTAAGGTTCATTCGAAATAGGCTCAAACCCGTTTGAACTGAGCTCCGTCCCGTAGATCCTCAGATTGCTGATAGGACCGTTTCCGTTATTTGTGATAGTAAAGGTAAGCGAAACCTTTCCTCCGTGTACGGGATTTGAGGGGCTCTGTGATACATCATGAATATCAAGATAGTTGTATAAAGCCGGAGTGGGCTTAGGTGTAGGAGTGGGGGTAAGTTCAGGAGCCTGCATATACATGGTAAGGGTCTGAGCCTCCATGGCCTTGTCGTCTTTATCCTTGTATTTAACAGTGAATACAAATTCATGAAGACCTGCCTCTACAGCCTCCGATACGGTCACGGGAACCTTTATGGTAGTCTTCTCGCCCACAGCAAGCTTGCCTGCCTTAAGCACGGCGCTGGTAAAGTCCTTTGTAACACCGGTACCCGTTCCTACGCCGGAAGTGATCTCCAGAGTGATATCCTTGGCATCCGCGGAGCCGCTGTTTTTGATAGTAATCGGAATGACCAGTTTACTGCCACGGGGCAGCCCCTCATAGTTGGATGTGGTCGAAAGCTCCAAAAGGGGCTTGTTCTCGGCAACACTGTCCTTGGGTTTTATGGTAATATATTCCGTCTGGGCAAAAGGACCCTTATCGGCGCCCGTGTTGTCCTTGCACTCAAAAGAAATTCCGATCGGTACGTTTTCTTTCGGCTCCGCGGTATCCAGGACCTTAACCGGAACCGTAACCCTGGCAAACTTGCCGGGTTCGAGATTGCCTATATTGTATCTGGTTCCGCTGTTGACCGGGATCAGGCTGTCGCTGGGCAGTTCGATCTTCATAAAAGCGTTGAGCGCCTCTATGTCACCGTCGTTTTTCACGGTAAATTCCATATCTACTGTGTTGCCGGGACGCATTTTGTCCTTTTTATAGCTTACGTTAGATACACTGAGATACGCGGAATTAAGCTCATGAAGATTATGAATATTCAGCTGGAGCAAAGTCGCTTCTGTCTTTGCCAGATAATCATCGGAAGCATAATCGTTGCCGATGCCTATAAGATCAACGGTATAATAGCCCATTTTCAGGGATTCATCCGCGATCACATCAAATTCTACCGATACCATGCCGGTAGTATAAATAATGTATCCTGCCGACATATCTATAGTCTTGCCGGTTGATGTTACCGACAGCTTGGTATTCCTGATATGGATCAGTTTTGACGCGGCTGTGTCAGTGGCCACACCTTTAATATTGAAAAGTCTTATCGACGCGCTGGCGGATCTGACCGGAATAGACACATGGGTAGTCTTTCCGGGCTCCACATCTATATTCAGAAGTTCAGGCTCTATTGCTTCCAGGCGTGTCGCCGCTTTTGCTTTGATACCCCCGGTAGCCGTTATCATCAATACCAGAGCCATTAACAACCCCAATATCCTGTTACTGTTTCTCATTATCTTTTTCCTCCGGATCATCTGTCTTATTTTCATTTATGGCACTGCCGCCCAGCGGATGCTCATTTATCTCTATCTCTTTTATGTGACCGTCCAGCACATGTATGATCTTATCCGCATATTTCGCGAGAGACACATCATGCGTTACCATAACTATAGTCTGATGCTGTTTGACGGCCATATCCTTTATCAGCTCCATGACCTCCACAGTAGTCCTCGAATCGAGGTTTCCCGTAGGCTCATCCGCAAACACTATCCTGGGTTTGGCCACAAATGCCCTGGCTATTCCCACACGCTGCTGCTGACCTCCGGACATCTCCTTTGGCCTATGATCCATTCGTTCGGCCAACCCGACTTTTTTCAGTATCCCTCTGGCCATGCGCCGTCGTTTTGCCGGTGGTATGCGTTTGAATACCAGCGGAAGTTCGACGTTTTCCAGCGCGGTCAGGGAGCCGAGCAGATTATAGGACTGAAACACAAATCCAAGATACTCCTGCCGGAACCTGCTCAGTTTCTTTTCGTTCATCTTACCTATGGACTGACCGTTTATGATGATCTCGCCCGAAGTAAGCTTCTCTATCCCAGCCATGAGATTCAGCAGCGTAGATTTTCCGGAACCGGAAGTCCCCAGCAGGCAGCAGAACTCACCTTCTTCTATGGAAAAAGAAACTCCGGCCACCGCACGGATCCGCTCCTGACCCATGACATAGGTCTTTTTGGCGTTTTTGACCTCTATAATCGTTTTTCCCAAGACTATAACCTCATAAAAATGTTACTGAATTCAACTGTACTAAATATACTAATACAGTTATATACACCCTGATCGCTTTTTTGTCAACTATTTCTTTTGGTCATCATTTCTTTAGACGATGTATCATAAATAAAGTTCCATAAAAAAAGCGGTGCCATATCAGCCTGCCTGGACAGTTGACCTGACGCCGCAAAATATCAAAATATCACTGTTTACAGCGATTCCACATACAACCTGATCACTTCAGCCGCTTTGTCCGTCCCGATTCGGCCGGAATCTACACATAGCGAATAATTCTCGATTCTTCCCCATTTTTCCCCGGTATGGAAATTATGATAGTTGGCCCTGCGTTTATCTATCTTTAGTATGGCGCTTTCTATCTTCTCTTCCTCCATATGATCGATGCGTATCGCCCTTTCCTTCCTGAACTCCATATCCGCATATACAAATATGTTGACCAGGTCGTCACGTTTACGCAGAATATAGTCCGCACAGCGTCCTACTATCACACAGGGACCCTCTGCGGCACACTTGCGGATCACCTCTGCCTGCGCGATATACAGCTTATCGTCAAGCGACAGATTGCTTACAGAAAAACCCATGTCCTGCCCCGAAAAATGCGCAGTACCTCTGGCTATAGAGTACAAAAGGCTGTTATTGGCACGTGCCTCGGCCGATTCAAAAGCGGCTTCAGCAAACCCGCTTTCCTTGGCCGCCCGGGTGATCAGTTCATTGTCATAAAACGGAATTCCCCATGCATCGGCAAGCTTCTGTCCGATCTCACGTCCGCCGCTGCCGTACTGCCTGCTGATCGTAATGACCTTGTCCATACAACGCACCCCCTTTAGGTTAATCGTTTCGCATACGCCGAAAAAAAATAAATACCCTTCCCTGATCGTTATTTTATCACATTTTTCGCCAACTTACAAGATATCTGTACAAAAAACAGCATTTATGCTATACTGTTACATATATTGTAATAGAAGGGGGAAGGGCTTATGAGGACCGGAGAAAGCGTTATAAGACTTGATGCCTTTGATAAAGTGACCGGACGGACAAAGTATTATGAGGATCTGGTTCCCGATAATGCTCTGTTTGTGCGCATAAAACACTCCTCGATCGCGCACGGGTTTGTAAAAGCCATAGATACCGGGGCTGCCCTGGCCATACCCGGTGTGGTTAAAGTTCTCACCTGTTTCGATGTTCCGGATATACCCTTTCCTACAGCCGGCCACCCCTGGTCCATGGATCCGTCTCATCAGGATACTGCCGACCGGCTGCTTCTCAACCGTCATGTGCGGTACTGGGGTGATGATATCGCGGTAGTAATCGCTGAAAATGAAGTTGCGGCAGCTCAGGGCGTACGAGCTCTCGAAGTCGAATATGATGAGCTTCCTTTCGTTCTGGACGTTCAGGAAGCCATGGAGGATACAGCTCCTCAGCTTCACGAAGCCTTCAAAAACAATATCCTTAAGACTACAACAAATAGATCCGGCGATTATGAGCAGGCGGTCCGTGAACCCGGTCTGATCAAGGTTGAAGGCTGGTATGAAACTCCTACGGTTCAGCATTGCCATATAGAAAACCATGGCTGCTTTGCCTGGGAAGAAGGCGGACGGATATCGATAGTCTCCTCTACCCAGATCCCCCATATCATCCGCCGTGTATGCGGCCAGGCTCTGGGGCGGAACTGGGCTGACATCCGTGTCATCAAGCCTTATATCGGCGGCGGCTTCGGCAACAAGCAGGATGCTCTGTACGAACCTCTGTGCTGCTGGTGTACCACTCAGGTCGGCGGAAGACCTGTCCGCATCGACTGCTCCCGTGAAGAAACCTTTGTTTCCAACCGTGTCAGACATTCCATTCGTTTTCACATTATCACATGGCTGCGCAAAAACGGAGAGATTGCCGCACGTAAGGTCGAAGTTTTTTCCAACCAGGGTTCTTATGCATCACACGGTCATTCCATCGCGGCCAAGGCCATGAATTCATTCCCGCAGCATTATCCGTGCCCCAATTATGACTGCGTAAGCTATACTGTATACACCAACCGTCCCACAGCCGGAGCTATGAGAGGATACGGTATGCCGCAGGCTTCCTTTGCCGATGAAAGCAATATCGATGACTGCGCGAGAGTCCTGGGTATCGATCCGATAGATTACCGCATGAAAGTTATCATGCCCAAGGATTATAAGGACAATTTCTCCAAAAATGTCAACTATTTTGATTCCTTCCGTGCCTGTCTTGAAAAAGGCCGTAAAGCATTTGATTATGACAGGCTGAAGGAAGAGTATTCCCATGATACCGGCACGGTAAGAAGAGGCGTCGCCGCAGCCACATTCTGGTACAATACAGCTGTTTTCCCCATATCTTTGGAAACCTCGTCAAACCGGATGCAGCTGAATCTGGATGGAACGGTGACTATGCAATGCGGTGAAACTGAGATCGGACAGGGTGCCGATACCGCATTTGCCCAGATGACTGCCGAAACCATCGGACTGAAAAGCTACCGGGATGTGCATGTTATCTCATGCCAGGATACCGATATAACCCCTACGGGTCTGGGCGCGTATGCTTCCAGACAGACTTATGTCGCAGGCTTTTCCATTTGCCAGACCGGAGAACTTCTCCGTGAGAAGATCCTGAAACATGCGGGCGAACGTACCGGCAGACCGGTCACCGGGCTGGACATCGCAGACGGTGATATCATAAACTCAAAAGACGGCACAGTACTTATGTCTCTGGCTGAGCTGGCCAAAACCGTTCAGTACGATCCGGTAAACAGCGACCATATCACCGCTGAGTCAACCTATACCATCCGCAGCAACGCTTATTCCTTCGGATGTACCTTTGCGGATATTACCGTAGATATTCCCATGTGCAGGATCAAGGTCAACCGTGTGCTCAATGTTCACGACTGCGGCAGGCTGATCAACCCCGCACTCGCAGAGGCACAGGTGCACGGCGGCATGTCCATGGGGCTCGGATTTGCCCTTTCAGAGCAGCTTCTCTTCGATTCCAAAACAGGCAAACCGCTCAATAACAATCTTCTGGACTATAAGCTGTCTACCTTTATGGATCATCCCGAGCTGGAGGCTATGTTTATCGAAAATCCGGAACCAACCTCTCCCTTCGGTACCAAAGCTTTGGGAGAGCCTCCGGCCTGTTCGGTAGCTCCGGCTGTCAGAAACGCGCTTCTGGCGGCTACCGGTGTGGCAGTTGATACTTTGCCTCTCAATCCACACAACCTGTTTAAAACATTCAAAGAAAATGGATTACTTCAGGAGGACTGCAGCAATGTATGATATGGGAACTCTCTATGAGGCCGGATCGGTTCAGGAAGCTGTAGATCTTCGCCTCGAACATCCGCAGGCTGACATTATCGCGGGCGGAACCGATGTACTGGTACAGATGCGCGAGGGCAGGCGTGCCGGTCATGATCTGATATCCATTTACGGCATTGATTCTCTCAGGGGCATCTCTCTTGCAGAAGACCAAACGATCCGTATCGGCTCTCTTACCAGCTTTTCACACATCACCTCGGACCCTCTGATACAGAAACATCTGCTGTGTCTCGGTGAGGCGGTGGACCAGGTAGGCGGGCCGCAGATCCGCAACGCCGGAACTATCGGCGGCAATACCTGCAACGGTGTTACCTCCGCCGATTCGGCTTCCACTCTTTTTGCTTATGATGCCGTCATAGAACTGACCGGTAAAAACGGCGTGAGGCTTGTCCCGATACAGGAATTTTACATAAAAGCCGGCACTGTTGATATCCGCGTGGAAGAAGGCGAGATCCAGACCGGGATACTTATCCGGGAGGATTCCTATCTCGAAACACATGGGTATTATATCAAATACGCCATGAGAAACGCTATGGATATCGCAACACTCGGAACCTCGGTCAACGCGAGGCTGAGCCCCGATAAAACCCGTTTCGACCGCGTAAGGGTCGCATTCGGAGTGGCTGGTCCCATTCCTCTCAGAGCCGTAACAGCCGAGAGCTTCATAAACGGCAGGGATGTTACATATGAAAATATAGAAGCCTTCTCACATGAAGTATTAAACGATGTCCACGCCCGTGATTCCTGGCGTGCCGCAAAGGATTTCAGAGAGCATATAGCAGTGGAAAGCGCAAAAAGAGCTCTCTTAGAGGCAGTAAAACGCTGCGGCGGGATCATTGATACACGTTTATGATAACAAATGACGTGTTCGTGAATACATAACAGTTTGTGTCAGATAAGGAGAATACTCATGGCTCAGTACCGGCTCATACGATTCAATCTGAACGGAAGAGATGTTGAAAAATATATAGATGTGCGGGCTTCGCTCACCGATGTGCTCAGGAACGATTTTACGCTCACCAGCGTAAAAAAAGGCTGTGAGGTCGGTGAATGTGGCGCGTGCAATGTGCTGATCAACGGAGAAGCTTTTAATTCATGCATATATCTCGCCGTCTGGGCAGACGGAAAAAACATCCGCACTTTGGAAGGGCTTCTCGGTGAAAACGGCGAACTTAGTGATATCCAGCAGGCCTTTATGGACGAGACCGCAGTTCAATGCGGTTTCTGCACTCCGGGCTTTATCATGTCCACGGCTGAGATACTGGAAAGCGGCAGAGGATACACCGATGATGAGCTGCGTAAGCTTCTCTCCGGGCATCTGTGCCGCTGTACAGGTTATGAAAATATATTGAGAGCAGTCAAAAAGGTAATGAAAGCACGTCTTTCCGTGGATATTTAAGAGTCTTTTGAAAGTATGTCCGTCAACTGCGCGAAAGTCTTAAGAGACAGAGTTTCCCCGCGCACGGTTTCACTAAGCTTTAGTTCCCCAAGAGCCTTTACTATACGTTCTCTGGAAATGTTCAGGCCTGCGTAATTGCATATCCCGTTCACCAGAGTCTTTCGTCGTTGGTTAAACGAAGCCCTGATAATGGAAAAGAGAAGTTTCTCATCATGTACGGCAACCGAAGGTTCCTCATACAGGGTAAGCCGTATCACGGCCGAATCGACCTTTGGCCGGGGCATAAAGCAGTTTACCGGCACATTTGCCGCCAAATAAGGCTGGGCATAATACTGCACTGCCAGCGATAAAGCTCCGTAATCCGCGGTCCCCGGCTCCGCCTGCATACGCTGGGCCACCTCTTTTTGCACCATCACAGTCATGCTTGTTATGGGCAGTCTTTTTTCGAGCAGTCCCATAACAATAGGCGTAGTGATATAATAGGGCAGATTTGCCACGATCTTTACCGGCTTTCCGTTATTTTCAACACGGATCAGCTCGTCGATATCAAGTTTCATGATATCGTCATTTATGATCCTGACATTGTCATATGCAGACAGAGTATCGTTCTCCAGGATCGGGATCAGGCTCCTGTCGATCTCGACCGCTATGACCTTTCCCGCGTGCTCGCATAAATACTGCGTAAGCGTGCCTATTCCCGGACCTATCTCGATCACTGTGTCTTCCCCGGTGAGCTCTGCTGCGGAGATGATCTTGTCTATCACATGAGAGTCTATCAGAAAATTCTGTCCGTATTTTTTCTGAAAAACGATATGATATCTGTTAAGTACCTCTATTGTGTTCTTTGGATCGGCCAATGCTGCCATTCTGCTTCCACCTTTTAATCATGATCGTATTAATCCACCATGCCGAGCGCTTTATGCGTAATCATCCGTGTTATGGTTTCCCATGCCAAAAAAAGCAAGGGCATTATTGTAAGTAATGTGTTCTACTTCCGTATAATCAATCTCTTTGAGTTCTGCAAGCTTTTGGACTACGCCTTTAAGATATGAAGATTCATTCCTGCTGCCTCTGAAGGGCTCGGGTGCCAGATAGGGGCAGTCCGTTTCCAGCAGGATCCTGTCTACTGGCAGCATCTTCACCACCTCTGTGAGCTTACGGGCGTTCTTAAAAGTCAATACTCCTCCGATACCAAAATACAGACCCATTTTAAGATACTCGGCAGCCTGCTCAGCGCTGTAAGAATAACAGTGCATATCAGCCATAAACAGCTTCTTTTCCCTCATATACTCATCATACATCATGGAAACGACCGAAAACGTATCCTCTGCGGCATCTCTGCTATGTATCACAACGGGAAGCCCCAATTCCTTTGCCAGCCTCCATTGCGCGATAAAGCCTTCTTTCTGCCGGTCTCTCGGATATCTGTCCCAGTGATAATCCAGTCCGATCTCTCCGATGGCTACACATTTTTCGTTCTTTGCCATTGATTTCAGTGCCTTGACCCCGTCCTCATCATCAGGATCTTTATCATTCAACGGACACCTCTGCCACAGCTCGGCAATGTTGTCAGGATGGATCCCTACAGCAGCGTAAATACTGTCATATTCCGAAGCAAGCTGTAATGCTCTCCGGGAGGATTTAATATCCGCCCCGCAGTCAATGATCCTGCCTACTCCCTTACTCCACTGTCCTGACAGCACCTCCGCGCGGTCTGTCTCAAAAGCGTCGTCATCATAATGCGCGTGTGTATCAAAAATCATAATTCCCTCTTTAATCTATCGCCCGCTTCTGTGCTTTGATATAGCGACTCCGATCAGTCCCAGAAGGAGGACAGCCAGCGCCGCCCCGATCCCTATGACCCAGGGCGCGGCTTTACGCATGTCTATTACATCTCCGATACTCTGCGGCACCTGTGGCTTTCCGCTGTGTGCCAGCACCAGCGTACTCATGTCCACATTGGCAAAGGCCACATCAACAGGGATCAGGAAATTGGGCCACAGCTTCGTAAATTTCGCGTCTGTCATGCCATCGGTCGCTTCATAGTAAACTATATCGGACGCTCCCACTATCCTGTCACCCAGCCTGTACGTGATAGCGCCTATGACGTTACTGCCGTTTCCGATCACTACTTTGTCGTTAAGCTCCACGCTCCTTACGGTATCTTCTGTACTGATATTGCCCGGAAGGATCACTATGCCGCCCTCTCCGTTAGAGAGGACTTCATGTCGGTTTTCGCTGAATCTGGCGATCTCCTTATTGAACATGGACGGAAAGCTGCTCATCCTCTGTCCCAGATCGCTCATTCTGTAAGATGTGAAATTGTCAAAACAGTAGTTGAGCAGCGTCATGGAATCCTCATAGACCTTTGCCCATGTTTCATCATGCATTACGACGGAAATGATCGTCATCCCATCCTTTTTGGCGTAGGTGACCAGCGCGTAACCGGCCTGAGTCGTAGCTCCGGTCTTTCCTCCTATGCAGTAATCATATTTCACAGTTTTATTGATGAACCAATGATGGTTGGTCAGTATCTTTGCGGGATTCTTGTTTGTTTCGGGCATCGCAAAAGTCGCGGTTCCCGTAATTTTCATAAAATCAGGGTTCATATACGCCGCTCTTGATATCAGAGCCAGATCATAGCAGCAGGTATAGTGTTCATCATCATGAAGGCCATGGGAATTGGCAAAATGTGAATTGACGCATCCCAGTTGCTGCGCCTTGTAATTCATCATCTTGATAAAATGCGCGATCGAACCGCCTACATGCTCACCGACCGCAAATGTAGCCTCATTGCCTGATTCCAGCATGATCCCGTAGAGTGCCTGCTCCATTGTTACCTGTTCTCCTTCTACGAGCCCCATGCGTGAGCTGGTCTTCGACACATAGTTATCCGCGGCGTAGGAAACTGTTACTATCTCGTTCAGACTGCTGTTTTCAAGCGCTACGAGTGTAGTCAGTATCTTTGTGGTACTGGCGGGATAAAAAGTATCATAAATGTTCTTCTCGTACAGGATACTGCCGGTAGATGCCTCTACCACTATCGCGCCGTCAGCCGTAATATCGGGTCCCGAAGGCCAAAAATAGGTGTCATCTGCAGACACCGGAATAGTACCAATGTCTGCAGGTATGTATGCAAATACCAGCAAAACCGTGAACATCACGGCGAAAATCCGTTGTTTCAAATCAATCATCTCCATCTCCCGACAGGATAGCAAGACCATGAGGAAGCGCTTCTTTTATCACATCAAAACATTCTTTTACCGCCTTCGGACTGCCGGGCATATTGATGATCAGGGTATGGTTTCTCATCACAGATATCCCCCTTGAAAGCATGGCATGCGGCGTGATCTGCATCGATGCTGCGCGCATAGCCTCAGCGATGCCGGGTACATTACGTGTTGCGGCCTCTAGAGTCGCTTCGGGCGTTACATCGCGTTCAGACATGCCCGTACCGCCCGTAGTTATGATCAGATCCGCGTCCAGATTATCCGACAGCCTTATCAGGTTCTTTTTGATACTCTCTTTTTCATCCGGCAAAAGCAGGGTTTCTATCACTTCATATCCCTGCTCATTTAGTATTTGAGCAAGAAGCGGGCCGCTCCTGTCTTCACGTTCTTTCGTCCAGCTTCTGTCGCTGGCGGTTATGACCGCTGCTCTATAAGTTTTTTTCTGATCGCGGGGTATTATGTTTATCTCATCGCCGGGATGGATCACAGAACCTGAAATTACTTTTGCAAATACCCCTTGACGCGGCATGATACAGTCCCCGGTAAGCTTTCTTATCTCACATCCGCTGTGACATTCCTTACCGCGCTGAGTGATCTCAAGAATGGCGTTTCCGGCTTTCAGTCTGTCCCCACATCGCATGGACTGTAGCTTAAGTCCCTCCACCAGAAGATTCTCCCCAAAACAGCCGGGAATAATCTGCGTGTCAGCGTCGATCAAACTATCCCGACAGTCGGATACGACGTTATCTGTCTTATCCCGCGTTTTACGCGGTGTGGAAATAAAGTTTATAAATTCCTCTACAGCCTCCGCAGACAATAAACTCACCTGTCTGTGCAGGGTTCCTGCGTGAGCGTCACCCTTTATCCCGTAGTTTTCCACCAGTTCAGCTTCATCAACCGCTGTTTTGAACGTTCCTTTCTTTTCGCTGGTACATATTGCCCTTATATATCCCATTGCTGCCTTTCCTGCTCTTTAATACCAAAAGTTCATCCGCCGATCCCGGACATACTCATATGTTCCGTTATACATTCGGGAGTTTCAAAACAGTGCTCCTTCGGCTTTTCATAAATGCTGCTCCGGACGAGTTCTTTAAGCCCCGCGTCAGACGCGCCGTTTCTTAAAAAACTCTTCAGATCAGTCTGTGTTCCGTAACACAGGCAGGTTTTGAGCCCTCCCGAAGCCGTGACGCGTATACGGTTGCACGAGTCACAGAACTTATCCGTTATGGCGCTTATAAACCCTATACAGCCTTTAAATCCCGGTATCCGGTAATACACAGCCGGACCGTTTCCCCGTTTTTGAGTGACCGGCCTGGCCTCAGGGAATCCGGCCAGGAAGTTCTGCTTAACCCCCGACAGCGGAACCTGCTGTCCGGATGAAGCACCCCCAAGCGGCATCAGTTCAATAAAACGTACATCCGCGGGTCTGTCCTTTGCCAGCATGATCATGTCAAAAACGTCATCACTGTTGAGCTGTGTAAGCACTGTGTTTATCTTAACTTTTAACCCTGCGCCGAGCGCTGCATCTATTCCGCGAAGTATTTCAAGCACATATCCTGTTTTTTCCGGTTCTTCGTTCTTGTCTGCATATTCGTTTTTTTGAAGTTTTTCGTGTGTTCCATGGTTTTCTACCTGCGTAGTCTCGGGGGTATGTACTACTTCTGTAGTAAGCCCGGTTATCCTTAGATATTTATTCTCATTCAGTGTGTCCAGGCTCACATTAACCCCGCTTAGACCGCTGCCTGCAAGCTCCGGTGCATATTTTGCCAGCTTCAGTCCATTGGTAGTCATGTCTGTGGTATGTATGCCGTCTGTTTTTACCAGTTCTCTGGCCAGAACTTCTATCCCGGCTCTGTCTAACGGTTCTCCGCCGGTCAGTCTGATGTGTTTGATCCCGAGTCCTGCCATGATGCGTGTGATCCTGATTATTTCATCATCAGTCAGCAGCTCGTTATCGGGCAAAAAGCGGTTATAATCTTTTTTGCAATATCCGCAGCAAAGTCCGCACCTGTCAGTCACGGAGAAGCGCAGATAGTCGATCTCACGCCCGTATCTGTCATACATTCTTAAAGTCAGCTCCTGTTTTGGCAATCCTGCCGGGTATTTTTTACAGCCTTCAGCACACGCAGGATCCACACATCATTGCTTAACCGGCATCTGCTGGCTTAACCCGGTAAAACGTTCCTGCAATAATGGGATCAATGCCACGAATACTCGCCCGACTTGCCTCCGGATTTACTTACCAGCCGTATATCTTCCATCACCATAGACCGGTCAGCCGCCTTGCACATGTCATATATGGTCAGGAGAGCTATCTGTACTCCTGTCAGCGCTTCCATTTCCACCCCGGTCTTTCCTTCACAGGAAACAGTGCATATCGCCCTGATCACGCAGTTTTCATCATCAAATTCAAAGTCTACGGCCACTTTTGACAGCGGGATATTATGACAGAGCGGTATCAGTTCCTGCGTCCTCTTCGCGCCCATGATCCCTGCGATCCTTGCTGTTCCTGTCACATCGCCTTTTTTAATTCCGCCGCTTTTAACCAGATCGTAGCATGCGCGGGTCATCCTGATATTCCCCCGGGCAAGAGCAGTCCGTTTTGTGACTGCTTTTTCCGAAATGTCTACCATACAGGCATTTCCGTTTTCATCTATGTGTGTCAGAGCCATAATGATCCACCATAATTGCACACTTAAGGCTGTTTGAGCCCGGCCCAAACAGCCTTCACCAAAGGACACCTTCTTTACCACTGAGTATTTTATCAAACTCAGATCAATAATACAATCTTTTTCAATTACTTAAAGCTTAATAAACAGATTTATCGTTCGTACAGGCTGCCCTTGTGGAGTTACATCAGCCTCTTATAGATATCCAGCATGCTTTCCATTTGATACTGCAGCAACCATGCTGCATTGTTGAAGTCGACTTCGGCTTTAACCACCTTTAAAAGGCGAGGGAAATATTCCTCGGTTTCTTTTATCATCCGGTATATCCTGTCGCGGCTCAATCCCCAGGACATCGTTGTAAGATTGTTGCAGCGATCTATGCATTTGATGAGTGCTGCTTTAGGATTTTCTGCTATGGCATCATAATATGCCTTCATCATGTCGTCGCGGTTGGAATCTGTCGTTTTTTCGTGCGTCAGAAGTCTTACGAGTTCTTTTGTTTCATCGTTTACCGGCAGTTCTTCCGGCTTCTTTCCACAGTCTTCCACAACATCGTGCAGCATGCAGGCCGCTATGATCTCATCTTCTGTTAAGCCCATGGAAAGGGCATGACAGGCGAGGTTAAGCGGATGGTAGATGTATGGTATATCGGATTTTTTTCTTTTCTGACCAAAATGTGCTTCGACCGCATAATCAACGGCTTTCAGCGTGTTCTTCAGCTTAAGGTTCCGGGCAGTGGTTTTTACATATGTTTTCATGTGCTCCCAGTTGTAGATAGCATCCTTAAGTTTAAAAGTATTGGCTTTTTCCTCAACTATTGCCGACACCGATACATCCAGCAGTTCCGCGAGCCGGATAAGCTTGTCGGTGTCCGGTTTATACTCATCACGTTCCCAGGATGATACTGCCTGAAAACTGATATCAAGCTTTTCAGCGATCTGTTCCTGCGTGAGTTTGCGCTGCTCTCTTAATGTTTTGATGTTTGTTCCCATGCTCATAGTGATACCCCCCGGTGTTTGCGATATTTAATCACTCACTTCTTGTTGCAAACATATCTTAACTATAATCTTAAGATAATTGTAGCGGGTATGAGTTTAAGTTTCAATAAAAAATTCAAGTTGAACCTGAGTCGCTTGTCTGTTTTTGTATTTCGCCTATGTTGATCCAATACCGTTGCTCGATCACGCCATCAGTGAGCATACTTCGAAAATTGCGATGTACTTTTTTCCAATGCCCGGATGGGCAAGGTCACATCAAGTTAAACTTGAGCAGCCGTCCGGCATTCGTAAGCATTCGTCATTTATCTCCTCCACGTTTGCAAATCCCGTGCAGCTCATGATGAATCTCAGCTCATTTGTGACATGTCCGATAAAGGCCTTAACTCCTTCAATTCCGTCCTTTTCAAGGGAAGGCAGCATCGATCTGCCGACGGCTGCCGCATCCGCGCCCAGAGCCAGCGCCTTATACACATCCGCGCCGCTTGCGATACCGCAGTCTACGATGATCTTCACATCCCTGTCCTTCAGTGCTTCCCTGATCTTGGGCAGCACCATCATCGGCGGAACCGCGTAAGGAAGCCTTCCGTGATGATGGCTCACAATGATCGCCTTTGCCCCGATATCCGCGCATTTTACGGCATCCGTCACGCTCAGCACTCCCTTGACTACAAACGGCAGCTTTGTCAGTTCCACATATTCACGCAGCATCGCAAAAGTCTGCTCAGCCATGCCTTCCCCGACCACCACGTCGAGACCGTTTTCCCCGAAAATGTGGTCTATATCCATTCCTATTCCGAACGCTCCGGCTTCTTCAGCGAACTTCATCTGATCGATCACCTTACCGTGATCCGCATAGGGCTTTACGATCCTTACTGTCCTGGCTCCGGTATCTGCGATCTTCCTGAAGCCTTCATTTTCCATCATCCCGACAAAATTAAGGATATTCAGTTCCTTTGCCGCCGTGGAATACTCCTCCATCCCGGTAAGTTCCCTGCCGTTATATTGTCCCAAGTGTGAAAATGCGGGAGTCATGACCGGCGAGTCGAAGGTCTCTTCCAAAAAACAGGTCTTTGTTGAAGCCACTACCGAATCGATCAGTCTTTCCTCTATAAGTACCGAATCCAAGTATCTGGCAGTAATCTCATTTGCATCCGATATTCTGTTGTATCCCATATGCTCTCTCCTTATGGCTGTATAAATACACTCTCTGTTCACGTATAAATACCGGCATTATCCGGTATCGTACATACGACCGTACAGTCGTTCATCTCATAAAAACGCCTGCAAATCACAGGTTTTTCAGATACCCGAAATACCTGACATATTCCTCGTCACTGTTCAGATGTTCCAAAATAATAGGCATTTCCTCGTCAATCATACTCATCTTCGACATATAGTACCCAAGCGGAAACTCGCCCTCTCCCGCAGGACATTCCTGAAGCTGCAGGGTATATTCCTCCTTCAGGTGCACATCCTTTATATGACAGCTCCTGATCCTGTTCCCGAGCAAAGCCGCGCACTCATCCACAAACTCTTCCGCGTGAAAATACCGGTCTGCCGAATTCACCATATTGATGATATCCATATGCACCGCAAAGCGCTCCCTGTCCACTTCCCCGATCAGTTCCAGATAATCTTTCGGTCCGGTGGGCACCATCCAAGGCATCGGTTCGAGAGTAAAATACGTGTTCTTTATCTCCGCCCTGTCAATGACCTCACGAACCATATCCACAGTCTTTTTTCGTGCTGTGGCTGTAAAATTCTCCTTATAACCGCCGTCCCATTTCTTACCGAAGGCTCCCGCAACGTTGACCGCGCACCTGGCCCCGATGCGGTCGGCAAGCCTGAGTTGCTCAACGCAGTAATCCATGTTCGTCTTACGTTCATCCTCATCGGACGCCAGCGCATTCCGCCATATTCCGACCTCAGCTATCAGAAGGTCGTGCTTTTTTGCCTCTGAAGCGTATTCAGCTATCACGTCCTCCGGCTCTGTGCTCTGCACCGGAAATACTACAGCCCCGCAACCGAGTTCAACCTGTTTTGCCGCCCACTCCTGCGCGGATGTGTGCCTGAGCGGCGATGATATCCCTAATCTCATATTTCCCCCCTAAATTAATGTTCCTGTCATGACTTCACCCCGTATGTTATTTCACAGATACAGTCCAATCATCTCCATCTACCAGATATTGGAACTCAGTCAGTTCAGGGCTGTCTACCCCCGTAATAATGATCTTTATTCATCTTTCATGCGTTTTAGATTTATCATACGCTATCTGCTTGAGCAGATTGTAAAGACCACTCTTAATTGCATTATTGTCATGATCGGCTCCGGTTATCTCATACCAGATGTGGGCGGCACCATTGGCTTCAAGAAGCTCGTGATACTGCTTGGGATACGTTCCTACCACCGAATCCCGCGTTCCGCAGCAGAGGATAAAAACATTTGGTTCTGTGGCATCCTCTGCAAACTTCATCTCACTTTCCGAGATCTGCCCCTCATGTGCCATAAATTTATCCTTGGTAGGAACAATACCGGGAGCTGCGGATATAGCACAGACATATCCGAAAAGCTCGGGTCTGGAGAGCGTTATAAATATAGTCTCCCGGCCTCCCATGGAAAAGCCTGCCAGACAGGTGTTCTCCCTTCCGGTCAGAACGGCGTACTTTTCCTCGATATAAGGCATAAGGTCATTAATAAGATCATTGATGAAATTGTCGTAAGGCTTCACGCTTTCACTGTCAAATCCGGGCTTTTGAGCCGGATCCGATGTCGCGTACATATTGGGACACACCAGGATGGTTTCCCCGATGATCCCGTCAGCCGCCATATTTGTAATGATCTCCCGGATCTTATTGTTCTTATCACCTGAAAATGAATACTCGTCGCCGAAAATACCGTGCAGCAGATAAAGAACAGGGTACTTCTTATCCTCACTGTAATCCGCCGGAAGAAGAATGCTGCAGCCTCTTTCCATCCCGCAGGTTTCCGAGTAATAGGTGTCGTGGATAAATTCTCCGTATGAGACATTGTCCCTTGTTGTCTCATAAATTGTCGGACAACGCTCTTCGATCCCGCCGTCTACGATGTCTGCCGCAGGGTCACTCTGCGTATCCCCATTTTTATTGGCTGTCTCGGGACCACTGTCTGTATTATCTGTCTTACTGTCTGCCTCAGCCTCGTTTCTGACACCCTCAACCTTTATTCCCGCCGCAAAAACGTTCATATCTATTTCTGCATTATCGTTTGTCATGATTTCCTGCTTACTGCCGTTGCCTGCTTCCATATCGGTCTCCTTTCGTACTTTTGAACTGCATGCGCACATAGCCGCAGCCATAAAAATCATTATTATCAGTAATGCTCTCTTTTTCATAATGAAACCCTCGCCTGATACCTTTATTCACCGCATTTTACTACTTCAAACTCCTCGCAGACTATTTCCAAGCTACACATCTTTCCTGCTGAGATAGAATTTCTGCAGCACATAGAATGCGGGCTTACGGTATGTCTTTGTTTCATCAAGAAGACCTTTTCTGTTGTAATATTTCTGTATTACTGACGTACGCCGCGGGCACCTGAAATCATAAAGTATCCAGGGTGAAATACCTTTGATATAATCAATGTTCATAAGAACGCTGAGTTGCTTCTCATAAACCTTTGCCTGATACTCTTCTGTTCCTTTTCTTTCCGGATCTCCGGTATTGCCGCGCATAGCATCCGCGCCGAATTCTGTAATGATGACAGGCTTATCCGGATCACTGTTTTTCATAAGCGCCGGAAGGCGCTCAAAATCCGGAGTGTACCAGCCGCAATACTCGTTTAAGCCAATGATATCAAGAGAATCCGCCAGCCTGTCACAGATCCTGTTTTCAGCCTCATCAACAAGGCAGGCGGCTGATACAAGCCTTGTTGAGTCTACTGAATGAGCATAATCCGCAAGTCTCTTCATAAACGACAGCCTGCTGTCGGTGTCGGCATTTTCGTTTCCGACAGACCATATTATCACCGAGGCTCTGTTATAGTCCCTCTCTATGAGTTCAGCAAACTGATTATGAGCGTCTGTAAAAGTCTCTTCCCTGTCAAACCGGATCGCCCAGTAAACAGGTATCTCCTCCCAGAGCAAAATGCCCAGTTCATCCGCAAGTCCCGCCATTCTTTCGTGATGAGGATAATGTGCCGCCCTGATAAAATTACAGCCCAGTTCTTTTGCGAGCAGAATATTCCCACGTCTTTCATCATCCGTGAGTGCGCGGCCGTTTTCCACACTCTCCTCATGCATACTTATGCCTTTAAGATAAATGCTCTTACCGTTGAGCAGGACATCTCTTCCTTTAACCTTTATCTCTCTGAACCCAACCCGGTCTGTTACCCGATCCTCATCATATTCAAGTGAAACATTATATAAAAAAGGATCCTCAGGACTCCAAAGATGGGGGGTGGAATTTAAGATAACATCTGCCTCTCCGTTTATTATCCCAATATTTTCACTCACGCCGAGTCCCTCTATATTAAGCTTCGCAAAGCCATTCTCCGGGGATGAAAGCTTAATATGTACCGCAATCTTATCAAAACATCCATCCGAAACGAGCGATATCCCAAATGATCTGATAAATGTATCCGGAAGATGCAATATTTCAATATCCCGGAAGATTCCGCCATAATTGAACCAATCTGTATTTTCAGTCGGAACCTGTTCCGGTCTGCGCGTATCATCAACACAGATAATTATCCTGTTATCATTTTTCAGCAGAGCCGTGATCTCAAAAAACATCGGCGTGGAAGCGCCTCTATGCATTCCGGCATATGATCCGTTCACAAATACCCTGCATAGCATCGAGGCAGCCCCGATCCTGAGAAAAAACCTGCCCTTTCCGGGCGTGTCGCAGGTAAATTTCCGGGTAAAAACCATCGCCCCCTCATAAAGAAGATATTCCGGGGCAAAAACATTCCAGCATATGGGAAGATCCATTTCATCCCATTCATCAAATGAATAATCCACCGGAAGCGTAAAGCCATTCTGATCGGTATAACGCTCCAGAAACCACTTCTGCCTCAGACAGGTATCATACTGATCTACAGCATAATTCCACTTGCCATTAAGGGATATCTTCTCGCGGCCTCCATCAAATATCATGTCCGAAAATGTCGATCTTTTCTCTTCATATTGCAAGGCATATTCCTCAAGATGAATGTCCGACATATATTTTTTAACCATCTCACGTTCTCCTGAAATCCTATCCAAAATCAATCAAAAAGGTCATTTATCAGATTCTTTTTCTTCCTCGCTCATCATGCCAGATAGCCCCTAACGCGCAAAAAGCAATCGTTTAACATTTCCACATCAACAATTCCCGATTTATCAAAGGCTGTCGCCTCTACGGTATAATCTCCCCCGTATCCGTATTTACGCAGCTTTTCAAAAAATTCGTCAAAATCGACATGACCCTTCCCCACAGGAAGCACGGACAGATTACTCCAATCCATAATACTACCGTTATAATCATTCACATGCAGGTGCCTGATCTTCCCTTTTTTCAGCATCCATTCCCACTCCGGCTCGAAAAGCTTCATGGTCTGTCCGTGAAATTCAGCCATTTTGGTATCATACACGAAGCATACATCCGGATAGCTTCTGTGTACCAGCTCCAGGTTTCGCATCGGATCAAAGGTATTACAGATCACATTTTCAACCATCAGGATGATCCCGGCCTCTTGGGCCATGTCGTTCAATTTGCCGAAAAGTTCGATATTGCGCTCGATATTTGAATCCGATACTATCCCGTTCCACAGGTGAAAAACCATGCGGTCCGATCCGAATTCACCGGCTATCCTCAGATTCATCCCGAATTCATCCAGAGCCTGTCTTACACTTTCCCGGTCTTCTTCCTCTGTCATTTTCAGTGAATGAAATCCCTCTTCATCATACCATCTTCTCACTCCGGCCAGCTTTTCGGAAAGAGATTTTTCACAATGAACGACAGGAATCGTAAGTCCGAAGCTCTTTACTGTTTCGATCAGCTTATCAATTTCGGGATACCATGAAGCATAGACCATAAACTCAAATCCGTCACATTCGAGTTTTCCCGCCAAATCCTTTAATAATCTGTAATCCCTTTTATTCGGTCTGCCTATCAACGCCCCGGTAGAACAGTATACTTTCTCCATCCCGATTTCCTCTCAAATACGTATTTATTCCAATGTTTTATTTACTCCGCGGCCAATGATAATATCATATCCGGCAGTATCACATTTCTCCCGAAATCATACTGCTGTTGCTGCTCCAAAGTTCGACCTGCCAAAGCCGCTCCTGACGCCGAATTATCAGATACTGCCAAATATTCTTTACTTATTTACTATTTCCCAATGTCCTCCGCGTGCAGAGCCATGTCGTATAAGCCTTCCTTCTTCACGAAGCTCTTTCAAATATCTTTCAACTGTACGCTGCGTCACAGACATATCTTTCGCAAGTTGTGTTGCCGAAGCTTTATTATTTTCGGAAATTAGTTTTAAAACCGCTATTCTGGCATCACTGTCATTCACCGTTATTTCTCCGACATCTCCGACGTTTTCTCCGACATTTTCTCCGACATCTCCGACATTTTCTCCGACATTCACCGACATATCTCCGCTTTCAATGTCGGAGTTTATCAGTAATGTCTAATTCGTTTCAGTCTTTCAGACACAACAAGTTTAATCCTCCTCCTCGTTGAAATCAATAGTAGACTCTCATCCATAAAGATTCTAAAACTATCAGGACTTACAATGTCCGCATGGTGAATAAACCGCTGCTTATAGTCTTCTCTCTTATCCTGGGCCACATCTTCCCTGTTTTCCGCTTTCATCTTCAAAACATCACGGATATGCCGAAGCACTCAGATAAAAGACCACTATGATGTAGCCATATCCCAGAATATTAAAAATGAGCTTAGGCCAGCTTATCCGTTTTTTTACATTTCCTCTCAAGGATTGTAAATCGTCTTCAGCCGCAGCTTTCCCTGCTCCGCCGACAGCTTTAAACAACTTATGCACGATAAAATAATAGAAACATACTCCAAACAATATGCCGCCTGCGACAACCATAAAAGTCTGTCCATTTGTTAAAAGATGTTTACCATGATATCTGGCCCAATGAAATGCAGCTTTGATTGGTACTGAAATAAGCCATAGTGACAATATTACCCCTAACAGCCATGCGGTTATCGTTCCCTGCGATACAATTTCATTAGTCGGCTCTATTTTATTTGCTGTATAAGAATAATAACGCCCCTGAGATTCGTTCTGTTTCTTTTGCTTATCGTTCTCAAGCCGCTTTCCGGTGGCTGCAACTGTCCACGCATCGTCATAAGAACAGCCATGCTGCTCCGCATACATGCACACCGCCTGTTCAACATCCGGATCATGATCAGCCTTGAATGCATCCCCACCGGCGTCAAGCGCCGACTTTTCGCAGGTCATTTTTAATGTGTCGTCGTTCATGTCAAATAACCCCATAACGCTTATCATGCTCAGACAGCATATTGCTTTTTTATTGATTCCAAGCTAATACTCTTTTAAACACCTCATAATTGCCCCGCTTTTGTTTTACGGCATACTCTATCTCTGACCTTGTGTTCCAGTCGAATCACCTGCTACCCCCGGCTCCAGATCTCATATCCTTGGCGCCTGGCTGAGTCGTACACCGGCCTCATGTTCTTCTGCAGGATATTGTAAAACTCTTCCCGAGTATTTCCTTTACGGTACAGCTCCTGACCCGCCCAGATCGAATGCAGGTTATCACGAAAACACGCCTCAAACAGCTTGTGGATCCCAGCCTTATCATGAATAAATCCATACAGCAAATACTGGTTGGCCGCGAACCTCCCAAAAAAGGGATCCCATTTGGGCAATTTGTTGCTCTTTGCGGAATTAAGAGATGAATCCATCGGCATCAGATTCCAAAGCTCATCATTCATAACAAATGACCACGGTATAAAATGATCCACATCATACTGCTTCGCCTTGACTGCTTCTCCGGTAAACACATCCCTTACTTCACGGATATCAAGGATTTCTCCCCACAGTTTGCGGACATGATCCAGTTTCCGCATCTTCTCATCCATCGGGGCCAGCTTATACACAAGTCCCGGAGTCTCAGGATTATTGTTCTGAAGCCATTTCACTTTTTCAAACTGGATCCAGCCCAAGATCGATACGGTATTGTCCTGTATCATCTCCATCCAAGCAGGATGAAAATAGATTTCCTTCTTCAGCTTGCTTGATTCTCCAAGCGTATACGGAAGCAGTACCACATCACGATTGACCATCCGGATATATGCCACCATCCTGCGGACGCTGTTCCATTCTGCTGCCTCATTCACATTTGTAAAGAATCCGGCCAATGCTCGGTACGGAACCATGTTTGTCAGCTGTTCCTTGGCACTCTTTAGTTGATCGTCATGCTCCCTGATGGCATTCTTGATCTCAACCTTTGATGCATTCGCCGACAGATTGCTTAATTCCGACAAAGTAAGCACAGTCCTCTCCAGACCGTCCCGCACCTGTCCGTCCGCCATAAACCCGGATAAATGGATATGGAACTCTCTGACCGAATACCATGCGTTGCAGATCATCTCATTGATCACGGCGTCAAAGGTAGTTTCGCTTATCCCCTCGGATATCAGCTGCACGATCGCTTCCAGCCAGTAAAACTTATAACAGTAGGAAGGGTCCTTCATCATGCGTGAGAACCCCTCGATATCAAGCGTATTGTGGTATTTTTCATCGATCGTCAGACTGTATCCGACTTTTTCATGATCAAATTCAGCCACTTCTCATCACCCCTGTTCGGACGGATATCACCGGATACCCATTCCTCCGTTATCATAAGCTGCGGAAAGTCATTCAGAAACCCGGCAAACCCTTCGCTTGTAAAATCCGTAAAATATCTGCCCTTCCTATATCCCTCAAATTCACCGTACTTGAAAGACGTATAAATATATCCGCCAGCCTTGGTCGCCCGCATCATCTTCCCCATTACATCCTTCAGCTCTTTTCTCGGAAGGTGAAGTATCGACGCACACGCCCATATGCCGTCATACCTGCTATAAGCATCCAGTTCGGAAAACAACATCTGTTTTACCGGTATGCCGGTGGTCTTGCTTGCAATCTTGCATAATTCAGCGGATCCGTCTGTCGCATCCACCGTGAAGCCTCTGCTTATGAAATATTTTGTATCCCTTCCGGATCCACAGCCGAAATCCAATATATAAGCGCCTGCAGGGAGATAGGATAAAAATCTCTCCTCTGTTTTTGTGAAATCCACATCTATGGTGCCGGAAACAAAGGCATCGGCGTTTTGGTTGTAATAATCTAAAGTTTTATCCATTAATCTGCTCCTTCACGCCATCCTGATAAATAAATTGGTGGTATTCGACATCACACCCAAGTCACGGCGATAAGAAACCCTGTCCTGAAAGGGCTGTCCCGCAAAACAATTAACTACACTTTCTACAGTATCTGTCTGGTATCGCTGTACCTGAAAATTAAACTTCATCACTCTTCCCTTTCCTGGAAAACAAAAGACCCCATATCTCTATGAGGTCTTCTTAGCAAACAATATAGGCTGGGTGGCCCTCCAGCATCTCCATCGCGGGTGACGGCTGCCTGTTCCGTCCTCAGATATTGTTGGTTTCTAACCTCATTATATATTCAAGCACTTAGGCGTTTGTAAAACGCCGAAAGCCGCATAAATACGGCATTTCTTTTGCTTAGAATCAAACAACTCCTCACCGGTTTATGGTATAATTGAGGTGCGAACCAATCAAAATATCATATCCAGAAAGGAGTTGCACCTATATGATAACACACAAACAGCTTTCTTTGTCAGATATTTTTAAAGATTGTGAAAAACTTATTGAGGAAGATAAACCCGCATTCCTCTCACTCCTCGAAGCCCATATCGATCTTGATGAGATTGTTCCGGTTTCCTTTCGAAACCATTACCATGCCTGGACCGGACGTCCAAGGTCTTATTCCCTGGATTCTATGCTTTGGGCACTTATCATCCAGAAGATCTTTTCCATT
>JAILRI010000014.1 GCA_024698555.1 Lachnospiraceae bacterium
TCCTGACAGCCAGATATATATCAATGGCGCGCCGTATGTAAACGGAGCGTCCGGTTACGATGAGCATAAGTATGACAATATTGACAACAAGGTACTGAAGTATAAGATCAGGATTGATTCTGAGAAGCCTGGTGAGAGGTATCACCTGATGCTTTTGATCGATGCCAATGCCGACGGACGTTATGACGAGGGAACCGAGCTTCTTGATGCCGTGAGCGTAAGCGACGTGGATACCAGAGAAACAGGATCTGCGGCCAATATGGCGCTGAAGGCGGGGCATACTTATACCGTTGAACGTAGCGTTCCTTATCATACAGGTATCATTCCCTGGAAGCTTCTGGTGATCGCGCTGGATGAATCAGGAAATGAGACGGGTGTCCGTGACGCCGAGATGGGCATGAGCGCGATCAAGGTTAAGGATAAGGAGCAGCTCTACGTGCTCCAGATCACTTCCGATATGGATACCTACAATACGTCGAGTGCGTATAACTGGGTATATTTTCCTACCGATCAGGAAATCTATAATAATGACGGGACTAGAAAGCATGGTGCGGTAACGTGGGGTAATTCCGGTACTTATTTCCAGAACGGTGATATTAACGGTCGTTGGGGTGACTCGCAGAAGAAGAAATCTTCCAAGTTCTTATACTATACAAGTATTCTTGAAGAGTATGATGTTCACTTCTTAAGAGTTGATGTGGATAATTACTCCGGAAAGAGCACCGGAGCGCTTACACTCAAGCAGATCGCAGATGATACTTCTGTATTGATCGGTCAGGTATATGAAAAGATCTCAGACGGCACATATGCCTGGGTAGACAAGAAATGGGCTGATATCAATATGATTATTCTGGGTTATACCGACTGCTACAATGATATAGCTTACAGAAAGAGCCTTGATCTGTTGAAGAAGTTTATCGATGCCGGTAAGACCATACTGTTTACCCACGATACTATATCCTACATGTCTTACGGAACAACGGGGCAGCCTAACGGAGAATCATCGTTTGTTTCTGATCCTGCATGGAAGGCGGTAGTGAGCGGAAAATACTACTGGGGATATAATATTTCCAAGTATTACAGGGATCCTCTGGGACTCGACCGATATGGCGCTCTGATAAACAGGGGTCTGCTGTATGATGATAATGATGATAATGACGGGGTTATTCCTATCGGCAGGATGTTCTGGAACGCATTGGGCAATACAGGGGAATACACGAATTCAAGTACCGCAGGCGTAAAGGATTATGGTGATATTGATCTTGAAACTGCTGAGTCTTACAAACTTGAATATGACATTCCGTTTAAGCCCGGTACCAGCATGGATCTGTATGATGATAACGGGATAGCAGTCAATACTAACCTCTCGAACGTAAACAAGACGGCCAGAGTAGAACTGCCTACCGGGGGCAAGGATGAAGGAAACAGGATCCAGGTACAGGGTTTCATCAATAAGATTGCCATGGAGGCCGGTAACCTTGAGACCACCCAGGTATCCAGAACGAATTCGGGACAGATAGTAACCTATCCATTTACAATAGGCTCTGCACCCAGCTACAATATCAGTGTTGCAAAGACCCATACACAGTATTATCAGCTGAATACAGAAGATGACGAGATCGTTGTATGGTACTCGATATATCAGGATAATAATCAGTATCAGGGTCTTGTAAACGACGGAATAAACAATTACTACATCTACAACAAGGGTAATGTTACCTATTCCGGTGTCGGACACAGCGGCGAGCTCACAGAGGAAGAGTATAAGCTATTCGTCAATACTATGATCGCGGCTTATCAGTCGGCAGTTAAGGCTACAAAGCCCATAGTAACCAACGGCGACAGGACAGCGGCCAATGACAAGGATTATATTTACGTTGACTATGATGCGTCTGCGGTTGTTAATGTTAATACTGATGATTGTGCTACAGAGGAAGAAAAGAATGAAAAGATAAAGAATGAGCTTGATAAGCAGAATCCTATCGGTGATGATGTGACTCCGGTAACATTCACGAATGCTGAAGGAGATGAAGATACATATTTCACTAAGAAGGTAGCTTTCGAACTGGAAAATAACAGTATCGTTATGAACAAAGTCATGACAGTGCATTATTACCCGGTAGTATATCACGATGAGCCTGTTTATGATGATTCGGGAAATCCGGTGATGGATCCGGAAACCGGTGCGCAGAAAGTTCAGACCAGGAGGGTCGTGCTGTACAATTGCCCGCTTCCTCTCGATACATACAGAGTCAAGGCGGACGGAACATCTGAGAAGGTAACCAATAAGGTGGCGGCAGCTGATGCCTGGGCACCGGACATGATCGTCAAAGACGGAACTATCAGTGCAGGTCCGGGAGTAGGCATTGCACTGAAGTCCGGAGCCACAGAAGCTGAAAAGGAAGCGTTCGAAAATGCGCTGAGAGCGACAGGCGTGGCATTTTCATATAATGTCAATCTGGGCAAAACTGATGACTTTGGCGGAAGCACTACTCTGGATAATTACGAAGTGGTGGGAGTTAAACCGGGGCAGACTATAGTCGAGCCGCTGGAGGAATATTATGTAAACATACCTATTACCGATAATTATTATAGGACTTTGCTTCCGGAGGTATACTATTATTATCCGGAGAAGAAAGGCTATGATGAGGCCGCAAAGAAGACAGGTTTTGACGTGACGAAGATGCCTGAATGCGCAGGTATTGACGACGATGTGCTCAAAGACCTGATGGGCAGGGTTGATGGATCAACGGGTAAACTAATTGGTGGACAATATATAGCGAAGCTCGATGGCAGTGGCGCTACAGGTTCTGATTATAACCGGGAGCATTTCGCAATCAACGCCCAGAGTGAGTTCGAGGTTGAGATTCAGGTCGTGATGCGCTACGGCCGTGACCAGTCGGAGTACACCCCCAAGGTCGGCACCCGTGGTGTAGTATTCATGCGCCGTGGTATGTTCTCGCTGGATTAAAAAGCAATTTGATTTCATTTTGACATTTTCTGAATAATACTGATCAGGGGAGGACTCATATATGGACAAAAAGGAATATTATATTACTACCGCCATCGCGTACACATCGGGCAAGCCGCATATTGGTAACTGCTACGAGATCATTCTGGCGGACGCGATAGCACGCTACAAAAAGGCGGATGGATATGACGTGCATTTTCAGACCGGAAGCGATGAGCATGGACAGAAGATAGAGACCAGAGCCATCGAGGAAGGCATGACACCCAAGGAATTTGTGGACATGACAGCCGGAGAGATCAAGCGTCTCTGGGATATCATGGGAACTGATTATGATCGTTTTATCCGTACTACTGATGCCGATCATGAGCGCCAGATACAGAAGATCTTTAAGAAGATGTATGAAAAAGGCGACATATACAAGGGATCGTATGAGGGACTTTATTGTACAGAATGTGAGGCCTTCTATACACAGACGCAGTTAAAGGAGGGGAAGTGTCCGGTCTGCGGAGGAAACGTGCATGAGGAGAAGGAAGAGGCGTATTTCTTCAAAATGAGTAAATACGCTGATAAGCTGATCGAGCACATTAATACGCATCCCGAGTTCATACAGCCCGTATCCCGTAAGAACGAGATGATGAATAATTTCCTGCTTCCCGGCCTGCAGGATCTGTGTGTGAGCAGGACTTCGTTCAAGTGGGGCATACCGGTCGATTTTGATGACAGGCATGTAGTTTACGTGTGGCTGGATGCTCTTTCGAACTATATCACCGGTATAGGCTATGACGCGGATGGGGAAAGCTCTGACCAGTATAAGAAATACTGGCCCGCAGATCTGCACCTGATCGGAAAGGATATCATCCGTTTCCATACCATATACTGGCCTATCTTCCTCATGTCACTTGGAGAGCCGCTGCACAGGCAGGTGTTTGGACATCCCTGGCTGATTCAGGGCGGAGAGAAGATGAGTAAGTCAAAAGGCAACGTGATCTATGTTGACGATCTGATCGATATTTTCGGACTTGATGCCGTACGTTATTTCGTGCTTCATGAGATGCCCTATGAAAATGACGGAACGATCACCTGGGAGCTTATGACTGAGCGCGTGAACTCTGATCTGGCCAACACTCTTGGCAATCTCGTTAACCGCACGGTCGCTATGAGCAATAAATATTTCGGCGGTGCCGTAGCCGATAAGAAGATCAATGATCCCGCTATTGATGACGATCTGAAGCAAGTGGTCACCTCGGCGTATGAAAAAGTTGAGAAATGCATGGATACGCTGCATGTGGCAGATGCGCTGACCGAGATATTCAATGTTTTCAAACGTTTGAATAAATATATTGATGAAACAGAACCTTGGAAACTGGCAAAAGAAGAGGACAAAAAGGATCGTCTTGCGACAGTACTGTATAACTTGATCGAGGGCATTTCTGTGGGCAGTTCACTGCTTGCGCCGTTCCTGCCCGGAACCGCGCAAAGAATAGTTGATCAGTTGGGTACACAGCCTCGCGCATTTGACAGTCTGGGGCAGTTTGGACTTTATCCTGCTGAGGGAGGGAAGGTGACCGAAACTCCCGAGATACTCTTTGCCAGACTCGATAAGGAAGAAATACTTAAAAAAGCCGCCGAAGTAGAGGCTAAACAGCGGGCGGATTATCTTGCGCATCAGAAAAAGGCCTGCGCCAATCTCGTGGCTGCAGGGCGCATGACTCAGGAAGAAGCGGACGCACAGCTTAAAAACCTGTCCGGTGAGGTATCGGCCGCAGGAGCAGGAGGTAACGGCTCCAAAGAGTCTGTTGCAGATAATAGTAAAGCGGTTACAAAAACAGACAGCGATGACTCGTCTGATATCACAGTAGAGATGAAGCCCGAGATCACCTATGATGATTTCGCAAAGCTCCAGTTCGTGGTGGGCGAGATCATCAAATGCGAGGAAGTCCCCAAGTCAAGGAAGCTCCTGTGTTCACAGGTGAAGATAGGCGATCAGGTAAAACAGATCGTTTCAGGGATCAAACAGCATTACAGTGCGGAGGAAATGGTCGGAAAGAAAGTTATGGTACTGCTTAACCTTAAGCCGGCTACCCTCGCGGGCATAGTATCTGAGGGCATGCTGCTGTGCGCGGAGGATCCGAACGGTGATCTGGCGCTTATGGTTCCTGAGAAGGGCTTTGTATCGGGAAGCGAGATATGCTGATTATCAAAAACACATCTGAAAGCACTCTTTCAGATGTGTTTTTCGCTGAAATAACTGTGAATAGTAACAATTTAGATATCGTGTAACCGTTTTCAAAAAATAATGTCGTGTAACCGTTTTCAAAAAATAATTGACATTTTATTTAAAAGAGTATATATTATATTTGTAACTTTTGCCGATAGTGGCATTAAAAAAGGAGGAGAAACAAATGAAAAAAATTTCAAAGGTTTTGGCTCTGGTACTGGCGCTTGTATTGGTATTTGCGCTTGCAGCCTGCTCCAGCAGCAAGGACAGCGGCAGCAAGGACAGCGGCAGCAGCAAGACTGAGCAGTCTGACAAGAAGGCAGATGATACTGCAAAGAGCAGCACTATCAAGGTCGGCGTTGTTAACAACCCCCCTTCGGAGTCAGGTTATCGTGAAGCTAACGTAAAGGATATGGAGAAGGTTTTCTCATCAGCTAACGGCTATGAGCTTAAGACTTTCTACAGCATCAAGAACGATGAGCAGCTTCAGGCAGCTCAGGGCTTCATCACTGAAGGCGTTGATTATCTGCTTATTTCCGCAGCTGAGACCACAGGTTGGGATGATGTTTTCAAGAAGGCTAAGGAAGCCGGTATCAAGGTTTACCTCTTCGACCGTATGATCGATGTTGATGAGAGCCTTTACGAGGCAGCTGTTGTTTCCGATATGGCTAAGGAAGGCGAGACCGCAGTTAACTGGCTGCTCAGCCAGAACCTTGACGTTTATAACGTAATCCATATCCAGGGCGCTATGGGTAGCGATGCTCAGATCGGACGTACCGGTGCTCTTGATGCT
>JAILRI010000130.1 GCA_024698555.1 Lachnospiraceae bacterium
TAACAGCATAATCAGCCATAAGTACATATTATTGGAATTTGATGTTTATTCGTCACATCATGTCTTGGAATTTAATGTGTATTCATTATATCATATTTCAGAATTTAATGTATATCCATCATATAATATCTCGGAATATTGTGCAATATTTTTATAATTATTACATCTTTTTCTTTTTCATATTAGTAAATAACGACAGAAACAGCGATTGCTTGAAATCCGCAAAGTTATTGTCGGATATCTTATTGACAATGAAGGAATTTGAGAAATCGTAAAAAACAAAAGCAGCCATCATCCGTCTCCTTGGGTAATGGCTGCCTTGTTCTGTCTTATTATATAGAACTTATGTAGATCATCTATGCTTTTATCAATACTTCTTCTGTATTATTGTGCAGGTGTGAACTTAACACCCTTAAGGTAATATTTATTCCCGTCCTGCTTGAATTTAAATTTCATCTTACCGAGCGGCGTTTCTTCATATTCAGGTTCGCCGGTTACCTCATTTCTTTCAAATCCTTCAGTATCACGGTAATTATAATCACTGGAAACATAAACATATCCCTTTTTCTTGGTTATTTTAATGTTATGACTGACATAATCCCACCCCCAGTCAGTTCCCCAAGAAAAGTACTTATCTCCTTCTTTTGTATACCATTTTTCCAAATGTGATATAAACTCCGAATCTATGTATGACTTTCCAAACATATTTTGGGAGATCTCCTTAAAATCGGCTTTTGTATAATTTCCACCACTGCCAACTAGTCTTTCAGTCAGGATTTCCTTGTAATCATCCTTTGATAACTTGTATGATTTCTTGCCTGTTTCGTATTTTCCGTTGTAGCCAAATAGAGCTTCAATTGTCCAGAATATTTATATTTCATTATCTGTATTGTTAACGATCTTCTTATACTCATCCGAATCCTTTTTTACGGTCTTCGCAGATGCTTCCGTAGAAGGTGTAAATACACTCATCAGCAGGCAGATTGCCGCTGCAAAAGCTATAATCCTTATTTTTGATCTCATGTAGTGTTCCTCCTCATATTTAGTGATAGTTGAGGAATGTAATGCTGATAAAGTCATCAGCTTAGCGTTATCGCGATTATCCTTGAGATTGACTCATATACCAGCTTACAGTATTCTAAATAGTATTCCGTTTCAACGGATGAATGCTCAAGCAGGTCGCCTGCCTCAGCCTTCGCGCCGCGCAGCTCCTCAAGCATTGATACTACCTCATTTTCCCTTGCCGCAAGCAGGTCGGAGACTTCCTTGTCCTGCATGATAAGCTCGTAAACATTGTCGATCACATCGTCCGAGCCGTTCATAATGGCGTTCACATCACTTTCAAAAAGCTCATGCATCCTGTTATCAAGCCATGCCTCAGAATACCCGGAAAGCTCACTGACACCGTCACTCTCAACCATTTCCGCATATGAGGCAACCTTATCCTTTAGTTTCAGCACTCCGCGCAGGTCATCGCCCGTCTTCTTCTTAAATGCCAGT
Organism: Lachnospiraceae bacterium; assembly: GCA_024698555.1. GTDB lineage: Bacteria > Bacillota > Clostridia > Lachnospirales > Lachnospiraceae > RUG11977. The sequence continues at coordinate 1,501 of JAILRI010000130.1, forward strand.
GTGATATAGCCGATCTTAATGCTCTGGAGCTCACCTCTGTATTTCTTGATGTTTCCGATGAGCTTATCCAACAGGTCTTTGATATTACCCGTCATATTCAAATCTCCTTATCCTGATATAATTTCTGTTAAGTTCAAACAAGTTATTTTGCTTACAGATAAAACCGAAAGCGGTTTCATTACTATCACGTTGTTATCCGAATCCCGTAAACAGACTATCACAACAACTTCATTCATGAAATTAATGACCGTCAGGGATTCATATTGATCCACATTGCGGGACGAACACCGTCAACAGAGTCACCCCCTGTTTTGCTGCCAGGCCATGTTTTATACGTTTTACCATCAAAAGAAATCTCTGGGTAATGCTCGCCCCATTTATATTCTTTTGCTTTAAGTACATCACCACTAACCGTTCCATAAGCAAACAATGACTCAGTATATTTTTTATAAGTGCTATCTAATATCACAGAAAGGTGACCTTCCCTCTTTGATCCCCCCTCAGTTACATAAGCAATATACTTTTGTGTTTTGCCCGGAGAACGAAGAAGGTAACTGATTTTTGTTCCATCAAATAATGTTGCGCCGTATATACCGTAATAATTAGCTTCGTTGTAGGACAGCAAAAATATCCTGTCTTTTGTATCTTCGCCGCCATTTATGCCATAACTATTATTCAGGTCGTTAACTACTTCCGTCTGAAGGATCAGGTTCTTTCTCTCATTTTCGGAAAAAGCTTCGTAGAGAAAGTCTTCATTCAACCATGAACGGAGCTCGCATTCCTCCCATGTTATGTAATCAAACTCATTATGATAATACTCTCTGTCCACTACATACCGGCTGATAAATAATGCCGCGCCCTCATCCTCGTCATAATCGAGGCATATCCACTCAATATCCTGTTCCTTCCTGTTTCCGTTTCGATCGATCATATCATAAGATCCGAGAGTGAAATACACATTGCTCGAATCATCCATCGTCAGTCCCAGCTTGCCGTCTTCAACCAGAGCGTACAGATCGGGGTACTCTTCCGCCGCGATCTCCTTCATCCTGGCGCTATGGGCGCGGGTTTTGGCATCAACCACGTCTATCTTAACGACCTTGGAAAAGCTTCCCCATACAGTCTTGCCGGACGCCTTTGAATATGCCCTTACCCGGAAGCTATATGTGCCGGATGAAAGATTTTCAGCATCATATGTGCGCTTCTTGGTTCCTTTTTTATCAATATCAGCCAGTTTCGAATACTTCTTTGCTCCGGGTGCTTTTACAAATATCCTGTACCCGTCCACATATCTTGTAGAAGCTATGGTTATCCTGACCTCGCCGTAATTGTCGGTCTCCGACACCTTTACCTCGGGCGCGCCGGGCTTTTCTGCCGCCCGAACCTCTCCTGCTCCTTTAGCGCCGAACATCCCGACCACAAGGGCAAATGTCAGCACAGCCGCAAGTAACACTTTGATCTTTTTCATAAGTATCTTCTCCTTTTATATAAAATATGGCAGACGTGCCTGCAAGACACATCTACCACCTATTGTACCACCCCCCGATTTTGTCAAGAGAAATCTCGCAAACCCGCCATTTTACAGGGTTTCAGGCACTTCATTGCGACTCAATTCCCTATTCTTCCAATATACTCATAAGAATACTGCCCTGTTTCCTGCCCTGTTCCCTTGATTTTTCAATGTAAGAAATACTTTAGTTTGCTAACACATTTTCCGACGAAAAAGTGTTGTATTTTTACACTTATTCGTTTATAGTCAAGCGATTTTATTGTGAAAAATTCAAACCGTCAGAGGCGATACGTACATCTTCAGCCGACTTCCGCGAACAGGAGTGGATGAAGAACGTGCCTTTATGGGCAGTGAGCGGAATTTAAATACTTAGCGCGTCTGTGGTAAAAAAAGTATTTGTCATGGCTCCATATAAGTATTATAATAAAGAGATGTGGTTATAAACAGGAGGATTTTATTACATGTACAAACTCGGCATAGACATCGGCTCCACCACGGTCAAGGTGGCGCTGCTCGATAAAGACAACAATCTGGTCGCTTCCGACTATAAGCGACATTTCGCGAATATTCAGGAGACTCTGTTTGACCTGGTGGATGATCTCGCCAGACGCTTCCCCGGTGAGGAGGTCGCGCCTGTCATCACAGGTTCCGGCGGACTCGCCCTGGCCAATGTACTGGGAGTGCCCTTCGTGCAGGAAGTCATCGCTGTATCGACTGCCCTGTCCGAACTGCCCAAGCAACCTGACGTGGCTATAGAGCTGGGCGGTGAGGACGCGAAGATCATATACTTCGGTCAGACCATCGAACAACGCATGAACGGCATATGCGCCGGTGGAACAGGCTCCTTCATCGACCAGATGGCGACTTTGCTCAAGACTGACGCCTCGGGTCTGAACGAATATGCAAAAAACTATAAGGCGATCTATCCCATAGCCGCCCGTTGCGGCGTATTTGCCAAGTCCGATATCCAGCCGCTTATCAATGAGGGCGCGACCAAGGAAGACTTATCGGCCTCCATCTTCCAGGCAGTGGTCAACCAGACCATATCGGGTCTGGCCTGCGGCAAGCCCATCCGCGGCAAGGTGGCATTCTTAGGCGGTCCTCTGCACTTTTTGTCAGAACTAAAGAACGCCTTTATCCGCACCTTAAAGCTTACCGATGAGACCATCATCTCCCCTGAGAACTCTCATCTGTTCGCTGCCATGGGGGCGGGTCAGAATTCGGTGCTGCTTCCAGGCGGCATACCCAAGCCTGAGAAAGACATATATAAGCTTACCATTGATGAACTGGCTGAGCGTCTCAACAAGCATATAGATATCCAGTTCGAGGTCAACCGTCTGCAGCCTCTGTTTAAGGACTCGTCTGATTATGACGCTTTCCGCAGCCGTCACGCGCAGCATTCTGTGACCAAAGGTGATCTGGCCTCATACAGCGGCAACGCGTATCTGGGGATCGATGCCGGTTCCACTACCACGAAAGCTGCCCTCGTAGGTGAAAATGGCGAGCTTCTCTACTCTTTCTATTCAAACAACAACGGTTCGCCCTTAAAAACCGCCATCCGCGCGATCAAGGAGATATACGCCAAAAAACCTGAAGATGTGCATATAGTACGTTCCTGTTCCACCGGTTACGGTGAAGCTCTGATAAAAGCCGCCTTAAGGCTGGACGAGGGTGAGGTGGAAACAGTAGCACACTACACTGCCGCCGCCTTCTTCGATCCGAAGGTCGACTGTATCCTTGACATCGGCGGTCAGGACATGAAATGCATCCGCATCAAGGATAACGCTGTCAACTCCGTACAGCTCAACGAAGCCTGCTCCTCAGGCTGCGGTTCCTTCATAGAGACCTTTGCCAAGTCACTTAACTTAGAGATCGCGGAATTCGCGAAGATCGCACTGTACGCTGAGAATCCCATCGACTTAGGCTCCCGCTGTACCGTGTTCATGAATTCCAAGGTTAAGCAGGCTCAAAAGGAAGGCGCGACCGTCGCTGATATCTCGGCAGGCTTAGCTTACTCTGTCATCAAAAACGCTTTATACAAGGTTATCAAGGTCTCCAATCCCAAGGACTTAGGCGAGCAGATCGTAGTTCAGGGCGGAACCTTCTATAACGACGCCGTTCTGCGTGCCTTTGAGACCATACTCGGCGCCGATGCCGTGCGTCCCGACATAGCAGGTATCATGGGAGCCTTCGGAGCCGCTCTCATTGCGCGCCGCGACTACACCGGTGAAGCCACGACCATGCTCGGCATAGATGAGATCAATGCCCTTACTTACGAGACTTCTATGACCCGTTGCAAAGGCTGCACCAACTCCTGCCTCCTGACCATCAACAAATTCAGCAACGGAACCCGTTTTGTATCCGGAAACCGCTGTGAAAAAGGCATCGGAGGCGAGAAGAACAAGGACAATATCCCCAATCTTTTTGAGTACAAGCTTCACAGGGTATTCGACTACGAACCTCTAAAACTCGAAAAGGCAAAACGTGGAATTGTAGGCATTCCCCGCGTATTAAACATGTATGAGAACTATCCGTTCTGGTTCACGTTCTTTACGAAACTGGGTTATTCTGTGATGCTTTCACCCTTAAGCACCCGCAAGATCTACGAACTTGGCATCGAATCCATCCCCAGCGAATCCGAGTGCTACCCTGCCAAGATCGCCCACGGTCACATCATGTGGCTGATAAACGCAGGCTGCAAGTTCATCTTCTACCCCTGCGTTCCTTATGAGCGCATCGAGCAGGAGCATGCGGGCAATCATTATAACTGCCCTATCGTTACTTCTTACGGAGAGAACATCAAGAACAACGTCGAGGAATTAAAGACCGGAGACGTGATCTACGACGATCCCTTCATGAGCTTTGAGTCGGAAAAGATCCTTTCAGACAGGCTGGTTCAGATATTTACCGATAGAACAACTCCATACTACAACAACTTCACCGCCGATGAGATAAAGGCCGCCGCGCACGCGGGTTGGGAGGAATTGGGAAGCGCCCGTAAAGACATGATGAAAAAAGGCGAGGAGACCCTTGAGTATCTGAAGGAAACCGGACGTAAGGGCATAGTGCTTGCAGGCCGTCCGTACCATATAGATCCCGAGATCAACCACGGCATCCCTGAGATGATCAATTCCTACGGCGTAGCCGTGCTTACCGAGGACAGTGTTTCACACCTGGGCACCATCGATCGTCCCATGATAGTCATCGACCAGTGGATGTACCACTCAAGGCTTTACGCTTCCGCTGCCTATGTACGCACGAACCCGGCTCTGGAGCTGGTACAGCTCAACTCCTTCGGCTGCGGACTCGACGCGGTAACAACCGATGGAGTAGCTGATATCCTTACCAAATCGGGCAAGATCTACACCGTGCTCAAAATTGACGAAGTCAATAACTTAGGTGCCGCCAGGATACGCATCAGATCCCTGCTCTCGGCTATAAAAGAACGTGAGCGTCTGGGCGTCAAAGCAGAGATACATTCCGCAGCGCACCACAGAGCCATCTATACCAAGGAGATGAAGAAGGACTATACCCTTCTGGCTCCTCAGATGTCCCCGATCCACTTTTCGCTCCTCGAAGCCGCTTTCGCATCCGAGGGCTATCACATGGAGGTGCTGGGAAACGACGGACGAGAAGCTATCGACGAAGGCCTTAAATATGTAAACAACGATGCCTGCTATCCTTCCCTTATGGTCGTAGGACAGCTTATGCTGGCGATCAATTCCGGTCAGTACGATCCGAATAAGATCGCGCTTATGATCACACAGACCGGCGGAGGTTGCCGCGCTACCAACTATATAGGCTTTATCCGCCGTGCCCTGGAGAAAGCCGGCTTAAGCCAGGTACCGGTAGTATCGATCAGCGCCCAGGGTCTCGAAAAGAATCCCGGTCTCGAATACACGCCCGAGCTCATCGTCAAAGCCTTCCAGTCACTGATCTACGGCGATGTGTTCCAGAAGGTTGTTTACAAGACCAGGCCTTATGAAGCTGTTCCCGGTTCAGCCAATGCCCTGCATAAAAAATGGGAGAAAAGATGCATTGACTCCCTGAAAAAACACGGTGTAGGCACGGTAATCAACTGGAGCGAGTATAACCGCAATATCCGAGGCATCATCAAGGATTTTGACGAGCTGCCTCTTGATGAGACCATCAAAAAGCCCAAGGTCGGCATAGTGGGCGAGATCCTGGTCAAATTCATGCCCGCCGCCAACAACTACCTGATAGACCAACTCGAAGCCGAAGGCGCCGAGGTCATAGTACCGGAGCTTCTCAATTTCATGCTCTATTGCTCGTACAACAATATCTTCAAGCATGATTATCTGGGAAAGAGTAAGAAATCCATGGTCATAAATGAATTCGCCATCAAGATCATGGAAAAAGCAAGAAAGTCTTCCGTGGAAGCCTTTGAGAAGAGCAAACGCTTTGAGCCGCCCGCAAGGATAGAGACTCTGGCCGAATACGCCTCACCCATAGCCAGCATAGGCAACCAGACCGGTGAAGGCTGGTTCCTGACCGGCGAAATGATAGAACTGATAAAGGCCGGCGCGCCCAACATCGTGTGCGCCCAGCCTTTCGCGTGCCTTCCCAACCACATCGTGGGCAAGGGTGTTATAAAAGAGCTTCGCCGCCGCTACCCCGAGTCCAACATAGTCGCAGTCGACTACGACCCCGGAGCCAGCGAAGTTAATCAGCTCAACCGCATCAAACTCATGCTCTCCACCGCCATGCGGAAGCTGAACGAAGCGGAAAGAAATTGAAAACCGTTTGGGATATGACTCAGCTCCATAAGCCTGCCTGCAAACAACCTGCACAAGCGATAGAACTTCTCAAAGTTTTCCAATTTGCTGTCGAGCAAAAACGGCATCTGTCTGAGCTGTTTTTGCGAGTTTTGCCGTTTTGGCGAGTGGTACAGCAAATTGTAAAACTTTGTCAGAAGTTCATCGCGCGGAAGCCGTTTGCGGGCAAGGTTATGAAGCCGAGTCATTATCAAGACGGATACTTGCAATATCTTATGGAGCCGAATCATTATCAAGCCAGCTATTGCATTTCTTTCACTCCTCGTCCAGCTTCAGCACACTCATAAACGCGTTCTGCGGTATCTCCACATTGCCGAAGGTCCTCATGCGCTTCTTGCCTTCCTTTTGCTTCTCCAGCAGCTTTTTCTTACGCGTGATGTCGCCTCCGTAACACTTGGCAAGCACGTCCTTGCGCATAGCCTTGACCGTCTCGCGGGCGATGATCTTGCTTCCGATGGCGGCCTGTATCGGTATCTCGAAGAGCTGCCTCGGGATGTTCTCCTTCAGCTTCTCGCACATCTTCCTGGCCCGCTCGTATGCGCCCTCCTCGTGGATAATAAAGCTTAAAGCATCCACTTCCTCACGGTTCACCAGCATATCCAGCTTCACCAGCTTCGACGGCACATAACCCTTAAGTTCATAATCAAAAGACGCATATCCCTTGGAACGTGATTTCAGCGCATCAAAAAAGTCATATATGATCTCATTGAGCGGCAGCTCATATTTAAGCAGCGCCCTCGTCTGCTCCATATACTCTATGCTCTTGTATACTCCCCTGCGCTCCTGACACAGCTTCATGATCGCGCCCACAAACTCGGTCGTAACCATGATCTCGGCATTGACAAAGGGTTCCTCCATGTGCTCTATCTCAGAAGGGTCGGGCATATTGGTCGGATTCGTCAGATCGATCACCTCGCCGTTAGTCTTGTATATCTTGTAAATAACACTCGGAGCGGTCGTGACCAGATCAAGGTTATACTCTCTTTCAAGCCGTTCCTGAATGATCTCGAGATGCAGGAGTCCCAAAAAACCGCATCTGAAGCCAAATCCCAATGCCACCGAGGTCTCGGGTTCAAACTGAAGAGACGCGTCATTCAGCTGCAGCTTCTCCAATGCGTCGCGCAGATCGGGATATTTCGCTCCGTCCGCGGGATACATGCCGCAGTATACCATGGGTAATACCTTCTTATAACCCGGAAGAGCCTCCGTGCAGGGATTCATAGCATCCGTAACAGTATCGCCCACACGGGTATCCTTGACATTTTTAAGCGACGCGGTGATATAACCAACCATGCCGGCTGAAAGTTCATCGCAGGGTATAAACTGTCCCGGACCGAATATTCCTATCTCTACCACATCCGCTTCGGCGCCGGTAGCCATCATCCTGATGCGGGAATCCTTCGTGATCTTTCCTTCCATCACGCGTACAAATACGATGACGCCCTTATATGAATCATATATCGAATCAAATATCAGACTCTTAAACGGCGCGTTCTCCTCTCCCACCGGAGCCGGTATCTTATGAACTATTGCTTCGAGGACTTCTTCGATATTGATCCCGTTTTTGGCTGAAATAAGCGGCGCGTCCTGAGCTTCCAGACCTATCACGTCCTCGATCTCGGCGATCACGCGCTGCGGCTCGGCACTGGGAAGATCTATCTTGTTGATCACGGGAAAGACCTCAAGATTGTGATCCAGGGCCATGTATACATTGGCAAGCGTCTGAGCCTCAATTCCCTGAGCAGCATCCACGACAAGTATTGCTCCCTCACATGCAGCCAGACTCCTCGATACCTCATAGTTAAAGTCCACATGTCCGGGAGTATCTATCAGATTGAAAATATACTCGTTCCCATCCTTGGCCTTATAAATAGTCCTGATGGTCTGAGCCTTGATGGTAATGCCGCGCTCTCTCTCCAGATCCATATTATCCAGCACCTGCTCCTGCATCTCACGAGAAGTGAGCAAGCCTGTCATCTCTATGATACGGTCGGCAAGAGTGGACTTGCCGTGATCTATATGCGCTATAATGCAGAAATTCCTGATCTTACTCTGATCCATTTATCAGTCCTCATCGCCTGGGATAAACTGCGATTCGATAAAATCCGCCGTCTCATCAAGCCACTTTCCCTCCAGCTCCTCCACAGCGCCTTTATCCACCTTCTGAGCGATCACAGGAGTCATCGGAATGCGTCCAAGCACGGTCAGTCCGAACTTCTTAGCTACATCCTCAACATGGCTGTCCCCGAACACGTCGATCCTCTCACCGCACTTGGGACATTCCACATAGCTGTAATTTTCAACTATTCCGACGATCGGTATCTTCATCTCATTAGCCATGTTCACAGCCTTTGACACGATGGTTGAAACCAGTTCCTGAGGACTGGTGACTACTATCAGACCGTCAACGGGAATAGACTGGAATACGGTGAGCGGTACATCGCCCGTTCCGGGAGGCATGTCCACCAGCATAAAATCCACATCATCCCAGAACACATCTGTCCAGAACTGCTTAACCACACCCGCGATCACAGGACCTCTCCAGATGACGGGAGCATCCTCTTTTTCAAGCATAAGGTTTATGGAAATAAGCTTTATCCCGGTCTTGGTCTCGGCCGGAACGATACCCAGTTCATTTCCCTTCGCCCTCTCATGTATGCCGAATGCAGCGGGGATCGAAGGTCCTGTAATATCCGCATCAAGCACTCCCACACTGTATTCTTTTCTTCTGAGCAGCGTGGCAAGATATGAAGTCACAAAGCTTTTTCCGACTCCTCCCTTACCGCTTACTATTCCTATCACCTTTCTGACATTGCTCGCTTCATTCAGTTTCGCCCTGAAATCAAAACTCTGCTCCCCGCCCTCTCGCGATGAACAGGCTTCCGAACAAGTCGAACAATCGTGTGTACATTCAGCCATTTTAAACAAACCTCTCTTTCGTCTTCAGATATAATCACACAGTAATATGGATGATACCATATATCCCTGCATCTGTCAAAACATTCAGCTTTTTTTGACAAACTCATTACCGCACCTGCGGCAGGTGATACGTATTTTACCTCTGCCCTTGGGAACACGCAGCTTTTGTTTGCAGGAGGGACATTTAAATATCCTGTATTGTTCGTCAAAAACCTGACCGCTGTATGAGTTGCATCGGGAGCTGCAGCCTGCGCGTTCCTGCGTTCCCGAACCGATCGGACCATGAGTCTTCAGTCCCGGAAACAGCTTTCTGAAAGTATTCGCTATTCTCTCCTTTATCCTGAGATATGCGCTGTTTTCATCACTTCTTCGGGAGTAATTTCTGGAAAAAATACGAAAATACGCATATATCCAGATAAGCAGCGAAAGGAATGAGAAAACTACCGTTCTGAAAAGCATATTAACCAAAGCAAGTATTAATCCGGTGTAGATCAAAAACTTGCCGAATGCATCGATCCCGTATCGTCCCTGCATAAATCTGTACAGCTTTTCCCGCATATTAATCCTCCATGCCGAGCGATCTATGTGATGCGGCATACTGCATGCAAAGTGTGCGTGCCGCGCATCAAACGACGGGAGCAGCTATGCCGCTCTCGTTTAGTCAGGGCAAAAGCCCGACAGATCTTTTGTCTCCTGACATCATCATATATACATCATCAGCCCGGCGTTGCGTGCCGGACCGGACTTCAAATACCCGTACCTTAACAGCGCGACTCTCTTCCCGACAGCATTCATGTCTTTAAGCTTTAGAAATGCGCGCACTATCATCCTGTCCTTCCTACGCAGCTGCCTTCCGTAATACTTATAAAACGCGGCCGCCTGGTCAAAGGTAGCTTTAAGCCGTTCTCTCGCGTCTTTTCTCCCTGAATGCAGTCTCCCGCGCAGATAATCCGTAAAACTTCCCTGGCCTACCGCATTGTCTTCATGCTGCCGATGCATCAAAGTCGGTGTATCGATAAATCCTATCCTCCCGAATGCCGACGCGATAAGGGCGATCCACCAGTCATGATAACGAACTCTTTCGTCATACGAGCCGATCATGCCGGCCAGGGCATTGTTTATCATCATAGTACAGCCCTGACATTTGTTTTCCATGAGCAGATGCGCCAGATCGGTCTTTGAAGCGTCCAGTCTGTCAGCCTTGATGAAGGTCATGCCTGTAGGTTCCGCGTCTGCATTTACCAGTATGGCGTCTGTAAAGACCATACACGGTGTACAGCTGCTCACACCTTCCGAAGATCGCTTGGCTGTTCTGCTTTCTTCATCAACGGACCGGTCTGCCGTATTTGTTTCCAAGCTCCTTATGCGAGCCAGACACAGACTGATCTTATCCTTCAGCCACAGATCATCCTGATCGCTGAACATATAGTACTCAGCGGGATACTCACGCACAGCCTTTTTAAGTCCCTGCAGGAAATTCGCGCAATGCCCGTATCTGATCTCGTTTTTAAAACAGAATACCTTTCCGGGGGCCTTATCCGCAAAGCTCTTCACGATATCAGGCGTTTCATCCTCCGACATATCGTCATATACCAAAACTCTTATGTCTTTTTCGTCCGAACCAAGGATAGACCGGATCTGCTCCGCAATATAACGGGCACCGTTATATGTGGCCATAATAATATCGATCATTTCTTTTCCTCTAAAGATTCTTTCCCACAAAATATCCCGCATACTTCGCTATACAGGTAGCTATCAGTTCTGCTGCCGACAGATAGTCTTTTCTTTTCCATAATGCCTTTAAGCCAAGTCTTAAGAACTTCATGCCCTCATTTTCACTCGAGACCTGTCCGAAGATGTCCTTGTGCTGCTTCTGTGATATGGCAAGAACCCTGCTTCGCTCAAACATTTCTTTAAATGACATATTATGGCTGTGAAAAACCAAAGCTTCGGCTGCGTATTCAACCGTATACCCGGCCTTAAGGGCATGATAGGCGAATATGCTGTCCTCGTTGAAGTCTATGCTTGTATCAAATCCGCCGAGCTGTTCAAATACAGACTTCTTATACATACAGCACACATCAGAACTGAAAAATGCCTTTACTCCCATTTTTTCAATATCTGACGCAGTCTTTGAAACGCTTTTTCTGGGATAATTGAACAATCTGTACAGGCGTTCCACCTTTGAAGCATCCGGATAAGGCACCTGTCTTGCGTAGGCTAAAGCCGCATCCATCCCGGACACTGCCTTGAGGAGATTGCTTATCAGCCGCCCGTTCACCGGTACCGCATCCTGTGTCATGAGCAGCACATATCCGCACTGCGAGCTCATTACCGCCTTCTGCCTTGTCGCGCCATGCGAGAATTCATGTTTTGAAACTGTTTCAATCTTGACTTTCCGATCCAGCCCTGCCAAAGCCAGCTTGCGCGCAACCTCTTTAGCCTCCTTAGGCTGCTCCGGTACACAGTCTGCCGCGTCTGTCAGACCGGCCTCAGCATCATCCACTGTCAGTACGATCCTGATACGGTCGGGATGGGCTGCCTGAACTGCTATCCTTTTTAAGGATTCATAAAGTCTCTCATCAGGCCTGTACGCAATATATATCACTTCTATCATTTCATTGTCAGCTGTCATACTTTAGTCAGGTTACCTTCCGTATCTTTTTCATTCTGCTTCATCCGATAATATAACTTGAAACCGCTCTTTACATGATAAGTAAACGGCTTCAATCCGTTCAGTTCCGATTTTACCATATTTCTGATGATTTGTTTCTTAAAATACAATAAAATCAAAATAAACAAAATAAAAACTGCCCGTCACAGTTTGGAAACCGTGCACGGGGCAGTTTTTTGTCCTTCAAAATAAAACACTGATCACGTAAAAGAAGATCTAACCTTCGCTTCCTTAAAAATCCTCTTCCGAGTAGTCTTCTTCTATCACATCATCATCGTCTTCATCACCATAAAAATCAATATTGATCTGTTCGATGATCTCCTTGCGGTTATCGGAAATAGTAGCAAGCTTATCCGAGATCACCTTTACCAAGGCATTCGAACGTTCTTCAATATCCTTATGAGCCTCGGCAAGCAGGCTCTCTATCTCTGACAGAATATCGCTGGAGTAATTGAGCACTCCCGAGCGCATCTGAGTCGAATAATTCTTCGCGTCGGTAGTCATCGTATCGCTCTGCTGGGATGCGCTCTGTATCATGGAATTGGCCTTCTCAAAAGCCTGTTTGTATACTTCAGTCTCGCTGACCAGCTCTTCGGCCTTCGCGCGTGCTTCTTCCTCTATCTCTCTGGCTTTGTCGTAAGCCTCCTTGATCTTGGCAGCCGCTTCTTCCTCCGCGCTCTTTAAGATATTTTCCCTGTTTGCGATAACCTTCTGGCTGCGCTTTATTTCCTCAGGTGTACGGCGTTTCAGCTCATCCACCAGATCCAACAGTTCGTCCTTTGATACAACTACCTTCGCCTGTGAAAATGCCGTCGGTTTACAGCTTTCCACATAGTCGTAAATATTATCTATGATCTCCTCGATCCTTGAAAGTGCCATAAACTCTCTCCTTAAAAGCCATGATAATGCTAATTGGTAAAATCCAACCCAAGCAAAATCATTATAATATATTTTTACGAAGTATTGCAACTTTTTTCTTATATTTTGAAACCATTATCATTCTTTATCACATCATGGTTTCATCTGCGGGAAGCCACTATCTCCTCATGCTTTTTAAAAATATCCTTTATGATCTGGGGTGATACAAATCCGCTGATATCCCCGCCATAGCTGGCGATCTCCTTGACTATGCTGGAGCTTACGTAGGAATACTCCACATTTGTCGTAAAGAAAACCGTATCGATATCGGGATTCAGTTTATGGTTTATCTGCGCGATCTGCAGTTCATATTCAAAATCAGTGATAGCGCGCAGGCCGCGCACAATCATACTGGCTCCGAGCTCACGTCCGAAATCCACGGTCAGTCCGTCAAAGCTCATGACTTCCACGTTCTTTATATCGGCAGTACATTTGCGGATCAGTTCCATACGCTCTTCCACCGAAAACCAGGGCTTCTTCGCCTGATTCGGAAGAACTCCTATCACCAGTCTGTCAACCAGCTTTGATGATCTCATTATGATATCGAGATGTCCCCTCGTAACCGGGTCAAAGGTTCCCGGATATAATCCTGTCTTAATACCGTCCACCATCCTTTCTGATAAACACATGTTTATTCGAGCCGTAGGACTTTACCCTGTATGCTTCAAAGCCCAGTTCCGGCAGATAATCAAACTCTGTAGCCGTATCGGCTTCCACTATCACTATTCCGTCACCGGAAAGGATATCATGTACAGCCATCTGTTCCAGCACCTGCTTTTCCAGCTGTTTTCCATACGGCGGATCCATAAATACCACATCATATTTCTTTTCTGCCGCAAGTCTGGATATCACTCCTGCCGCTTCGCCCCGTATGACATGGGCACGTCCGTCCAGCCGGGTATGCTCCAGATTGGCTCTGGTACAGTCAAGCGAAGCAGGAGAATTATCTACAAACACACACTCTGATGCTCCCCTGCTCAGCGCCTCTATTCCTATGGCCCCGCTTCCGCAGAACAGATCCAGAAAAACGGCATCATAAATATCCGGACTTAATATGTTGAACAGAGTCTCCTTTATCCTGTCGGTGGTAGGTCGCACTTCAAGTCCTTTCGGGGCCGTCAGCTTCAGACTTCTTGCAGTTCCTGCAATAACTCTCACTTTAAATTCCCTTCTTCTCCAGCATCCGGTCAAATTTTGCCACATCGACCGGAGGCGAAAACAGATTGCCCTGAATATAAGGACAATCATTTTTTATCAGGAACTGTCTCTGTTCTTCATTTTCAACTCCCTCGCAGAACACCTGCAGTCCCAGCCTGTTTGCCATATCAACCATACATGAAATGACTATTTTATCCTTGTATTCAAGCTTTTCCTTCATAAACTTCCGATCCAGCATGATCCCGTCGATCTGATACTTTGTCAGTGTGTTGAGGGAGGAATAACCGGACCCGAAGCCGTCGAGATATACCCTGAAGCCTCTGCGTTTCAGTCCTTCGATGATCTGTCTTACTCCAACGAAGTCTGAAATATAAATCTTTTCACTCAGCTCAAATTCAATATAATCCGTATCCACACCATACTTTTCCATCAGCCTGTCTATTTCTTTAAGCAGATCCAATGAGTAAAAATGGATGATCGAAACATTTACGCTTACAGGTACCAGCGTCAGGCCTTTTTTAAGCCTGTCAGCCACGTATGCAAAAACCTGCTCATAGACATCATAGTCCAGATCCACTATACATCCGTTTTCTTCAAAAACGCTCAGGAAATCGTCAGGATAAAGGATCTCGTCTCCATCCTTTTTCCAGCGTACCAGAGCCTCTGCCCCTACGATCTCCTTTGTGTCGGAAGTAAATTTCGGCTGCAGCTGGAAGAAGAATTCATCCCGTTCAAGCGCTTTCTTCATGGAGGAAATATACTCGGCGTATTTTTCCATGGTTACGGACATACGCTTATCATACATAAGACACCTGAAGGCGCTGTTAACCGATTCGCGTTTTGCGAATTTCCGCGCAAGATTGGCGTTGAACAGAGCGGTCTCTATACTTGCGTTGAACTGCAGTCCGGCTTTTTTCAGTGAAGTATTTACTCTTTTATCTCCGTGAAGACTGAAAATACCGCAGTTTACAATAAGATTGCAGTCAAAAAAACGTTTTCTGAGTTCATCGATCAGTTCAACAGCCGCGTTTTCAAGTCTCATACGCACATGATCTGTCGATTTTGTCTCAGGTACCTTTATGACTACGAAAAAATTATCCGAATAGGGTCTGCAGCAGGCAATGATATACCCGGAAACGGAATAAACAAATTCGGCCACATCGCAAAGTATCCTGTTGCCTTCGTTATACCCGTACTTTTCATTTATAAATTTGAAATTTGTAAAATCAAAGCTGATAAAATCAAGTCTTGAACCATGAAATCCGTCATTAATGATCTTTTCAAGGTCGTGATAGACTACCTCGTACTTTAACAGTCTCGTCAGCGGATCGAATTCGGAGATATCCTTTGATTCGGTCTCGATCCTTTCTTTTTCACGCAGAGGCAGAAGATACATCAGCATCAGCTTTGAAAAGTTCTTCATCTGGCTGATCTCTTCCGGATCAAAGCTTCTGGATGCATTCTTTTTGTCAACGAAATCCACATAACCGCAGAATTCATCATCCTGCAAAAGCGGGATACGAAGCATGGATTTCATGCCAGCACAAACAAGATGACGCGGAACATCCGCTTCACCCTCATGAAATTCAAAAACCTTGAACACCGCATCAGGATGTGTATTCAGCAGTTTGAACTCTTCAAAGGCCTGAGTCTCATAACGTTTTTCCAGATTGAGGAGATCACGGTCGCCCTGAACATCCCAAACATAAGTGCATCTAAATGTATGGCTTACAGGGTCGGTCACCTCTTTTACGGAAACATTATCGATCCCGTACAGGTTTCCGACCCTTTCCATTGCGTCCATGATCACCAGGTCCGCGTTCAGACCTTCCTCAACCTTGGAAAAAACATAATCTGTTATTGAACTGACATCTGACATTTTTTACCGTATGCCTCATGCATATAATCTGTGCCTGATCTATTACGCGATCCCGATTGGAAGCATCATGCTCTAAGTGAGATCCCCTTCGCTTCGAAAGCATCAAGAACTTCCTTCACGTACCCGTTCACCTCTTCGGCTACCAGCGTACGTTCATTTGATCCGTAATACAGCCTGATAGTCTGACTTACCTTACCGGCAGGAAGCGAATCATCTTCAAAAATATCAACAAAGCTGCAGCTTCTAAGGCTTTCGTTGTGAATCCCGAGGACTGTTTCTTCCAGATCGCCGTAAGACAGATCCTTGTCTGTAAGCAGACTTAAGTCTATGGAAATACCGGGGAATCTGGACACCTCTTCAAAGGCAATATCGCAGCCTTTGGTAGTACTTAATGCGTCAAGATCGATCTCGCATACCGCGGCGGAAAGCTTCTTATCTATCTTCATAGATATTCCGGGATTAAGAACACTGATATAGCCCAGTTTCACTCCGTCCATTAATATGTTGGCGCTGTTTTTCGGATGGATAAAGCTTTCATCTGCCGATGCCGGCTGTATGAATCTGAACTGTTTATTCCTTATGCTTTTCGCGATATAGTCCACCGCTTTCTTAAGCTCACCCAGCACCGTATCCTCTTCCTCCTCACGGCTGGCGATGATCAGGGAAAGATACTTGTGTTCATCCACCAGATTGTCTTCTTTTATCCCCTTTACCACCCTGCCGCTCTCGAACATGCGAACCGTAGGAAATGAATCTATATTTTTATTGACAAAGCTGACGAGCATGGGAATGATCGTGCTCCTGATATCCTCATTGTCGCCTGTCAGCGAATTGATGATGCGGACATATGACGCAGCCTCCAGCCCCAGATCCCTGCATGCTTTATTATCATACCAGATGTAGGAATGAACCTCGCTGAAAGCGTATTTTAACGCAAGTATCTGCTTGATCCGGTACTCATCCTCACGTGAAGGGTCCTGACGGACGGGTGTGAGCATGCTCGCGCAGCTCTTGTATTCAAAATTATCGTATCCGTATACACGGGTTATCTCTTCAATGATATCGGCTTTCATGGTAACATCCTTGGTAGCGCGCCATGAAGGAACATCAACCACAAAATCCCTGCCTTCGCGCTTCAGCCCAAAGCCAAGCCTCGTCAGAGTATCTTCTATCTCATCCTCGCTGATATCAATTCCGGTATATTTATCAACATACGCTTTATCAAAGGTTATGGTAACATGGTCAAAATGTCTGTTGTACACATCGGTCATGGATGAGGATACCTTTATGCCGCTGTCCACATCCATAAGAAGCTTTAAGAATCTGGCAATGGCGAGTGTAGTCATCTCAGGATCCAGAGTCTTCTCATATCTTGCGGAAGATTCTGTACGAAGACCGAGCTTTGCCGCTGATTTTCTAACCGATGCGCCGTCAAAGTTGGCCGACTCCAAAAGAAGCGTGTCGGTATCATCCTCGATCTCTGAAAGCAGGCCTCCCATGATACCCGCAAGCGCAACAGGCTCCTTCTCGTTGCAGATCATCATGATCCCGGGATCGACATTACGCATGGACGAATCGAGAGTCTGAAATTCCTTTGCTTCATCAAATACCTTAACTCTTATTTCTTTTACTTTGGCATTGTCAAATGCATGCATGGGCTGCCCTAGCTCCATGGACAGATAATTGGTAAGATCCGCCAGGAGATTAATGGGACGCTGTCCGCAATACTGAAGTCTGACTTTCATCCAGAGCGGTGAAACATTTTTGCTGACATTGCCGACGGTAATGCAGGAATAACGGTAGCAGAGCTTGGTTTCAACCCTGACATCGATGCCGGGCAGTGCCGCGTATTTAGTAAGATCATCGACCACAAGCTCTTTTAACGGGCGCTTTACCAGACAGGATATTTCCCTGGCAATGCCGTAATGTCCCCACAGGTCGGGCCGGTTGGTCAATGACTTGTTGTCAACTTCAAAAACCGTGTCCTCGATAGGGATTATGGATTTAATATCCGTACCTACAGCTGCATCGATACCCAGATCGTCAAATATCATGATACCGCTGTGATCCTCGCTTATTCCGAGTTCTTTTTCCGAACAGCACATGCCGCAGCTTCTATATCCCGCTATCTTAGCCTCACCTATGGGATTGCCGCAGACACTTCCGCCGGCTTTTGCAAAAGCCACCCTTATGCCCTCTCTTACATTGGGAGCGCCGCAAACGCAGTCAACCACTTCCGTGCCGTTATCGACTTTCAGAAGATGGAGTTTTTTTGATTCGGGATGAGGCTCTACAGACAGTATCTTACCTACGACTACGTCATGGGTATCCTTCCCGAATTCATAGATATCCTCCACTTCAGCCGTTGAAAGAGTAAACCTGTTGATAAGTGCTTTTATATCTACCCCGGACAGATCAACAAAGTCCGAGATCCAGTTCATTGAGATGAACATATCATTTCCTCCTGATAATAAATTTTTATGTTATGCCTTTAGTCTACAAACTGCTTCAGAGCCTTCAGATTACCGCTGTTCAGCACTCTTATGTCCGTGATCCCGAATTTCATCATAGCCAGACGGGTCAGTCCCAGACCAAACGCGAAACCGGTATACTTATCAGGATCTATGCCTCCCATCCTCAGTACATTGGGATGGATCATACCGCAGGGAAGAAGCTCCAGCCAGCCGGAATTCTTACAGGTCGGGCATCCCTCACCGCCGCAGATAAGGCAGTTGATATCCAGCTCAAAGCCGGGTTCCACAAAGGGGAAGAATCCCGGACGCAGGCGGACCTTAATATCGCGCTCAAACACCTCGCTTAACAGCACCTTCATAAAATAAATGAGGTTGGAAATGGAAATGTCCTCTCCAATCATCATGCCTTCCATCTGCCAGAAGGTATTTTCATGGCAGGCGTCGATATTCTCATTGCGGAAGCACCTTCCGGGGAACAGCACCTTAAGCGGGGGTTCGCCTTTTTTGGGCGCGCCGTATTTACGCATGATATAATTCTGGGCAGCCGAGGTATGAGTCTTTAAAAGCTGTCCGTTGCTTAAGTAATAGGTATCCTGCATATCTCTGGCAGGATGATTCTTCGGGATATTTACGGCCTCAAAATTATTATATTCTGTCTGGATCTCCAGTCCGTCCTCTATGATAAAGCCCATGGATTTAAAAATATCCTCGATCCTGCGCTGTACGATAGTTATGGGGTGCAGGCTTCCTTCAGGCTGATCCGAAGGGATCGTAAAATCGAATTTCTTCGCGTTCCGGATCTGGGCATCAAGTCTGGCCTGATCGAGCTTTTCACCAAAACTCCTGATGGAAGCATCGATAGCATCCTTAAGGATATTCACTTCCTTCCCGAACTCCTTTTTGGATTCATTGTCCATGTTTTTGAGTTCCTTCATAAAGTCCGCAACCGCGCCCTTTTTTCCCAGATACGCGATACGAAGCTTCTCCAGCTCCTCGCTGTCGCTTACTTTAGCCAAAGCTTCCTCAAAGGCAGCCTTCAGCTTCTCAACACTTTCTAACATTTCCTTTCTCCTCCGTTTGTATTTTATATTATCTGTCAACTTTTATGATATACGTGGTATCATACGAATCATCCGGATCAAATCCCGCGGGATACACGACCTTTCCCAGCGACTGCAAAAGCATGTGATTTACGCCTGCTTCGTATTTTTCGCGTTCCAGCTTGCCGATATAGATATATTCGATATCGTACTCCCCGACCATCTGCTTTACGGTATTTACATCATGTGATGTATAGATAGTCTCAATATCCTGACCGCGTTTGCTGACGATCTCAGGCAGACCCCCTGTCTCATCGCTCTGCCAGAGCCATTCATGAGTCCGCCATCCAAGCAGGGTAGGAAGACCTGTCCGGACTGAAATGCGGCAGTAATCCGTATAGGAATCACCATTGACCTCCAGCATTACAGGACGCCCTTCTATATTGTCATTGATCCAGTTAGCCGCGTAATAATCATCAGCATTCACATCTTTTAAGTATTCACCGGCATTTAAGCCTTTGTAGTTTTCAGAATCCTTCCAGTCGCCGAACCATGCTTTGGTCGAATTGTTAAAATACCCTGTCGTCATTATAAGGAATACCAGCATGATCAGGGCAAATATCCTTCTTCCCTTTTTCCGGGTATAAAAGAGCATTTTGGAAACAGCATAGCTCATGGTCATCCCAAATAGGATATAGCTCTGGTAGGTAAGCTTGAACATGGTATTGGCACGTTTATAATCCCCTGAGTAAATATCCTTTACATAGATGACCTCAGGTATCAGTACCAGTCCCAGCGCACACAACCCTATAATGACGATGAACAGATCGCTGATGTTCATGTTTGCTATAAAACGGAATAACGCAATATCCCTGCCGGGTTTGCTTTTCGCTTCGGCTCTGTTCTCACCCAAAACATACACGCCGTCCTGTATCTGATTTCGCACGGTCGCGACAATGAATACCAGCAGACATAACACAGGCAGCCCCCAGAGAATGATCAGCTGATACAGAGGCGTATGATTTTCACACAGCATGACGGATGTCGATATCTGGTGAAATTTCAGCGTAAACGGCAGACAGACAAGCTTTGCGGTAACAAACACCACTATGGCATGGAACAGAGTAAGCTTGAGCGTAGTCAGCGAAAAATTGTAGATGACCGCGTTGGATAACAGTATGACCGCTCCCGCAACCACAAAATAAATGGGGAAATCCCAGAAGTTTGTGGTATGAAACAGACCTATGAAAAAGCCTGTAAGCACAACAGGCGGATTGAATACCTCCTCGATGCAATCGGGTATTCCCCATATGGTATGGCCGGAGGTGTTCCCGCTGTCAGCATAGATACAGTTTGATCTCGCATTGTTCATCTTTTCACGCCGGTACTGAAGATATGCGTACAGTATCGCAACCACGGTCAGAACAAACATGATATTGATTACATGCGCATGCAGATCGCCCAGCACAAACGAGTACAGGGGAAATTCATGTATGGTCTTGTCGTTGGTCTCGGGATTATAACCGATGTATCTGGTCGCATTGGGGAACCAGTACCCAGGAAAACTGTATCCTGACGATTCCGCCATTTTATCAAGTCCCAGCATGGTACGAATCCACGGGATCAGCCTGGCATATATCACATAATGCATATTTCCCGTAAAGCATACCGCGAGGCCTGCCAGTCCTCCGGTAAATACCGGAAAAATCTGCTCCGCAAAGCTGCCCTTTTTCTTCTCATCCGCAAACATATCCCGGCACGCGTTCGCGACGATCGATGCCGGCATGGAAAAGGCAAAAGCCGCTACCATCATAAGCATCAGATTGTAGCCGTATTCAACGCCCACACCGGACAGTTTGGAAAGATATGTGGCGATAAACTGCCCGACATAATAATAATTCAGGTCATGTCCCGAAAGCCACATATCTTCGGGAGGCATATATTCGGACTTGAACATTGCCTGCATAAAGCCGAAATCCATAAGCTTCTCGGTAGTACCGTACGCCTCCGGTTTGAAGCACTTAAGATATATCCAGAAGGCGAACACTGCCGTAAAAACGGCTTCGGTGATCAGCATATTCAGGATATTGCTCATACTGATACTGAACTTCTTATTCCGGATCAGATATACAAGCAATGCCGCATTGGCCGCCAGCGACAGCACCAGGACTACCCAAATGCCGCCCGTGGTAAACTTCAGAATATGACATGATGATAAAAACCATACCAGCCACGACGTGATCCCTATTCCCACTGCTTTTGAAAATATCCATCCGCAGTCCCAGAACCGTTTGAATATCAGATAAGACAGCGGTAAAAATGTAAGGCCCAGCGCGAATATGGTAAACCACCAACTGATAAAGTACTGTAGATCGCTCATTTCTTCTTTCCTGCTCTCAATTATTAATTAATGTTCTTTAGCTGTTTGTTTATGGTCCTGAAATCCTTCAGTGCCTGCTTTCCTATCTTGAAAATACGTTTCAGGTTGATGGAATTCACACCTCCCTGGCGGGGTCTGAAGGTGATCGGAATATATTTTACCTTCTGCCCGCGCTTAGCGTATATCACAGAAAGGATAACATTGGAAAGGTTGAAATCCTTCGGAACGTATTTAAGATTATCGTAAAGCACCTTTGCCTCCATCAGCCTGAAGGGCGTATTGGCATCTGTCAGAGTCACGCCGAAGCATAATCTGCACACTATCTTCAGGGTCTTTGTGACAAACCTGCGGGAAAGACCGTCCTGCCGCCCCTTCCTGTGTCCTATGACCATATCATATTCCCGGCGCTTTTCGAAGAACTGTCCAAACTCCGAAGCAAGCGTCTGTCCGTCAGAATCAGTCTGGAACACATAATCCGCGCCATGCTCCAGAGCATAATTATATCCGTATAAAACAGTTGCTCCGTGACCGCCGTTCGGTTTAGTGAGCGCGATCAGCTTAGGTCTGTCCTGCGCCGCGGCGCATGTAACCCTGTAGGTATCGTCTTTGCTCCCATCATCAATGATCACCAGCCTCGACTCATCATTTTGAGCATCTACGACCGGATACCAGTCTTTTATCACTTCCTCGATATTGTCCTGCTCATTATAAGCAGGGATCACTATGTATAACGTATCCATCAGCAATCTTCTTTCAGTATTTCATATTTTTATGCCGGCTACTGTAAGCCGGAGCACTTATATATCTTCAGCAGATCCTCACCCTCATGCGCGCTGAAAACCACCGGAAGAGTCCGGTCAAACAGACTTTCATTGACATCAAACTCCTGATTTTCGCGGACAGCCCTGTCAATGATTATATAATCGAATCCGAATTCATTGATCATACTTCTCAGATAATCTTCATTACCGGCACTATATGTCGCCGCGACTACCGAGTCGCGGAAAGGAGTATCATACCCCGCCGACCAGCCAAAATACTGCCATGCGTCATACAGCGACGCGCCGCTCATGATGATGCGGCTGTTGTCCGAACGACCGGCAAGATAAATGTTTGATGTAAGGAACAGATCCTTCGATAAACAGTTATCTCTTATCCAGTTGGTAACTTCATTGTCCAGCTCGGTGACAATACTGTTTTCCTGCCTGTCACGCCTTAAGACCACCACCAGATCATATATTCCCGTAGAAGTCATGCACAGGATCAGAAATACTGCAATAACGCATCTTACCTTTTCTTTGCCGTCAAACAGTTTACAAACAAGCCCTGCCGCGAAAATATTTAAAAGCATCACCGATATCATAATGTATTTATGATTCACCGCAATATCCGGCGTCATCGATACGCAGAACGCAAATATGACAGGCGTAGAAAATGCAAACAGCACATATCTCTCTGCAGCGCCTGAAAAAGCAAAAGCCGCTATCAGGATAAACGGTAACAGTCCCAAAAGCTTGATCAGGTAATCGATCGAACCGAAAACAGTCGGATTTTCAGCCAGAAAACCGTACTGATACTTCATTCCAAGCGCGCTTCCATCTATGAACACTTTTGTCTGTATAAGGGAAAGCGCACCTGCTATAGCTGCTATTATCAGATACTCCAGCCTTCTGTCGGCAAATATCGCCAGAAAGAATAGTACGATAACGGTCGCGATCAGTACCGCTCCGTTCCAAAAGCCCAGCGCGCCCAAAATGATGCCGGTACAGACAGCGCCTTTAAGATCAACAGGCATCCACCCTTCTTTTGAAAAAAACGTTAAACCGAAAAATGTGTCACTCACTTCCTGATCAGCGGAAACAGCGTATTCTACATTTGTCTCATTTGTCTCATTCGTCGCTTTTCCGTTCAATCTCTTAGTGATCCTGGCTGCCGCTTCAAATAAGGGTTCCAGATATACGGTAATGATCAGCAGCAGAAGTATCAGCGCAAACGCAAGATGTCTCTGGTTGCAGTAAACGTTCAGATTCCAAAGTCCCCAGTCTTCATGCGGGGTAACTCCGACAAAATCAGAAGCGTTTTTTAAGGTTTCCCATACCGTACCTTTCGGGAGGGCGGCCAGATAATACAGCAAGCCTCCAGAACTGCGGAAAGCGAACATCAGGCAGGCGATCATACCTGCCGGCCTTTTTCCGGTAAGCTTTACCGCCAAAGCATACAGAACCATAAATGAACCGAACAGCCCCATAATACTGGGTATATTAAACGCATGGTCTATCCTCATTCCCAGAAATTCCAGATTGCCGACCAGGAATGTGAACATAAAATGGTATTTGATATCCGCACCGGCACAAACCGTATACTGCGTAGGAAAATTCTGCATGTATGAAAACGATCTTACCATGCTTACATGCGGAGTAAAATCGCTGAATACCGATAATCCGATATAAAGATCGGTTCCATCGCAGTTTAAGGTCCTGTACATCAAAAGTACCGACAAGGCAAGAACAGCAGCCGCCAGCAGCCATTCTTCCGGTTTTATCCCCAAAAACTCTCCCGGCAGTTCCCGGTATGATCTATGTGAAACAACATGATAAATACCGACCGCAATGATGATTCCCGCAATTAAAAAAGCAAGAATATCACCATAAATGAGAGGCTTATCCGAAAAGCCCGAAAATACACACGCTCCGATGTAGGCAGTCCAAGTGATCATTATGGTCCCAACTACAAACCAAGCCGGAAAACGGATAAAAAGACTGCTTAAGTTAATATCCTGTCCGCGGTATGTTTTATGTGTGATATCCTTTAATCCCGGAAATACCGTCTCGCATATCGCGTATCCCAGCAGCAGGGCAACTGTCAGATAAATATATCCCAGCATGTCGATCAACCTATGTCCTCTTCAACTATCATCTCCAGATCCTCAAACTGCGGATCCGGAATACGGCTGATACGGTTGGCCTGATTAACTACGACTCTTTCAAAAAGATTTCTTATTCCGCGCGCATTGCCGAATTCTGCTTTTTTAAGCTCGTCCATGCCCTCGACGATGCCGGCCACCTTTTTTCTGGCTTCGTCTGTCATCTTAAAGCCTGCTTTCCCGGTCATGGAGTCCATGATAAGGATCAGTTCTTCGGTAGTATAATCCGCAAAATTGATAAACTTGTTAAATCTGGAGGTAAGACCCGTATTGCTCTTTAGGAATTCCCGCATCTCATCATTATAACCGGCAACGATCACTACCAGATCGTCCCTGTGATCCTCCATGAGCTTGACCAGGGTCTCTATAGCCTCATCTCCGAAATCATTCTGAGCATTGCCTTTAAGAGAATATGCCTCGTCGATAAAAAGCACTCCTCCCAAAGCTTTTTCAACCACTTCCCTGACCTTTAAGGCAGTCTGTCCCACATAGCCGGCAACCAGTCCGGAACGGTCACTTTCTACGAGCTGTCCCTTGCTTAACAGGCCAAGCTCCCTGTATATTCCCGCTATAAGCCTGGCTACGGTAGTCTTGCCAGTTCCGGGGTTCCCTGTAAATACCATATGGAAACTCATGTCGATAAGAGGCATATTATGCTTCTTTCGAAGAGCCCTTACCTTGATCAGGTTGATCAGGGATCTGACTTCTTCCTTTACCGCCTCAAGTCCTACCAGATCGTCAAGATCCTTTAAGAGCTTATCCAGTTCGTCTCCGGTAGATAAGGTATTCTCACCCTCTTTGGTCCCGAGCACCTTGCGTACCGCGCTGGTCTCACGGTTGGCTCTTGAGGTGAACCTTAAGGATTCGGAAAGGCTCCTGACATTTATCTCCTCATCTTCCGCCTCGATCCCCATAGCGTGTTCACTGTCAGCAGGACCTTTCTGCATCGCGGCGTCAGAAGCAAATTCTTTATCGATATCCCATGCATCGGGTTCGTCTTCCGCTTCTTCATCGGAATTGACCAGATGACCGCCTATAAGAACGCCGTTTTCATCGTAGTATCCGTACTTTTCATCAAATTCATCATAATCGTCATCAGATGAGTAGACCCTGTACTGCTTGGTAGGATCAGCCTTCATGATGTGATATTCTTCTTCAGCCTCAGGTTCCGTCTCAGTCTGCTGCGATCCGGCCTGTTCCGCTTCCGGTATATCCGCGCTTTCCGTCTTCGTTTCAGGAGTATTCGCTTTTTCCGTCTTCGTTTCAGGAGTATCCGCGCTTTTCTCCTGCTTTTCGTCAGTATCCGGAATCTGTTCTTTGGCATCCGTCGATACAGTCCCATCGGACAGCTTCACTTCGGCAACCTGATCAGGCTTGCCCAAAGTCCTGCGTTCGATCTCTTCTTTGAGACGCTCATCTGCGGCAGCCTTTGCCCTTTTTGCATGTTCAGCAGCCCTCGCACGTCTTGCAGCGCGCTTTTCTTCCATTTCGGCAGGACTGACCAGCTGCATCATATGCTTGTATTTATCAAAACTGTCCCCGCATTTACGAAGATTATAGGCAGATTTTTCAAAATCCTCGGAACACAGCTTCTTGAAAATATATCTTTCGTTCACCATGGAGCCGTAATTGTCCCCATAGCCCAGAAAAGCCTCGATCCTTGTATAATAATCCTTTATAAAGCTTGCGACCAGTCCGGTCTTGGCAGCATCCTGAAAAGCAAGGGAAAGCTGTATGTTCATGAGAGCATCGAAAAACAATCCCAAAAGCCCGCTTTCCTTGTTGACATCTCTTAATCCGCACAGCTGGAGAAGTATGGGCGGAGTCTTGAAAAAGCGTTCGGTCTGGTCATTGATCCTCGCGTCATCATCCCCGTCTTCAGACAGGTCATATATATTGGTTTCGGGAAGATCCGCGATAAAATGCCTGTCTTCCTTACGGAGTCTCCCGCAATACAGGGCAAGACGCAGCAGAACAGTCTGCACATACATGTCCAGGATCGCATAAATGGACTGGTTCATGACAGTTTTAGGCCCGTCCCAGTAGCCCTCTTTTTCGAGGAGCTCGCAATATCCCCGAAGAACCTCATAATTGTCGCGGGCTATATTGTCAAGCTGTCCTTTTGAATATGAACACTGCATATACGCTCCAACTCCTTTTCATCCAAACCATTGACATAATCTGTTGCAAGCTTTAAAATGTCGGCATCTCCATATATATCAGCCAGAGTGAACCTGATGTCTCCACTCTGTCTTACACCGAAAAGATCCCCCGGACCGCGGTTTTTTAAGTCCGCTTCGGCTACCTTCATGCCGTCATTGTACTGAACCAGGATATTCAGCCGTTCATCTATCTGTCTGCCGCCGATTCCCTTAATAAAAATGCAATAGCTCTGGGCTGCTCCGCGTCCGACCCGCCCCCTCAGCTGGTGGAGCTGGGCAAGTCCGAACCTCTCGGAATTTTCAACCATCATGACCGTTGCGTTCGCGACGTTTACGCCGACTTCAATAACCGTGGTGGAAATAAGCACATCTATCTCTCCTGCCGCGAAACGCTCCATGATACCGGCTTTCTCCGCGGGCTTCATGCGGCCGTGCAGATATTCCACATTGATAGTTCTACGGTTTGGCAACGTACTCTCTTCCCCGCAGAGTATCTTTCTGACTCTTTCCGTATATTCAAGCACATTTTCAGCTTCTGTTTCATCATTCTCATCTATCATGGGACAGATGATATAGGCCTGATGTCCCTCCTCCACCTGCTTACGTATGAATTTATAGGCTGTGGAACGGTAGTCCGTATCTACCACGCAGTTCTTTATGGGCAGCCTGTTCTTGGGCATTTCATCGATCAGCGAAAGTTCCAGGTCACCGTAAAGAATGATCGCCAATGATCGCGGAATGGGCGTTGCGCTCATGACTACCACATGGGGGGCATTTCCTTTGGCACTCAGGATTTCACGCTGTTTGACACCGAAACGATGCTGTTCGTCTATAATTGCCAGCCCCAAATCGGCGTATTCCACCTTATCCTGTATCAGTGCGTGAGTACCGATGATGATATCGGCCTCATGCTCCTTTATCTGTCTGTATATCTCTTTTTTCTGAGCAGCTCCGGCAGCTCCCGTAAGCAGAACACATCTGATACCGAAGGGATGCAGTATCGAGCAGAAACTGTCAAAATGCTGCCTCGCCAGTACATCAGTCGGAGCCATTATGCAGCCCTGAAATCCCGCTCTCGCAAATGCGGCCAAAGCAAATATCGCGACTATGGTTTTCCCCGAACCAACATCTCCCTGTATCATGCGCGCGGCAGAATACTCTCCCGAAAAATCCCCCTTAAGCTCCTCAAGGACTCTTTCCTGCGCGCCGGTCAGTTCGTAATCGATGACCTGTCTTATCTCATCCCATATGCAATAATCTCTGACAGGATGGGTATTAAGCAGTCTTATCCGGTTTTCCTTCAGTTTCCTGACGCCTGTCATGAACCCTGTAAATTCATCAAACACAAGTCTGCGCCTGGCGCGGGCAAAATCCTCCACTGTTTCCGGAAAATGGATCCCTTCGAGCGTTTCCCGCATGCCGGGCATATCAAGAGCCCTACGCTCCTTTGGACTTAAATAGTCCTTCAGGTCATCCTTATCCAGTCCTTCATATGCCCCGGCTATGAGCTTTGTAAGCATATTGTTGGTAACTCCGGCCTTCAAAGGATATACCGGCCACAACCGCGACATTTTCCTGACGTACTCTTCGCGTTTGAAAACAGCCGGCTGGTTAAGAGTCAGCTCTCCCCTGTGGATAAGGACATGTCCCCTGAATATATACCTCGTCCCCGGATAGATCGTTTTGGTAATGAACGGCGCATTGTACCAGACCAGCTTTACCGATCCGGTTCCATCCCCTGCGGTAAGGCTCACGATAACAAGTCCGCGTGCCCGGATCATCTGTGGCCTGACCGTCACCAGACATTCAACGGAAGCAATCTCTCCTTCCCTGATATCCTTAATATCCTGCGGAAGCGCATACATCTCATAGCTTCTCGGCCAATAATGCAATGCGTCGTCTACGGTCACGATCCCGAGTTTTTTTAACGCAAGCGCGGTCTTTTCTCCCACACCCTTCACATTCTCAACGCCGCTGTCCGGATGCATGTAACACTCCCCTCCACAAAAATCCATAAAGCACCAATTTTCAGTATAGCACATTTTTACGCTTATGTCAAAATCTTCTCTGTTTTTATCTTGTCACTCCTGTTCATTTGAACTATAATTGTAACTGTTCGAAATTCCTTAACAATGCTTTACAGGTAAATTATATGAATTCCACGATCAGACTTTACGATCTCGACTCTTATGTCAGAGAATTTGATGCCGAAGTGCTCTCTTGCGAGAAGATAACTGCAGGCATGTATTCCGGAATGTACGGAATGATCCTCGACCGCACCGCCTTTTTCCCGGAAGGAGGCGGACAGGCTTCAGATACGGGTTATTTTCTTCCGGACCGGCGTCTTTCGACGTCCGAAGAAGCCCCTGAAGAAAACAGACTCATAGTTAAGGACGTGCACATATCCGATGGCATCATCACGCACTATATAGAGCCTGCGGGTGCTTTTGAAGCATCGTGCGAAATGCTCCCCGCTCCCGGCACTCAGATTAAGGGGTACGTTGATTTTGCGGTACGTTTCGACCGTATGCAGCAGCATTCCGGCGAACATCTGCTCTCCGGCCATGTAAGCCGCCTTTTTGGTTATTCCAATGTCGGATTTCATCTTTCGGATGATGTGACCACAGTGGATTTCGACGGAACATTCAGTGATACGGATCTGAAAAATATAGAGATCGCCGTCAACGAGGCTGTTTATTCCAACACCGCATGTGAGATTTTTTACCCTTCCCCCGAGGAGCTTATAACACTCGAATACCGTTCCAAAAAAGAACTCGAGGGCGCAGTGCGTATAGTAAGATTCGGTAATTTCGATACATGTGCTTGCTGTGCTCCACATGTTAAACGCTCAGGTGAGATCGGTCTTTTCAAAATCCTTTCCGCTGAGCATTTCCGCGGCGGAACTCGTATGACTATAGTCTACGGGATGAGAGCGCTTAAGGCTTTTGCAGGCTTCCAGGATTCCGTAAGATCCATATCCCAGCTGCTGTCGGTCAAACCGGACGAAGTAGCCGAAGGAGTGTTTAAGCTCAAGGATAACGAAAAGAATCTGAAATTCGAAAATATCCGTCTTGAAAAAGAACTGTTTGCGGAAAAGATCGACCTTTTGACGCAGCAAAGCCGGACAAACTCCCCTGTTCCCTTTATTTTCACAGAAAAGGCAAATACCGATAACGCAAGGGAAGCCGCAAACAGGCTCGCTGAAATATTTCCTGGATACTGCGGTGTTTTTACCGGCAATGACTGTGACGGCTACAGTTTCATCATCGGAAGCAAAGACAGCGACTGCACCGCCCTCATGAACATTTTGAAAACGGAACTGGATGCGGGTGGCGGAGGTAAAAAAACTATGATCCAGGGAAAAGTCTTTAAGCCTCGGGAGACCATACTGAACACACTTAAGCAGCTTTCCCGCTCCGCAGCATCGTAAAACAGGTATTATCCGGAAAGGAAAAATTTATATGAAATACAGGATCATTCTTGCCTCGGGATCACCGAGGCGAAAAGAGCTCATGGACCGTATCGGCAGCGACTATATCGCGATACCCTCCGAAAAGGAAGAGGACATGTCCGGACATGATCCGGCAAAAATGGTTGAAATGCTGTCGTCCATGAAAGCCGAAGATATCGCTGAACGTATAAAGAAGGAATACAGCCGGGAAAGCATGGATGCGGGGCTTGCGCGCATGTTTTCCAACACGGACCTGAAAAATCCCATCGAGGATGATTTTAAAAACTGTGTCATCATCGGATGTGATACGGTTGTAGCCTTTGAAAATACCATTCTGGGCAAGCCCGTCTCTGAAGAGGATGCTTTTGACATGATAAAAAGCTACGCCGGCAGAACGCATCATGTTCATACCGGCGTATGCATACTGGTCACACAGGACTATAAGATCTCAAAAAAGCTTAATTACTCCGTTTCTACGAAGGTTAACGTTGTCACGATGACAGATCAGGAGATCCGGTCTTACATCGCTACGGGTGAACCCATGGACAAAGCCGGAGCATACGCCATCCAGGGTCTTTTCTGTCCTTATATCGACTCCATCGAGGGCGATTACTACAACATTGTCGGATATCCCATCGCCTCTGTCTTCCGTTCCTTTAAAGAACTGGGCATTGATATACGTACAGGGCAGGAATTATGATCCGCTTATCGATTATCGCACACAAAGGGGCTGTCGCACTAAGAAAGCGCGGCGGCCCCTTTATTTTTTACGTAACCATTATTTCAGACCACAGTGCGGTACGGAGCATTACCAGTACCATCCGTAATCGCTGTCATCATAATCACCGTAATCGTCATAATCACCATAGTCATCGTAATCACCATAGTCATCGTAATCACTATAGTCATCGTAATCACCATAGTCACTGTAATCACCATAGTAATCATAATCACCGTAACCGGTGAAGTCTTCAAGCAGGTCCTCTCCGTCCTCACTGAAGTAGATCTCTCCGTTCTCGGTAAGCTGGAAGAATATCGGATCGGTGATCAGATAATCGCCGTAAATATCGTCTATGCAGAAGGCGTACATATAGACGCCGGGCTCCATCAGATCATAAACCACATCAGTGGTTCCCTTGACCTTATAAGGCTGGCCTTCATACTCAAATTCCTCGCCGCCTTCAATGGTATAAGCTGTATAAAGCGGTATGATCACATCACCCTTTTTAAGCTTCACTACGTCACGCGACGCGGCTCCGCTCTCATCGATACCGTCCCAGGCTCCTTCGACAACTGCTGTTCCCTTGCTGTAATCGATCCTGATACGCAGATTGGTATCCTCTCCGTTCAATGATACCGGAGAAGTATATAGCACATAATCATCCCCACTGTCCACTATGTAGGTTGCCAGTTCCTGTCCATCGGGAAGTGATATCCACTCTCCGTCGAAAGCATCGTAAACTATACCGGTATCCTCGTCACAATTGATATCTACAGTCTGGCCGATCTCAATATAGTTTTCAAGATCATCCGAAAGCATATACACAAAAGCGGTAACATCCGATACGGCATCCCATCCGTAGTCGTCAAGCAGGAAGCAGTAATTGCCCTCATCATCAAACTGCGGCTCATATTCAAAGGTTATGAAAGGACTCTCTCCCGACTGCTCGTAGCCATCGAGATATTCCCAATAATCTTCGTAATCGTTATCCTCGTCATAGTCCCAGTAACCATAATCCCACTCACCGTAATCATCAAACCAGGTATCATCGTCATAAGCGGTATCGAAATTACCCGATACACCGTAGCTGTTCTGCCTGTCGACAAATGAGAGATAATAGGGGCTTACGCATACCTTGCCGAAAATGGACAATTCCTGCGAACCTTGCACGCTCAGAGGGAAATACGTCGCAAGACCTGAAGCATCCCTGTGCTGTGAACCGTTTTTCTTGTAAACGATCGCGTCATCAAGAGCCTTAAGCGCCGATGCCGCGTTACTTGAATATGACGAGCAGGATTCTATGATCCCGCCTAAGTCAACCATGTTGGTATAGCCCTCGGAACGATTGTTGCCGCCATAATTATCAACCGACTCTATCGCTTTTACGATCTTTGAACGGCTCGATGAGTCCTCGCCTGCTTCGTACATATCCTTGGCGAAGGTATTGAAGCTGGTGAGCAGCGCGTCCACTTTTGACAGGTCGATTATTGAAAATGTAGCTCCGTCCTCTTCATTCGTCTGTTTGCAGCTCTCATAGAAGCTGTCTGCCACTACTTTGCCGAGGGAAGCGCCATCGGCATCCGGATTTGACGACAGGAAATTACCTATGGCTGTATAATCCCAGCCCAGTCCGGGCTCAGTCTCCTCTGAACCGAACATATAATCCGAGTATGTAGCCAGAATGTTCGCCGCTTCAATAGTACCCATCAGGCATGCGTCAAAGCCTATAAAATCAAATCTGTAGCCGGTACCTGAAACAGCTGATGAAAGTGCCTGATCCAGCTCCATCAGGTCGATGGATTCATTGTTGTACAGCTCGTCGAAGCATACTCCGGTGATACTTCCGCCGCCATGATTCCAAAGGTCAAGACCTATATGTTCGCTTGCATAGTTTGCCAGTCCCCATTTGACGAATGCCTCAAGAGTATCTCCCTTTCCCATGCTGGCGCTCTTCTGCTCATCAACTAAGGATATCTCTCCGTTCTGAATCAGATATCTCTGAAGCTTGCCTGAGTCAACCAGATTATTGTCCCAGTAGCTGGCACCTCCGGTCTGAACGATGAACCTTACCCGGTCACTGTTCGCGCCGTCCATCATTTCCTGCATATCCATGGTGCCCACCGAGTTGCCCGATTCCAGATCGGTTCCGCACAGATAAACGAAAAACGTCCATACGGAATCCGAGCCACTTGAACCGGCACTGCGGCTGACAGGCATACGGCTGACTGTAAGCTGTCCGTCCTTATTCACCTTCATGTTCACGCTTCTGGATACGGCCGTATCATTCTGAACATTACTGCCTGTTGTCGTGTTCTGGTCGGATTTTGTGTCATCCTGCTGCGTCTTGCCGGTCAGGTCCGTCTTTTTTCCGTCATCGGAAGCAATCGGATTGATGTTCTCTACTGTTTTCTTATCCTCTTCTTCGTAAGGCTCGTCATCTGAGCAGGCTGTAAGCGAGGTGAGCGAAAAAACAAGCACCAATACCATTAACAGACTGAATATTCGCTTTTTCATACCTAAACCCTTTCATAAAAAACATATATACTATGATGGCGGCATCAGATATGATACCGCCATTAAAAAATATCCGCGTGACTTAAAAAAACAATCACTCCGAAGTTACTTATTCACAAATAATTACAGATAGTTAGCAAAGCTGAAGTCTGTAGGCATCGGGATGGTAAACATATATACCGTTGCGATCACGAAGCCGACTACGGCAACTATCAGAACCACTCTTCTGTTCGGGATATTCTTGAATATTCCGACGATACCGAGCAGGAACAGCACGATGGAGTAAATAACGGTAACCAGACCGAACTTATCTCCGTTGGAGTTGTCTGCCTGACCCTGATCCAGAAGCTCCTGAGACTCGGCAAGCAGCTCATTGGCTGTTACAAAATACTTATCAACCAGACCGGGTACCTCAAAGGGAGATTCCATATCATCAGTCATCTCATCAAAGCCTTCAGCCAGTATTTCACTGCAGTTCTGTTCGATATAGGATTCAAGCTTTGCTTCGATCATAGCGGCTTCATCTTCCCTGCCCTCATAGAGATTACAGATCTCGATGTCGATCTGGTAGTTCATCATCTCATTCCATGCCATGAGGTCGGACAGATAAGTCTGCAGAGCGGAATTATACTCTGAATTGCCTTCAGCGGCCAGATTGTTGCTCTTGGTATAATTGGTCGCCTGGTTGCCGCCGTGAAGTGAACCGATCCAGGAAGCCCATGCAGTGAGCAGCGCAGTTACGCCCAGGAAAATAGCACACAGCAGCTCGATGGTCTTTTCGTTTAAGAATCCCTTCTTTCCGCCGTTTTCATTTTCAGCATTTTCAGTTGTTTCAGTTGCGTTTGTAATTTCTTCCATTTCTTCTCTCCTTGTGATTATTTACATCTTATACAAAGGTCTAATTACAAGACCGCAAAATATAATAAGTGAGATAAAAAAAAATGTATAGTAACCCTAAGGCTAATTCGCCTGTTTTTTTATTCATACTCTCTCTTATTCCAACGAAAAGGGCTGTCGCATCAAGTCCGAAAGGAAGCGGCAGCCCTGAATTAATTATCTCGAACGAAAAATTTGTTTATTGTCGCGATAATAAATGTTTATGATCAAAGTCCGAGTGCGTTGAATTCAGCAACTACCGCATCAACCTGCTGCTCGCAGAGCTTGCTGTTCTTTCCGCCGAGTGATCCAAGATTGCCCAGACCATTGGTAAGCGCGCCGATCACAGCATTCTTCGCCATATTATCAAGTCCTGCTGCTTCAGCCTTCAGGATAGTCCACTTATTGCCTTCCTGACCTGTCAGCCAGCCCTGAGTGATCTGAACCTGATTCTGCCTGTCAACCTCAGGGAAAGCGATGATAGTCGCAAATCCCTGCTTAACAAGATTGGGTTTGCCGGGAGTAAACTCATGATCCTTGATCGCCTCGTAAAGAGACTGAATGTTATACTTGTTTTTTGTTTCAACTTTCTTCTGCTTAATTCCGAGTGCCATAACAAAAACCTCCTGAAAATAAAATTGTCCCATATGGGATGTCTCCCATATGGGACCCACACAGCTTCGTGGAAATTATAATCAAAAACGCTTCGGTTGAAAAGTAACCTCAGGGCTAATTTGCCTGTTTTTTCACGTTTTTATTACTGAAGAGCGTTGTAGATCTCGTCAGCCTGTGATTCGGTAAGTCTTCCCGCCGCATAGATATCACCCGAGCTCATGTCTACAAGATAAATATCATCGCCGCCGTTGTCAACATAACCGATCTGAAGATTGCCAACAGTTACCAGAAGATAATCTGTTCCGTTCGGGGTCTGAGCCTTCTCAACGGTGTACTGTGCAAGAGCTTCGTTTGTTCCGTCATTTACATAAGCAACATCACCAGCTGATCCCTCATAAAAAGCGATCATAAAATCGCTTCCCTGTCCGTTATT
The DNA here is from genome assembly GCA_024698555.1 of Lachnospiraceae bacterium. Classification (GTDB taxonomy): domain Bacteria; phylum Bacillota; class Clostridia; order Lachnospirales; family Lachnospiraceae; genus RUG11977. The sequence goes on from JAILRI010000130.1 coordinate 36,944, forward strand.
GGCATAGAAACCATCAACGAAGCTTACACCTGAAGCATTTCCTGTGCTTACGTTTGAACTGTTATTTGCGTTGCTGCCGGATGAATCACTGTCACCACCGCAGGCTGTCAATGTAAATACTGCCAGAGCAGCAACCAGCAACATAGCCAATACTTTCTTTTTCATTTTGTCTCTCCTCTTTGATTGAAATAATTTTCGTCCCGGACACATCATTTTCCGGACACCGAGGGAATATGATAATAGAGTTGGTATGAAATGTATAGTAACCCTAAGTAGTACATCGATGTTTTTTTACTCCTGCACAATAAACAAAAAAGACCTCTTATCAGGAGGTCTTTTAAGTCATTCTATACTATATTCTTTCAAGCCACCGTCAGCCTCAACCGCCTACACTGCCGGAGGACACTATATTGCCGTAGTAATCGTAAGCAGTATATGTAATAGTGATACCTCCGCCCTGGTAGGATCTGGTCACGTTTATTCCGGAACCGTTATTTACCAGTTCCTCCCTGTTTCCGTTTGAAAATACCAATATTATGTTCTTTACTCCGGCACCGGCAACAACACTGAGATTCAACATCATCTTTCCGTTGGAATACGAGGATGAGGTGCTGATGCTGACGGATGTATTGCCTGAATATACAGGCTGAGTGGGATAAGGGTTCTGGGTAGGCCATACTATCTGCGTAGGATACGGATTCTGCGTAGGATACACTATCTGCGTGGGATATGGGCTCTGCGTAGGATACACTATCTGCGTAGGGTACGGATTCTGCGTAGGCCATACTATCTGTGTGGGATAAGGGTTCTGCGTAGGATACACTATCTGCGTGGGATAAGCAGGCTGTGTAGGTGCCGGCTGCGATGTAGGAACAGCAGTAGGACGTGGTGTGGGTGTAATATAGCTGTCACCTCCGCCGTTTATTTCCAGGGCTGATACATCCGGAACGCCATATCCGTAATAATAGTCAAATCCGGCAGTTCCAAGATCCTGTGCGCATGAGCGCAGGATACTTTCAACCGTCGAGCATGAAGCAGAAGGACGGATGAGTCTTACCAGTGCCGCCAGTCCGCTTACATGAGGAGTCGCCATGGATGTACCTGACATGTATTCATATGAATTACCGGGTACCGTGCTGTAAATATCAACTCCGGGAGCTGCCACATCCACGCTTGAACCGTAGTTGGAAAAATAAGCCCTGTTTTTGCCCGAATCGATGGCAGCCACTACTATAGCGCTGTTATTGTGAGCCGGGCAGGAATAAGCCGTATCGCTGCTCTCATTGCCGGCGGCAACCACTACAACGCATCCGTAAGAGAGAGCCGTGGAAATCGCCTGATCTTCATAGTGATTTGACCCGGTAGAAGCTCCACCCAGGCTCAGATTGATCACATCCGCCCCCTGCTGTGCCGCGTAAGTTATGCCGTTCGCGACAGCCAGGCTCGAACCATAGCCCTGTCCGGATAGAACCTTGACGGGAAGAAGCTTAACATTGGCACCTGAAGCGGTATTTATGACTATACCGGCACAATGTGTCCCATGGCTGTTATCGTCATAAGCGTCATAATCACTGTTGATAAAGTCATAACCCTTTGATACCACATGCTGGCTCAGGTAACTATGATTGTAATCTATGCCTGTATCCACGATAGCTACGGTAACACTGCCGCTTACTCCGGCGGATTTGATCCTCTCCGCAAGCACATCGGCTCCAAGCATGGCTACATTCCAGTCGGCTCCGCTTCCACCGTAATCATCCGTATTGCCATCATCATTACCCGGATTCCAAAGATCATCCCATCCGGGGATTTCGCCCCAGTCGTCCCAGTTATCCCAATCATCAAAATCCTGTGTATTCTGCTTCTTAACAGTGTTTTCAGATTGTTTTCCGGATTCGGGCTCTATCATGCTGATAAACTTGTCAGGCTCGACATAAGACACCTTTTTGTTTTCCGACAGTTTTTCAAAAGCAGCCTTTGTATCCTTTTCGGTAGCAAACTGAAGAACATAAGTGTTACCGTTTACAGCGCTTTTTATCGCACCGTACGTATCGGGAGATATTCTTCTGCTGCTCTTCATTTCAACGATCAGGCGCTTGAGCTGGAAGGGTCTGGTAACGCTCAGACCGTCATCCGTCTGTACGATGTCATAGCATAAATTGTTCTCAAGCTCCTCGGCATTGATCATATACTTTCCGTTTTTCTTGACCGGTTTGTTCTCAAAAGTATAGGTTTCGCCGTCGATAGTCGATGTCTTCTTTCCGACCCTGCAGCTCCAGGTAAATTCATCTGAAGAGATCGTAAACCTCTTGCCCTTCTGCTTGTAGCTCAAGCCTGCGTCCTCGCAGAAAGAGTCAGCCGACAGATACCACTCCCCGTCTATCAGACAGGCTTCCGTATCATCGGAGAAGTTGAGACTGGTAAAATAATCATCCTCCCAATACTCGGATATCATCTGTGCCGCGGCGGCATAATACTCTAAAGACGGGTTGGAACCGTCTACGCCGTCAGGAATATACAGATCCACCGCACCCGCGGGAACAGCCGTGAACGGATCGATAATCAGCAATAATGTAAGAAGCAGACTGATGATCTTAAAAATAACACGCTTCATAGACACACCCTCCGAACATAAACAGTTTTTTATCTTCCTCTGTATACCAGCCCTATCTGTACCGCCTTGCGTTCCGCCTCGGCGCGGTTCGAGGCACCCAGTTTGGCATATATGCTCCTGTTATGCTTTTTTAAGCAGGCATAAGTTATCTCGCACTTTGTGCATATATCTTCCGATGTCAGGCCTGAACACAGCATGGAAAGTATCTGGGATTCCCTCTTTGTCAGCTTTATCATATTTTTGGGGATCATCCGCAGATAATCAGGATAGTACAGTGCCATCTGATTTGCTTCAGCCAGTACCTGAGATAGAAATTCCCAGTTGATATCCTGTATCTGCGCAAGCTGTGTCAGTTCATTCAGCAGAGGTAATACTGCCTCTCCTTCAAGAGATATCACCCTGATAAAATGGTATGGTTCAGCAAGCTTAAGCGCATCGATCAGGTATTCCTTCCACAAAGGATCTCCCAGACGGTAAAATATGACCGCCCTCAATACTTCATTTTGGATATGATAGTATTTTCTGTCATATTCCATAAAATATCCGTCAAGAAAAAACGAAAGATCTGCCGCTTTTTCAAGCTCACCGACGGCTATAAGGGCTTTAAGCCGCATCATCTGGACGTAGCGGTCCAGCGTGCAGAACGCTGACCTGGCGTCATGTGTCCCCGCTACAAAACCACTTGCAGACGCATTTCCCGTATACAGCGACAGGTACATGCCAAAGGCTTCAATTTCGGGCATCAGCCATGAAGCACCTGAATCTGCGGCATATTTTTTAAAACTTGTATATATCTCCACGGCCATGGGCCGATCCCCATCCATGATATATTGTCTGGCCTGTACCCCCATAGAGGCAAAGGCTATCTCGCAGCTGCCGCCTCTTATCGCCTCCGAATATCCCTGAGCGCATCGTGACAGTACATCCCGCGATCTCATGGAACCTTTTTCAAACCCGCTTTCGGCTGCAACCGTTGTAACAAGCCCCTTGCCAAATCTTCCCGTTATAGCTTCAACAGGTGCCTTCACGAGTTTTTCCATCTGAGTATCGTTTTTTACCCAATCACAAAGATCAAGACCGCCGTTCATGATCGAGGGAGAATTCCCGGTAACGGATAATTCAGGAAGCTTAACATTTTCCTTCTTTGCATACTCAAAGGTGTCTTTTAACGTTTTCTGCAGCCCCTTTGTACCTTTATGAGGCAGCGCAATATTCAGGTAGGCAAGCCAGAAAGCCGCTTTGCTCCGACTTTCCCGGCTGTTATTCCTATCCTTTTCATAATCGGATAAGCGTTCGTACCATAACTTTGACAGTTCTTTTTTTAGAATGATCGAACATAGCATGCTCATACCGGCCATGAGCAGCGGCTCCTGCATGATCTCAGTCTCACTCATTTCAAAGTAGTAGTCCTTCATTTCTACCAGACTTCCTACACCGGGACGTAAGGCAGCTTCCCGCATCAAAATACTTCTGATATGTTCGGTTTCTCCCGCCAGTTTATAGTATTTCAGAGCTTTGGTCACCTCGCCCTTTTCCTCAAAATAGCGGGCACCGCGCCTGTAATTTTCTTTTTTATCCTGCTGTGTCCACAGCAGACTTTTCTTCCATTCGAAATAACGTCTCATCTCAGGTCTTAACATATAATATCCGTCATTTTTATAGATGAGCTGATTCGTGTTCCGTCTGCAATACTCGATAACTTTGCCAGCCGACGGATTGCCGGTAACTTTCTGAGTCATTTCAACGTTGAAATCATCATAGCCGCACATTGCCAACGCGAACTCACGGAAATCCTCATTCCACTGCCCATACACCACATCGTCCCACATATGGAACAGATCCTGCCAGACAGCTTCCTGCAAATCGTCACTGTAGCGCTCTCCATGCTGCATGTGTCTGGCATAATAGAACAGGGCTATAGGATATCCTTCGGATGTGCCGGTCACCTGATCAATATCCTCTTCATCGGCTGTAATTCCAAGAAGATCAAAGTAATCCCTCACTTCATTCTTTCCAAACGCAAGATCGGCCTCGGTTATCCGGATAAAATCCAGCCCCATCTCATCACCGGCCAGCTATTCCGGAACATTGCCCTGGGTGATCAGTACTATCTGCTTTTCATTTCTTTGCAGGAGAGTATGTATATAAGTGATCGATTGCTCTTCGGTAAGCCATTGCATATTATCTATGATGATAATACTGCGTCTGATGGAATCGGGATTCGGCCTTTCAAGCAGGTTACCTGAACTGCAGTCCAGGATCAGGGGGTTCTTACGCCGGTAATAATACTTTACCGCCGCGCTCTTGCCCCATCCGTGGGCAGCTGTTATGATCACGGGGCGAAAGCTTTCTTCCGCTTTCTTAAGCTTGTCATAAGCCGCCGCAACCTTAATGTATTTCATGCGCATCTCCAAAACAGGATAATAAGCAGTCACAGCCGATAATTTAAAGGGCTGCCGCACTATGCAGATAACACGACCGGAAGATCGAGTCATATGCTTTATATACTAGTGTGACAGCCCCACATATACTATGACAACCGAAATGATACAGGCATCTGTTAATTCTTATTGGAATCAACCACGTTATCGCATATGATAGTGAGAGTGACCATGATATCCTGATAGCTCTCATCATAAACAACGATACGGTAGCAATCCTGCCAAATAGTCTGAGCGGTATCGATATGTCCGATAAGAGTGCCGCCGACACGGATATCAAAATTGAATCCGAACAGATCTCCGTCGATCTTAAGTTCCTTTCCGTTAATAGTTCCTACCAGTTCGGGAGCAGTCAGCTTCAGCTTCTTCTTGATCTGTCCGATCTCGCTTCCGCCGATAACGATAGTATACTCAGGCATAACGGCTACCAGTTTCTTCTTAAGCTTGACAACCTCAGTGCCGTTCTTCTGGATACCGAAATTAAGTCTGGGAAGATCGCCCTCTATATGATAAACCGGGGTCTCCTTCTCGTCAAAGATATCAAACTTGGGCTTAAGTGAGATAGCCTTCTGCTTCATGAAGAACTTGATCTCACTGCCGGTGGAATTAGAAGCAACTGTAGCAGCTCTCTCACTTGTAGAAACGCTTTCACCTGCCTCAAGCTTCTTAAGCACGTCAGCCAGCTCATCAACCGCATGATCTGCCTTTGAGGTGCCCTCGCCCTTATGTCCGAGGAAAAGATCCATACCCATGCTGAGTGCCGCGGTGCCGCCGCCTACGCTGTCCTTTGGTATCTTGCCGCAGATCACATTTTTGCCGTCGATACGGGCGAAAACATTGAACATATCGGAAACGCCCATATACATAACCGACTGTGTT
>JAILRI010000162.1 GCA_024698555.1 Lachnospiraceae bacterium
TCAAATTCCTTCATTTCAATAAGATATCCGACAATTACTTTGCTGATTTCAAGCAATCGCTGTTTCTGTCGTTATTTACTAATTTAAAATGGAATAAGATGTAATAATTATAAAAATATTGCATAAAATTCCGAGATATGATATGATGGATACACATTAAAATCTGAAATATGATATAATGAATACACATTAAATTCCAAGACATGATGTGACGAATAAACATCAAATTCCAAAATGATGTACTTAGGGCTGATTATGCTATTTTGATGGTTTTTGATAGTAGAAAGTGAGCAGGTTATATAACACAGCAGGGGTGAAACGCCATGTATATGTACAGAAAGACGATAGAGTATCTGAAAAAGTGGAAAGCAGACGAACATCGCAAGCCGCTTCTCGTGCAGGGGGCTAGACAGGTTGGAAAGACTTACGCCATACTGGAGTTTGGACGGACAGAATATGACAATGTGGCTTATTTTAACTTCCAGACCAATCCCGCCCTTGCAAAATCCTTTGACGAGGATATAAGCCCGTCATATCTATTACCATTACTTTCGCATATTTGTGGTCAAAGCATCGCGCGGGGAAGTACGCTTATCTTTTTTGACGAGATACAGTTATGCGAGAGAGCTGTGACATCTTTAAAATATTTCTGCGAACAGGCTCCGCAGTACCATGTCATTGCGGCGGGAAGTCTTTTGGGAGTGGCGGTAAACAGGGAAAAGTACGCCTTTCCGGTTGGGAAGATCGATCGTTATACCATGTATCCCATGGATATGGAGGAATTCCTGCTGGCTATGGGTGAAGCGGAAATGGCTGGTCGGATCAGAGAGTGCTTCACACATGACAGACCCATGCCTGAAGCGTTGCATGAGGCTGCTTTGAGGCTCTACCGGACTTATCTGGCTGTCGGCGGAATGCCGGAGGCGGTGGCGCGGTTTGCTGATACGCATGATCATATCCAGGTCAGACACATTCTTGATACCATCATGATGGATTATCTTGATGACATGAGCAAGTATCAGGAAAATGTTTCCGAGATCAAGAAAACCCGTATTACATATGGAACGGTCGCGGTACAGCTTTCCAAAAAAAATACACGGTTTCAGTACAAGATGATCAAGACCGGAGCCAGAGCTTCAGAATACGAAAATGCCATAGAATGGCTGGTTTCGGCTAATCTTCTGGCAAAAGTGTACCGTGCCGAACAGATAAAGAAGCCTTTGGAAAACTACAAGGATATTGATGATTTTAAGATATATCTTTCCGACACCGGACTGCTGTGTGCACAAAAGGATATAAGCGCGGACGATGTGATGTATATGGATGAGGAGATGGCTGCTTTTAAGGGCGGAATGGTTGAAAACTATGTACATACTCAGTTGACACGATCGGGTTTTCATCCGTATTATTGGCGCAATGACAAGGGAACAAGGGAGGTTGACTTCGTTACTGTGTTATCGGGGAAAATCATACCTATAGAGGTAAAGAGCGGCAGAAATACCGGATCGGCCAGCCTGAATGATTATGTAAGGCTATTCGCTCCCGCCTACTCGATCAGGATTTCCGAGAAGAATTTCGGCTTTGAAAATAATATCAAATCGGTTCCGCTGTATGCCGTGTTCTGCATTTCTTGACAAGTTGTTCAGGTGAACAGTTACTGCAGGATCGAACTATTGAAATACGAGGCATTTAGTGCTAAACTTTTTCACGTGAAGGAGGTGGAACACTATGAAGTTATTGGGAGTTGAGAAGATCGAAGAGGAATTGACATGGCTGTATTCGGAGTGGAGCTTAACCTACAGGGTGGGATGGCACCAGATCTGCGCTGCGGTCGCTCTGATATGGGAGTACACAGAGGCGCCGGAGCTTAAAATGGGCGACGCGTATGAAGAGTCTTTCCCTGAAGTTAAGAACACCGAGGAGATCATGAATCTCGAAGAGTCCGGATGGCTGGGAGTACGCGGCAAGTCCAAGATACTGGAGGTTCCGGTGCAGATCACATTTTACAATCAGACTGACCATGTGAAGGTGTCGGTGCTTTCGGTCAATGAAGAATTTTCCGAGGCGGATTACAGGAAGTTTAACCTGTCTATGTGCCAGTTCATGGATTCTGCCGAGATCGCGATGTACAGTTGACGGTATCAAGGCAGCTATTACCCCGGCAACGGATGATGGCTGCCTTGTTTGTGCGATAAGCGAGAGGACAGTTCCGGAAGCTTGCTTCCAGGGAACTGCCCCGAGCGAACGGTCACCGAGCGAACTGAAGGTTCGCGAGGTGTCCGATTGCACCGAGTAGGAGGTGGCTAGCCGCCTCCTACTTGATTTGCTATTATTACAAAACTTTTTTACATTTGAAAGCACATTGACAATGTCAGGAGATTATTATAAAATAAAGCGAAATAAACAGAAATAAACAGAAATAAAAGTAATAAATGTGAATAAATGGAAATATACATAAATAAATGCAAATAAACGAAAAAGTATATATATAAATACAAATAAATACTTTATCCCTAAATAAATATGTGATCAGGAAATAAATGTAAGGCGCAAAAAAGGAGTCGAAAATGTCGAAGGGTAATCCGTTTATACTTTCTTCAGGGAAGGTTCCCCATTTGTATATCGATCGTCTGATGCAGAAGAATAAGATCATTGAAGATTTTTGTGATGAGATGCCATCAAACCAGATATATATGCTTACAGGCATACGAGGCTGCGGAAAGACTGTAATGATGACTGATATAGAGAGGCAGCTTGAAGCTACGGGAGATTTCGTTATACTGAACCTGAGCATTGACGGTGATCTGGTAGAAGAGTGGGCCGGGGGACTCTATGACCATCCAATGATGAAGCGTAAGTTTCTGGATCTGAAGCTTGATTTTTCACTGCTGGGGATTGGCGCGTCCATAGAAAAGTCAGAGCCAGTATCGGATATTTCAACCGCCATCAGGAAAATGCTTGATGTGGTCAGGAAGGCAAAAAAGAAGCTGCTGATCGCAATAGATGAGGCTGTAAACAGTGAAGAGATGAAGCGGTTTGGCAGCCTGTTTTCTATTTTCTTAAGGACTGATTATCCGGTCTATCTGATCATGACCGGGCTACCCCAGAATATTTACAGCGTGATCAATTCAAAAACATTGACATTCCTGACCAGGGCGCCCAGGATCGTTCTTGAACCGATAAACTATACATTGATGCGTAATGCCTATAAAGAGGTATTTAAGATAAGCAAGGAAGAAAGCGAGAATATGGCCGTATTAACAAAGGGCTATTCATTCGGATTCCAGCTGCTGGGATATTTGCTTTGGGAACGAAGAATGAAGAAGCCGGATGCCTCATTTAAGGATATTCTGGATGAGTATGATGCCAGACTTGCCGAGGGAGCTTATGATAAAATATGGCAGGATATGTCTGAAAGTGATATAATACTTTGCAAAGCAATGGTCAGAGCGGATAGCGGCAGTATTTCAAATATCAGGAATGAGATCGGTTGTTCTTCCCAGAGCCTGAACAATTATAAGAACAGGCTGGTTGACAGAGGCATTATTAACGTCAAGGGGCATGGGTATATCGAATTCAGCCTGCCCAGGTTTAAGGAATATGTATTGGAACAAATCAGCATGGCAGAGTAGTTATGGACGATGGAGGATGACTGTTTAGGGTGAAATGCTCTGAATAGGCTATGCGGAGTTGAGCTTAAGTGACAGGAGATGCGGAAATGTCCGGTGGGATTGATTTCGGGCGAAGGCTCATGGAGCTGGCCGAGCGGGCGGAAAAGACTTGCGCGTATACGTATACGGACTTTTGTAATATGCAGGAGCTGTCAGTATATGCGGGCATGAAGCGTGAGCTGAATTTTGTGGCGAATGAAGACTTTGGCGGGGCTGAGGAGTGCGAGAGGCGCATGATACGCTTCGGGGACAGGGAGCTGTGCGGATATGAGGAGCCGTTTCCCATAAGTCTGCTCGAGATAAAGCCTGTACAGGAAAAGTTTGCTGACGCTCTTTCGCACAGGGACTTTCTGGGAGCCTTGCTTGGACTGGGGTTGCAACGAGAGAAGACAGGCGATATACTGATAAAGGATAACCGGGCCTATGCGTTCGTGCACAGGGATATCGCGGATTATATAGCAGATAATCTGGAATACGTAAAACACACTCATGTGAAGGTTTCGGTATGTGAGACGATACCTGAGGATGTGAAGCCCAGCAGGGAGAGGCAGCGGCTGATAGTCAGCTCCAACCGTCTGGACGCGGTCATAGCGAAACTCTACAGGCTCTCGAGGGAGCAGGCGGTAAAGCTTATCAGTCAGTCTAGCGTGTATATCAACGGCGCGGAGTGTATTTCAACGTCCAAAACTCTCAAGGAAGGCGACGTGGTCTCAGTGCGGGGGCACGGTAAATTCGTGTTCGCGGGGGAGGCAGGGCAGTCGAAGAAAGAGCGGCTGTATGTGGATGTTGAGGTATATGTATGATACCGACTGTATTGTTTACAATAATTGTACATCATGCGACGGTACTTGCGGATTTTGCCATCAGGCATGAGCATGAGCTTATTATTAGGAGGATCACATGCGGGTAAGACGGGCGGTTTCAAAGGATATAAAGGCTATTCTGAAGCTTCTGCTGCAGGTGGATATGGTTCATCATAACGGGCGGCCTGACCTGTTCAAGGGACCTGCTACAAAGTACGATGCTAAGGAACTGGAAAAGATCATCGATGACGACCAGACACCGGTTTTTGTCTGCGTTGATGAGGAAGACCAAGTCCTGGGGCATGCTTTCTGTATTCATAAGCAGGAGGTCGGCAGCGCGGTGCTGACGGATATCAGAACACTTTATATCGACGATATCTGTGTGGACGAGGCGGCCAGAAGAAAACATGTCGGAACGGCCCTTTTCAGACATGTTCTGGATTATGCGAGGGAGAACGGTTTTTATAACGTAACTCTGAATGTGTGGACCTGCAATCCGGGCGCGGTGAGATTTTATGAGTCATTGGGGTTTGTACCGCAGAAGACCGGAATGGAAATGATAGTGTAGGAAGCAACGGAGCATCAGGAGGCTGGAAATGGATAAATTATGGTATGAGGCACCTGCCGATGATTGGAATAAGGCGCTGCCCTTGGGAAACGGGTTTATGGCTGCGATGTGCTACGGAGGAACGCTTGTAGACAGATTTCAGCTGAATAATGACAGTGTATGGTGGGGAGGATTCCGCAACCGTATCAATCCGGACGCGAAAAGAGTCATACCCAAGATCCGGGAACTGATCAGAGACGGCAGGATCAGCGAGGCTGAAAGGCTGGCGGATGAGGCTATGGCAGGAATTCCTGATTATCAGAGCCATTATGAACCTTTGGGCGATCTGTTCATCATGCCTGAAGGGCATGAACGCATAGATATGCTGGGTATACGGGAATACTGGAATCCTGTGCTTAAGGAGATAGAACCGCTGTCAGATTACCGCAGGGAACTTGATATCGGGAACGGTATTCATACCGTAAGCTATACGAAGGATGATATATTCTTTGAAAGGGAAAGCTTTATATCAAACCCCGACAGGGTCATGGTCATACATGCCTCAGGCGCGCCTCTGCGCATGTTCATGGATCGCGGAGGATTCTGTGAGAAAATCTACAGAATGAACGATAACACCCTATGTATGGAAGGAAGTACCGGCGCCGGAGGCGTAAGCTATTGCATGGTCCTTCGTGCTGTAAGCGGCAATCCCTATATTGTCGGACGCACTCTGCATACGGATGGCGATACGGTACTCATTATTGCCTCACAGACCAGCTTTTACTGCGAAGACTATGTTTCTGACGCGGTGAAGACTCTTGATGATGCCGAAAAACTGGGCTATGAGAAGTTAAGGGAACGTCACGTGGCTGACGTATCGGAACTCATGAACAGGTGCGTGCTTGAACTCGAAGCGAAAGATAAAGCGGATATTCCCACGGATCTGAGACTTGAGCGTATCAAAGAAGGACTTGAAGATACAGGAATGATCAACCTCGCGTTCGCGTACGGAAGATACCTGCTGATAGCTTCGAGCCGTCCCGGCAGTCTTCCCGCGAACCTTCAGGGAATCTGGAATGAGAGCTTTACGCCTGCCTGGGACAGTAAATATACCATAAACATCAATACCGAAATGAATTACTGGCCGGCGGAAAAAACAGGTCTGTCCGAGATGCACGAGCCTTTGTTTGAGCATATAAAAAGAATGGCGCCTCATGGACGTGAGGTTGCCCAAGAAATGTACGGCGCGAGGGGATTTATGGCTCATCACAACACGGATATCTGGGGAGACTGCGCGCCTCAGGATATCTGCATTTCGGCCAGTTACTGGCAGATGGGGGCTGCATGGCTTTGCCTGCATATATTAGAACACTACAGATATACCCTCGATAAGGAATTCATGAAAGAATACCTGCCCTATGTTAAAGAGGCTGCGCTTTTCTTTGAAGATACACTGATCGAAAATAAAAACGGAGAACTGGTGGTGTCGCCTACGGTGTCTCCTGAAAACTCATATAAGAATCAGAACTGGGAAATCGGAAATCTGTGTGAAGGAGCCTCCATGGACGCTCAGATTTTATACGAGCTGTTTACGGGACTTATTGAAACCGGCATGCTCGAAGAGGATGAGACAGAAAGATATAAAAATATCCTGAACAGGCTGCCCAAGCCTAAGATCGAAGCGAACAAAACGCTGCAGGAATGGGCGCTGCCGTATGAAGAGGTTGAAATAGGACATCGGCATATTTCACATCTGTTCGCTCTTTATCCCGGCAGAGAATTATTTGATCATGACAACAGGGACGAGCTGCTAGATGCCGCCAAAGAAACTCTGAAACGCAGGCTGTCCCACGGTGGAGGACATACCGGCTGGTCGAGGGCATGGATCATCAATCTGTGGGCCAGACTCGGGGAAGGCGACTGGTGTCTGGAAAATATTTATGAACTCCTCAGGAAATCCATGCTTCCGAATATGTTTGACAACCATCCGCCTTTCCAGATAGACGGCAATTTTGGCCTGGTTTCGGGGATCGCGGAAATGCTCATGCAGAGCCATGAAGGAGAGATAAAGCTGCTTCCGGCACTGCCTGCGGCATGGCAGAACGGAAAGATCACGGGACTTAAGGCCAGAGGAGGCAAAACTGTAAACATAGAGTGGAAAAACTGGGAGATAGTTCAGGAAACCACCTCAATATCGGACTAAATATTTGTTAACGGATGCGGTTATGGATACTTTTACACTGAAAAAAAGCGATTATTTTTATGAACTGCCGGAGGAACTCATTGCTCAGGATCCTCTTACGGACAGGTCTTCATCAAGGCTTATGGTGCTTGACAGGAAAGGCGGCGGGATCACCCATGGGCATTTTACGGACATTTTAAAATATCTGGAGAAGGGTGACTGCCTGGTCATCAATAACACGAAAGTAATTCCCGCAAGGCTTATAGGGACGAGGGAAACGCAGCAGAATGGGCTGATGGGGCAGAGTCCGGACAGAGCATTCGATCAAAGCTCTGGTAAGGAGGAGACCGTTGCTGACACGGAAAAAAAGGCGCCTATAGAGGTCCTGTTATTGAAAAGACTGGACGCAAACCGCTGGGAAGCTATCGTTAAGCCGGGAAAAAAGCTCAGGGCAGGAGCCAGGGTCAGTTTCGGAGGTGGTCTCCTTAAAGGTGAGATAGAAGAAGTCAAGGATGACGGCAATCGTATAGTAAGGTTCGAGTTTGAAGGCATATTTGAGGAACTGCTCGATAAATTGGGAACTATGCCTCTGCCGCCGTATATCACGCACAAATTGGAAAACCCGGAAAGATATAATACGGTTTACGCCAGATTTGAAGGGTCGGCTGCGGCACCCACAGCAGGACTGCATTTTACCAGAGAGCTTTTGGAACAGGTAAGGGATATGGGGGTGGAAATTGCCGAGGTTACGCTGCATGTGGGACTGGGCACTTTCCGTCCGGTCAAGGAAGACAACATTCTCGATCATAAAATGCACAGTGAATATTTCGTAGTTCCGCAGGAAGCTGCTGATATAATAAACCGTACCAAAAGAACGGGACACCGTGTCATATGTGTCGGTACTACCAGCTGCAGGACGGTGGAAGCCGCGGCAAGCGGGAAATATGTGGATACCACGATCACGGAAAGAAGCATAGAAGGAGGCGTGGAAGAGAACATAGGAGAAAACGCAGATACCGGTTGCTGCGGCATGAGGCCGGGAAAAAGCGAGAAAGAAGATAATGCGTATATCAGTCCCTGCAGTGGAGATACCGATATTTTTATATATCCCGGCTATGAGTTCAGGATATGTGACTGCCTGATAACGAATTTTCACCTTCCCGAATCTACTCTGATCATGCTGGTATCGGCTTTGGCCGGCAGGGAACATGTTCTGGAGGCATATCGCGAGGCGGTAAAGGAACGATACAGGTTCTTTTCCTTCGGGGATGCTATGTTTATCAAGTGACGGAATTTTTGACATGAAACAGCAGGAAAGCAGGACGGAAACGGCCGGAAAACACAGAAACAGGCCAAACGGATCATGGATCAGGGCTTGCAGGTCATCCATGGCTTTCTTGTTGTGTGTTATGATGTGGGCGTTGGGAGTGTCCGGGCTCCCCTCTGTCAAGGCTGAAGCCGCGGCCATGACTGATATCAGGGTAGGACTGGCGGCTCTTTACAAGGATAAAGCTTCGATCACCATATACAATACCCGTATGTTCATGGGATACTGCCTGGACGATAAATACGAGGGCGATGTGGAGCTGAATTCGGTAAACGGTTTTAGTTTTACGGCGGATAAGGGCTCATATCTGCGTGAAAAGAATATCTATCCGACCTTCGCGAAGGCTTGGAATGCCTGCAATATATATGCCACGGGCGGCGCGGATGCCGTACCTGTTTACGCGGGGCGTGAAAAATGGCTGTGCTATGTGACCTCGGCATCTTATAATTCTTTTTCTTCCGGGGCTTACGCGGACAATGCCCGTGATTTTGAAAAAATATCTTCCTCTGCGGGACTGGTAAAAGTTGTGGGAAGCGATATAAAATTTCTGATCGATGGCAGTATTTCGGGCGGTTTTCCCCAGTTCAAGGCCTCAGAACCTGCGGACGGCATATATTCCCTTTCACTGGGAACACGTTCATACCGCGGAAGGATCGAAATAGGGCGGTATAATGGCGCGGCGACGCTCACCGCGGTCAATATTATCAATATAGAATCCTATCTGCTCGGTGTTGTGACTTGTGAAATGAACAACACATGGGGAACTGAAGCACTGAAAGCACAGGCATGCTGCAGCCGCAGCTACGCATATGTAAAAGCCGGGTTTGTCGCTGACAGTTCCCTTACCAATCCATACAAGATCGTTGATACGACAGCCTCGCAGGTTTATAAGGGAGTCGGCGGTGAAACAAAGGAAGCGTATGAGGCGGTCAGTACCACTTTGGGCAAAATTGTTTCCAAAGACGGAAAAGCTGTCGACGCTTTCTATTTTTCGACCAGCGGAGGGGCCACAGATTCCATCGTTGATGTGTGGGGGATTAAAAGCAATGTTTATTCGGGAGTTTTCGATTTCTTTGAAAAGTACCCCGAGAAAAAACCGTGGGTGATAGATTATTCTGTGGGAAGTGTGTCCGAAAAGCTTGCAGGCGCAGGCTTTGATGTGGGAAAGGTGATCTCGGTAACACCGCTTATCAATACCCGGTCGGGCCGGATCTATTCCGCTAAGGTCAAGGGAACAAACGGTACAAAAACTATCACGGGCTCCAAACTGAAAAGTATTTTCGGACTTCCGGATACAAAATGCCGGATCATAGATAACTCGTCCCGCGCAGATATAGTGACGTTAAGAGGCGAAGCAGGAAGCGTACAGGAGTACTTAAGGAACTGTTACGCGATAACAAAGGACGGGACTGAGCAGCTGTCTCAAAATGCCGGTCAGTATATCCTGATCACCAGTGATAACTTTTTCAACGTTCCCGCGAATAAACCTGAAGCCGGAACCATACGCTTTGTCGGCATGGGCTGGGGTCACGGGATCGGGATGAGCCAGTCAGGGGCAAGAGGCATGGCTGATGCAGGTTACAGTTATGAACAGATCATCTCATTCTATTACAATAAGGCGGAAGTAAAGAGCTTCTGGTAGTTTTTCCCATGAACGCGGGATGGGAGTTCTGAATACTAACTTGCAAAATGTGAATAATGATGTTAAAATGAGTGTGATTTTGAACAACTTTCGGAGATGACCATATGAAGAGGGCAATAGTGATATGTCTGCTGGCCGTGTTCATGCTTACCGGCTGCATGACATCAAGAAAGGACTACTCCTCGATCCTGGATGAGACTACTCCGGTACTGGTTCCGTTTGACTCTGTCAAAGAAGCAGTGAATGCCGACAGGGCAGATACAGAACAGGTGGTGCCGGTTCAATTGACTGAGGATAGCGCTGAAGCGGCGCGGCCCGGTGTGTATGAAGAGGAGAAGGATGAGGTTTTGATCCTGCAGGGGCTTGAACAGTCGGGGAAAGAGGATACACAAAAGCTTACCCCGGCTCTTGCAAACGCGGCAAAGATCATAGATAATACTTCGGATGAAGCCGCAGATTCCGTAAAGACAAACGGGATGGATACTTCAGCCGGGGTAGAAGCTAAAAACATTACTCAGGCAAAGACTGTGGATTCCGGGAAAGGTGCGAAGGAAAAAGTCACAACGGATACCGTTTCGGAAAAAAGTTACGGGAAGAAGGATGCCGAAACAAAGAACGGCACGGATACAGATAAGGAAAACGAAAAAAAGACCGGTAAGGATAAAGAAAAAGATAGTGTAAAAGAATCCGAAAAAGAAGGCATAGGGAAGAAAGATAAGAAGGACAAGGACAGTTCAAAAGTGACGAAGGAAAAGAGCTTTAAAGAACTGGCGCCTTCTGTTTCCATGAGTTTTGAGGAACTGGTGGGAGATAACGGTATCTACGGATATCCCGAAGCATTCCCCGAGGCCGGGACTTACCGTATAGTTGTGGATCTGTATCATCAGGTGGTTATGGCATATACCAAAGACGAAGAAAGCAAGTATACTGTTCCCGTCAGGTACATGCTTTGTTCCTCAGGGGCAAATTCTTCACAGTCGCCTACCGGAACATTCAAGATGAAGAGTTACCGCGTAAGATACGCGTTATTCAATAATACTACATCCTACGCTCAATACTGGAGCCTTATCACAGGCAGGATCTATTTCCACTCTATACTGTATACCGCAAAGGATCCTGCTACCTATACCGAAAGCTACAAAAAGCTGGGAACCAATGTTTCCCACGGATGCATCAGGCTGACTGTTCCGGATGCGAGATGGATATGGTATAACTGTGCTCCCGAGACTGAGGTAGAAATCAGAAAAGGATCCAAGAAGGACGAAGAAACGGCTGCGATCCGTGAGAAGCTGGTACTGGCCGGATACCCGTCCGAAAGACTCAGGCTTAAGAGCGGGAAAGCTCCCTGGACCGATAACTGGCAGATCGATGATGTTCCCCAGGAGGTTGAGTTTGTTCAGGGGTCTCAGGATTGAAATATATTGTTCCGGCATTAAAAACCAACGGGGTGATGATCTGAATGAATACTGAACTGGAATCTTCCGTTCATGGCAAATATGAACGTATCACGAAGCTGCTGATCGAGAAGAATATTACCATTACGACCATGGAGAGCTGCACCTCCGGACAGGTGGCATCGCTGCTTACCGATACGGAAGGCGCTTCAGCGATACTAAAGGGCGCTTTTGTGACTTACAGCAATGAGGGTAAGATCATGCAGGGCGTTCCTGCCGAAACTATCGAAAAATACGGAGTTTATTCCATAGAGACAGCTGTGGATATGGCCAAGGCCTGCCGCGCCGCGTATAAATCCGATATCGGTATCGGGATCACGGGAAGCTTCGGTAACGCCGATCCGAACAACGCCGACAGTGTTCCGGGGGAAGTGTTTTTTGCTATCGCGACTGCCGAAGGCGTAAAAGAGTTCCATTACAGCGTGCCTTTGCAGCTTGACAGGTTTACCTACAAGCTTTACATGGCGGACAAGATTGCTGACAGGCTGCTGACTCTGGTAGGATAGCACTTATTTCAGGATTTATTATTTTTTATAAAAAACTATTGACATATGCTTTGGTTGTGATAGTATATGTTTAATGATTTAAAGGAACAGAGTGTTCCTTTGGAGTAAAGGCTGTGACGAAGACGGCAGCGCAGGATGAATTTACAGAGAACCGGTGTATTTGCTGAGAACCGGAGATTCTTGATCGCGCAGAGCCCATCACTTCCGAGCCGGAGGGCTGAAAGCGTTTACGTAAGTAGGTTTTTCCCGTGAGGCTGCGTTAATGCACAGGGCTTGATAGAGTCCGATGAGGTGGCATCCCTTTGCGGATGCAAGTTGAGTGGTACCGCGGATATATTGATTATTCGTCTCAATGCAGGTGTGCGGCTTGTGTTGGGACTTTTTTATTTCATCTGTCTCTTCTTTATGGCTGCACGTGGCATCCTTTGCCGGAAATTCATTATAGAAGCGGCAAAGGGCGGTTTTGATAAGCTCACCTGAAAAGGCATTGTTAAGCCGGGTGAGGAGTCTCCTATAGTCGGACAGGGAGATCATTACATTTATCACAGGAGGAAAGATTTGTATGGTCAAGAATTCGTTACAGGATGTGGCTGCACGTGTCAAGGAAATGCGCGAGTTGTCCGGTATCTCGGTCAATGAGATGGCAGAGTCCACCGGTATGACAGTGGATGATTATCTGGCGCTTGAGGAAGGCAAGGTTGATTTTTCATTTTCATTTATTTACAAATGCGCGGAGAAATTTGATGTGGATATCGCGGATATCCTGCAGGGGTCAAGTCCGAAACTGACTTCATATTCCATAGTAAGAAGGGGCAAGGGTGTACCTATCGCGCGTAATGAAGCCTGCGAGTATCTTTCTATGGCACCGAATTTCAAAAATAAGATGGGCGAGCCTTTCTTCTGCAGGCTGCCTTTTGATCCGGACGTATTGAATGAGCCCATGCAGCTTCACGTACATGACGGACATGAGGTAAGCGTCATCACAAAGGGAATGATGCGCCATCAGTTCGGAAACAGGGTAGAAACGCTGTATCCCGGCGATGTTATTTATTTTGATTCAAATACGCCTCATGGAGAAATGGCGATCGGCGGACAGGACTGCGAGTTCTTTACTGTCATCATGCACCCCGAAAGAGGCGATACATTTGCCGCAAGTACCGGGAACGGTACTAACTGGGTTCCCGAAGATGTTATGGTGGATGAACCCGAAACAGGCGCGGTATATGAGAAATTTGTTTCATGCAAGATCAACGCGAACGGCTTGCTCAAGGAGATCAAATTCAAGCATGACAATCATTTCAATTTCGCTTATGACATAGTGGATGCCATGGCGGAAAAGAATCCTTTAAAGACGGCTATGCTGTGGGTCGGAGATGATAAGAAGGACCGTGTGTTCACTTTCCAGGACATCAGCCGGATGAGCTCTCAGGCCGCCAATTATTTCAGATCGCTGGGAATACAGAAGGGTGACCGCGTAATGCTGGTACTCAAGCGCCATTACCAGTTCTGGATCTCGATCATAGCCTTGCATAAGCTGGGCGCTATAGCGATTCCCGCAACCAGCCAGCTGGTCAAGCATGATTTCGAATACCGTTTCAACGCGGCGGGTGTGAGCGCTATCGTGGCGACGCCCGAGGACGGCGTGCCCGAGCAGGTAGAACTGGCGATGGAAGAATCGCCCTCACTTAAAACAAAGATCATTGTCAATACGACCAGAGAGGGCTGGGAAAGCTTCGACGAAGGGATCGAAGCCTGTTCCGACAGATTCCCCAGACCTGAGGGCGCTGCGGCGGCTTCAGGCGATGATATCATGCTCATGTTCTTTACTTCGGGGACCACAGGATATCCGAAGATCGCGACACACAGCTATAAATATGCGCTGGGGCATTTTGTGACCGCAAAGTACTGGCACAGGGTCAATCCCGACGGCATACATCTGACCGTTTCCGATACCGGCTGGGGCAAGGCTCTCTGGGGCAAGCTCTACGGTGCATGGATGAACGAAGCGGCGGTATTCGTATATGATTTCAAGCGTTTCAATGCGGCGGATCTGCTTCCGATGTTTGCGAAATACCATATCACGACCTTCTGCGCGCCGCCTACGATATTCAGGTTCCTGATCAGAGAGGATCTGTCAAAGTACGACTTAAGCTCCATCGAGTATGCTACGGTTGCAGGTGAAGCCTTAAACGAAGAGGTATATAACAAATTCTTTGAAGCTACAGGTATCAAGCTCAAGGAAGGCTTCGGACAGACCGAGACCACTCTGTGCATAGCAAATCTGG
>JAILRI010000202.1 GCA_024698555.1 Lachnospiraceae bacterium
CTCTTCAGGGTACTGAAAAACCCCTTGAATACTGCCTTGTTGTGTTCCGTCCTTACGGGATCCGCCGCTTCGATGAGAGGCTTGTCATATTCATCGACGAGGACGACCGCATTCTTCCCTGTCTGCTCCGCAGCCATGACAAGGAGCTTCTGGAAGCGCTCTTCAAGCGGGCATTCCTTATATTCCTCACCGTAAATTCTCTCCCATTCTTTAAGGTGAGATACCAAAACTTCTTCCAACGCGGTATCGGTCCTGAAATTCTTTTTATTGAAATCAAAATAAAACACGGGATACTTCTGCCAGGAATCCGGGCCGTTCCCCTCAAGCGTTTCTATCGCAAGGCCGTTAAACAGATCCTTCTGCCCTTCGAAATACGACCTTAAGGCCGAAAGAAGCAGGCTCTTACCGAAGCGCCTGGGGCGGCTTAAAAAATAGCTCTGTTCGCTCTGTGCAAGACGATAGATATATTCAGTTTTGTCAACATAAAGAAATCCATCTTTTCTCAGGCGTTCAAAATCCTGCACCCCGATGGGCAGTTTCCTTATCATTTCTCCCATACCTCGTTCCCACGCTCCTTTCAAAAGAGTCAGCCTAAATACGATATTTTTACAGTATGCCCTTCCGGTCCCAGGTAAGGACTGTTTTGTAACCGAGCTTCGCATACCACTGCGGGACGCCGGTATAGTGGATATAGCTTAGGTCATAGCCCCTTTTTTTGAAGATCTGCGTGACATCTCTGACCATCGAAAGCCCTATTCCCAAATTGCGGAACTCCGGCAGAGTACCCACACAGCCCGGACCGCCGATCTTACAGGTTACGCCGTTTTCTTCGTAAGTTCCCATATCCTCGATCATACAGAAGCTGGCGATGTGCCCGTCTACGTAGCCACAGTATACTTCC
Source organism: Lachnospiraceae bacterium (assembly GCA_024698555.1). Taxonomy (GTDB): domain Bacteria; phylum Bacillota; class Clostridia; order Lachnospirales; family Lachnospiraceae; genus RUG11977. Next base: position 902 of record JAILRI010000202.1, read on the forward strand.
GATGCTTCGGTGAAGAAGGGTATCCAGTGAGGGATGACCTTTTCCACCGCATCGTGCAGTTCGGTCAGATCGCCGTTATATTTGCCAAAAGTAATATTATCCGCAAACTGTTTTCCATATATGCCGCTATCGAAAGAGGACGGATCCAACACCATCTCCGAATAAACCTCACCCCCGGGGATATTGCGGATATGCTCCTTTTCGAAGAAATCCGGGTGCATATGTTCAAAAAGACTCTTATAATTGATTTCTGCCATATTTTTATCCCCTTCTGCAACTCCGCTTCCGTCTTTATTTCAAAAGCGTTTTTTATCCTCGCCTTTCATTGATGATATCATATTCTGACAGCTGCATCAAGCAAAAGTGATCTATTCACACAGGGGAATCTTAATATCGCCTTGAACAGATCGCCGTCGATGTCCAGGCGCAGCCACCCGCCCTGCAGTTCGGCCAGGCTCTTTGCTATGGAGAGCCCTAAGCCGTTACCCTCGGTATTTCGCGAGACATCGCCCCTTACAAAGCGCTCCATCAGCTCTTCCTCACTGATGTTCAGGATATCGCGTGATGTGTTTTTAAATGTAAACTGAGCCATTTCCCCGTCTTTTACAAGTTCCAGGTAAACTCTCGTTCCGGGCTGCGAATATTTACAGATATTACCCATCAGATTGTCAAATATACGCCACATGCGCCTTCCATCCGCCATGATCGTAACAGGTTCTTCAGGTAGTTTCTGTATCAGGGTCAGTTCCGCTGCCCGAAGTTTCTCTTCATATTCTCCCGCGGCCTGTGTAACAAAAAGGGCTGCGTCACAGGGCTCGGGATTTACCTCCAGCACCCCTGAAGATGCCTTTGAAGCTTCCACCAGATCTTCTATGAGTTTTTTCAGCTTTCCGGCCTGCCTTATCAGCACCTCACAGTACTCCGCATGCTTCGGATTATCACACTTTTCAGCATTCATGAGGTCGGCGTAATTGATGATAGAAGTAAGCGGAGTTTTGATGTCATGTGAAACATTCGTGATCAGCTCGGTCTTCATGCGTTCGCTCTTTAACCGCTGTTCAACGGCTGTCTGAAGTATGGAAGAGATACCCGCCAGATTCTGCGCGTGAGTCTTAAGATCGGACGGCATACCCTTAGTATCTATGACATAACCCAAGTTGCCTCCGGCCATCTCCTCTCCCGCCTTTTGCAGGGATTTCAGCTTGACAGCCAGATCGATAACCACTATCGCAAATACCGCGCGGCTTAGCAAAAACCAGACCGCCAGTCCCCGCACTCCGGATGAAGCCGCCAGGGCAGCCACGATCCCCAATGCATCCAGACATATGATCCCGAAGAGGATCAACGCGCTTTTCCACACGAACGGCAGCTTTACAAAAAGGTAGACGAGTCGTATGACGAATTTGCCCAAAAGCCCGCAACACCTGTATATGACAGTGTTTTTAAAAATACTCTTCTGTTTTATCCGGGCGGCAATATCCATGCACAGCCCCAGTGTAAGTGAAAGCAGGAAGATTCCGCATATAAGCAACAATATGGCATCATACAGATCCGATGACCCCAGTCCTTCCAGTTTATCCGCAACCAGCACCGTAAACGCGGTAATACAGCTATATGCCGCAAGTACTATATCAAACGGTACTTTGGTCAAAATGCCCGGATGCAGATCTTCATCATCCCTGCGCCTTGCGCTGGCGCACATCAGAAGTATAAACCATGTAAATGCCAGTAATCCGAAGAATATGGCGATAAAGTATATCGCGTATTTTAACTGATAGCCGAAATAAAACAGCCAGTAATCGAGAGCATAGATATCCATACAGGGAAAAGTACACTCAAAACCTGCTTCAAGCGTATACGTGATAAGCTCCCGCGATCCGAAACTCTCATAGTCGCAGTCATAGTAGTCAGAACTGATCGATCTGATATAGTAACGGCCGCTGCCGGTTCCCATATCGTACATCTCTATTGTATAGATTATCGAAAGCCCGGGCTCCAGACGCGTTTTAACGTTCTTAGTCCTGAAAAGCACCTCACCGTCATCATCCGCCGCGACTGCTTTGAAGACCAGATTTCCGGTATCGTTACGGAAAACCTTTGTCCCGTCCTCATTTTCATCCGCGATGCCGCTGTTTATGAGCTCTTCCCAGTCATTGATGACCATATCGCTCACAAAACGTTTATAGTTATCCTGCATGGGCAGCCCCGAATAAAATCCCAGATCATGCATAATGACCGCCCCGATGCCTGCAGCCGCGCACATGGCCGCAGCTGTTACGCACAGTATGAAAATAATGACCTTTACGGCCGTAGTCCTGTATATCTTTCCCATTTATGCTCTATCTCCTGTAATATATGATCTTACCCCTGACACACGTACCCCTGTCCGAACACAACCTTGATATACCTCGGTTCGGCGGGATTTATCTCGATCTTTTCCCTGATATGCCTGATATGCACGGCAACAGTGTTCTCGTCTCCAAAGGCTTTCTCCTGCCATACCGACTCATATATCTGCTTCGGCGAAAACACCTTTCCCGGCTCTGACATCAGGAGCTTTAAAATCTCGTACTCTTTGGGTGTGAGTAAAACCGGCGTACCGTCACACGTTACGGTCTTGGCGCGGTCATTCAGCTCCAGTCCGCCGATAATGAGAGCTTCCGGCTGAGTATTTCCACCGCCCAGATAGAGATAACGTCGCAGAGCCGACTTAACTCTTGCGCACACCTCCATCGGGTTGAAAGGTTTGGTGATGTAGTCGTCGGCACCAACGCTTAAGCCCAGTATCTTGTCCGAATCCTCGGATTTGGCGGTCAGCAGCAGGACAGGAACATTGGAAAACTCCCTGATCTTTGCCATAGCCGTGATCCCGTCCATGACCGGCATCATGATATCCATCAGTATGAGATCCATCCGGGTATTTTTCACCATTTCCACCGCCTCAGCACCGTTAAATGCCTCATATAAGACATATTCCGGATCATTCAGATATATCTTCAGCGCTCCGACGATATCCTTATCATCATCACAGATCAAAATGTTATGCATAACAAAAACTCCTGTTTCTTCTCTTTGGCAAAAATTATTATAGCGAACGACACATTTCTTTGCCGTTCGCTATAATATCATACCACCGTGAGCATTAAGAAGAAAGAGGCAAGGTGATTAAGATTTAATTAAGGTTTTTAACTTTCGTTTTTACTCTGCGTTTTTGAGGGCTACGTCCGTCGGGATGTGTCGTATCCTCAAGTAATCTATCACGGAAACAAAAGCGTACCCGATGAGCAGGAAGAGGACGGAACCCACCATTGACGCGGGTGTCATGTAAAACGCGAAATAACCGTCCATCTGCAGCAAAAATACTTTGAAGATCCAGAGCATCAGGTAATAACCGAGTCCGAATCCGATGACGGAGAACAGGATTACAACAAAGGCTGTAGGCGTGATATACAGTGATCCGATCTCGCCGTTCTTAAATCCCAGTATCTTCGCCATGGATATCGATTGCTCGTTCTTCTCGATGATGATCTTCGCAAGAAGGTAGATCAGAGCTGCGGCAAGGACTACGAGGGCGTATTTGAACACATCGATGATCCCGCCCAATGAGTGGTCAAGCTGTTTCGTGACCTTCAAAAGGTCGTCGGAGGTGATCACGGCCGCGATGTACTGGTTGTCTATATCCGTTATCTCACGGCGTGAAAAGTATCCGGAAAAGTCATCATCTTCTTTGTCAAAGACGCTGTTAAAGCTTTCATGATCCATAAAGGCCGCGATGCCACCGTCATATTCGACTTCCCCGGTCACTTTGAAGCTGTATGACCGGTTCTCGTACTCCTCATTTAAAGTAATGGTATCTCCCGCGGCCAATCCGAATTTTGACGCAAATGCGCTGGAGATGAATACTTCCCCTTCGCCGGTTTTGCGTAAGAGACTGACATAGGAACTGTCATCGGTTATCCCGTAAACGGTGACTTTTTCATCGCCGCCGCTTCCCATGCCGATACGGAACGAGCTTTTGGCCTTAGGATACATGAGCGAGACGACAGCAAACCTTTCGGCGCTTTTCTCATTGGTTACAAGGGGGCTGCCGTCACTGTCGGTGCTGTCCATGAGCATATACTGGTAATCGGCAAACATCATGTATGGAGCCTCGTCCGCATAGTGATCAAGCGAATCGGGCAGCCCGAACGCGAAGCACAGCATCAGTTCTATGAACACGACTCCGAAGATCAGTATCGCGTAATTGGGCATATTCTGGAACAGGATCCTTAACCGGAAGCGCCCAAGGAACGACCATCTCGGCAGCCTTCTGGCCTTTGTCCTTTTTGTCTTTGAAAGATCATGTCTTAAAAACTTAAGCGGGCTCAGCTGCAGTTTTTTCACTATAACGATCAGGTTTATGAAAAACATGAGCACCAGAGGGATGATAGTCGTTTTTACCAGGGCGGTGAAACTCCATACCGGGTAAAAAGCGGGAAGGCTGTAGCTCTCGTAATAGAGGTTCACAGCGATATTTCTGAAGGCCGTGTAGCCAAGTACATTACCTATCAGGGCGCCGACGAGCGTAACAATGAGAGGCATGGACATATAGTGAACTATCAGTTCCCGCCTGCTGTAGCCTGAAGCCCGCAGGGTGCCGATAACGGTTGCTTCTTTTTCGATCGTGTTGCTGATCGTGACCGCGAATATAAACGCGATCACGCCTATGAGGATGTAGCACAGGATAGCAGTGCCGGCAGTGTCGCCCTCGATATCGGAAACCGCGAAATTGCTGGCCTGTCTTAAATATTCGGGCAGATAATCCTTGATCTCATTGTCATGGACAAGAGTCTGCGTGATCAGCGCCTTGAGTAAATTTCCGGAGTGATCGGCTTCCTCTACCTTGTCTTCCGGCTCGTCAATATATTTAAAAGCGTAGTTATAATGAAGCCTCGAACCAAGAGAGTCAAATGCGCGGGGCGTGACCATAGCCACATCAAAGCCGAAGGCGTCAAACATCAGATCTGTGTTGGATTCGTGCAAGGTCAGATAATTCACGTAGGATAGCAGCCCTACGACCTTGAAACTGTGCCCGCCCACGGTAATGCTGTCACCTATCTTTATGCCGAGATTATCGGCATGCATCCTGTCGATGGCGATCTCGCCGTCTGCTTCGGGAGCCCGTCCGGCGATAAACGAGGCCTTGTCTATGGACGAGTCGCTGCGGTATATCCTCACCATGGCGTCCTCGGTACCATCGTTATCGCTGTCCTCGGATTCCTCCCTGTAAAAATGCTCGTATATGTCAACGGGAACCGTTTTGAAGGCATCGTTCAACCCGTATCTGTCCGCAACCTTGCCCCATTCCTCGTCAACCTTTTCGGTTACCTTGTCATGGGCTTCCCTGTACGCGTCACTCACGGCAGTCTTGAATTCATCCGATTCCCTTGCTTCCTTTACGGCAGCGTCAAAATTATCCCTGACAGCCGCGTCTGTCTGCTCGCGGATCATCTCCTCGTCCGTGATCCCAAACGCTTCGCACTGTGCACGCACGCCGTCGCTGATCGCCGCGGTCACTTCCCCGGCAAGCTTTTCCTCGACCGCGCGGGCGACTTCCTTTTCCGCTTCCTTAAAGCCTTTATCGATATAATAGCTCCTTACGTCGGCCATATTTCCGCCGCTTATATCCTCAAGAAGGCTTTCCGATGCGCGTTTTGCCAGTTCGAAGCAGCCATCTTCAAGATTAAGCTCATTTCTGCCGGAATATACGGCTTCAAGCATGCCGTCGTGGCCCACGTACATTCCGGAAACCACGCCGATCATGACTACCATGAAAATGATGATAACGAGGTACTTGTGCCAGTCAGACTTAAGCTCCCTCGGAATCCTTTTGATCAATGGGTTTTTCATCAGAATCCTCCTTACCATTCAAGCTCGGAAGCAGTGATCTTACTTTCGTTAATGTCATTATGGCGGACTACGCCGTCTCTTAGCTTGATCACGTGGTCAGCCATATTTTTGATGGCCTCGTTGTGCGTTACCATGATAACGGTGTTGCCGTATTTTTTATTGCAATCCTCTATGAGGGCAAGTATCTCCTTGGAAGTCTTGTAATCAAGGGCACCGGTCGGTTCGTCACACATGAGGATATCCGGATTCTTGACAACGGCCCTTCCTATGGAGACCCTCTGCTGCTGCCCGCCGGACAACTGGTTGGGGTACTTGTACTTGTGATCCTGAAGCCCAAGCGTTGTCAGGACTTCTTCGACATCGAGCGCCTTGTCGGACAGGTACGCCCCGACCTCGATGTTTTCCTTCACGTTAAGGTTAGGGATGAGGTTGTACATCTGGAAAACATATCCTAAGTGTTTGCGCCTGTAGAGGGTCAGCTGTGCTTCATTCATCTCCTCTAATTTATCCCCGTTTATGCTCACAAATCCCGAATCCGGCGTGTCTATGCCGCCGATGATGTTGAGCAGGGTCGATTTACCGGAGCCTGAAGGTCCGAGCAGCACACAGAACTCGCCTTTCTTTACGGTGAAGTTCATGCCGCGCAGTACCTCCTGCCTGGCCTCTCCGGTCCCGAAACTCTTTTTCAGGTCTTTGATCTCAAGAAATTCCTCTTTCATAAAAATCCTCCATGCCGAGTGTTATACACGAGGCAGCGCACGAGAAATCCGCGAAGGCAAGGTCTTGTCATGCATCGTGCCCTTTGTGTACCACATGTTAGTTAGCAATAACTAACCAAAAACATTATAGATAGTCAACGCTAACTTGTCAATCAATATTTTATACAAATTTTGACCCCCCAATAAAAAAACACATTCTGATATGCTTGCAAGAAACACCATGCCTCATATCAAAATAATACATTGTGATTTCCGCAAACAGTAATATAATAACATACAATCGGAAATGAAGGTTATTGTTTTTACAGGAGTCAGCGATATGAGTGATATCAAGACCACCCGCATGAAGTGGCTGTGGGAAAACATGAAGGGAAAACACGGGCTGTATATCTTCGCCATCTTAGGGACAATGGTTTATAACGTCCTGCAGCTTGTAGTGCCCTTTTTTTCCGGAAAGATCGTCGATCTGTTCATGTCCTTACAGGACGAAGGCAAAGCCATCAGCGAAGAAGCTCATACTTTCTATGTTTACATAGGCATTATGGTAGGACTTACTTTGCTGCGCGTGACTATCGTGTACCTTGACTGTATGGCCTACGAGAATGTTTCGCAGTACACATTGTTCAAGATCAGATATTACCTGTATGACAAGATCCAGCGTCAGGACATGAAATTCTACAGCACTTACCGTACAGGTGACCTTATGACGAGAGTTACCGGCGACCTGGACGCCGTCCGGCACAATATCGCCTGGGTCACACGAAGCATCGTGGAATCCTTTACGCTTTTCGGGGCAACGGCAGTCTACTTCCTCATCATGGACTGGAAACTGGCGCTTTCTGTGCTGCTCATCTCACCCTTCATTTTCATCATCATATTCAAATTCAAAAAGACTGTGGCTCCCAAGCACGCGCTCTTACGTGAGAAGCTCGCCGGCATGAACACCTACGCTCAGGAAAACATCTCCGGAAACCGCGTAGTAAAGGCCTTTGCACGGGAGGACTACGAAAAAGATAAGTTTGATAAGGCCAACAGAGACTATGCCGAAACCAATATCGATACTCATTTTACCTGGCTGTCCTTCTACCCTTACGTTGAATCCATTGCCAATCTGATGCCGGTGGTGCTGTTGATCGTAGGCGGCATCTTCATCATCAGCAAACAGATCACCATGGGCGAATATGTTTCGTTCTCCGGCCTGATATGGGCACTTGCCAATCCCATGCGTCAGATGGGCAATATCATGAACGAGTTCCAGCGGTTCCATGCGGCTTCCGCCAAGGTCATGGAAATCTACTATTCCGAGCCCGAGATCGTGGATAAGCCTGACGCGCTGTCGCATCCGGAACGCTTCAGGGGCAGCATAGAGTTCGATCATGTGTCGTTCCAATACTCGGACGGCAAGCTTCCGGTGCTTAAAGACATCTCATTTACCGCGAAACCCGGCGAAACCATAGCCATCATCGGTGAAACAGGCTGCGGCAAGACTTCACTGATACACCTGATCCCGAGGTTTTATGAACCGACAGCCGGTACAGTAAAGATCGACGGTGTGGACGTAAGCTGCTACAAGCTTGAAGATCTGCGTAAAAACATTGGCCTGGCCACTCAGGACGTGCTGCTCTATTCCGATACTATCGAAGGCAATATCGCGTACGGCGTATCACATCTGACGGCACAGGAAATAGTCAAGTTCGCGAGGTACTCCGCGGCAGAGGAATTTATCCTCAAGATGCCCGAGGGGTACGATACTATAGTAGGCGAGAGGGGCGTGGGTCTTTCCGGCGGGCAGAAACAGCGTATATCGCTGGCCCGGGCCCTCGCCATCGAGCCTTCGATCCTGATACTCGATGACACCACCTCGGCCGTCGACATGGAAACGGAGAAGCATATACAGCACGCCCTGCGCGACCTCGATTTTAACTGCACGAAGATCATCATCGCGCAGCGTATTTCCACCACGAAATTCGCGGACAAGATCCTCGTCTTAAAGGACGGGCAGATCATCGAGGAAGGCACGCACGATGAACTCGTCGCAAAGGGCGGGTATTACCGCGAACTGGTAGAACTGCAGGTAGGCGAGAGTTTAGAGGCGGTAGGATAAAGAGATTTCTTAGTTATATTGTCAGTTGGACATTATTTAGTTCCCTAAACGGAAATAGAGGTTTTATAGAATACAGAAAGGATCCACATCATGGCTGACCAACGAAACACCTACCGCCAGGACGAGCGGCTGGATGAGCCCTTTGACTTAAGGCACCTGCTGCTGGCATCGGCGTACATAAAGAAATATACAGGCAAGATGGGGCTGGCCATACTGCTTAGCGCCGTTGGCGGCGCGGCAGGTCTGCTCTCGCCCATGATCACGCGTAAGGCTCTCGATGAAGCGATCCCGCAGGGAAACACTCCTTACCTGCTGCAGCTGGCAGGCTTGCTGGTCGCGGTATTCGTGGTAAGCGTCATTTTCACCACCATACGTTCGCGTATCATGACGAAGGTATCGCAGCACATCATCTATGACATCCGCAAGGATCTGTTCGCCCATCTGCAGCGCTTAAGCTTTAAGTATTTCGACGACCGCCCTCACGGCAAGATCCTGATCCGTGTCGTCAACTATGTAAATTCCGTGTCCGACATGCTCTCCAACGGTCTGATCAACGTGATCCTGGAGACCTTTAACCTGATCTTCATCGTCATTTTCATGCTGATGGTGGATGTGCAGATGTCGCTCGTGGTCATGTGCGGCGTACCCGTGCTGGCCGTGTTCATGTTCTGGATCAAACAGAAACAGCGCAAGGCCTGGCAGACGGTTTCCAACAAAAACTCGAACCTTAACGCCTATCTGCAGGAAAATATAGTAGGCGCGCGTATCACGCAGATATTCGCCCGTGAAAATGAAAATGCCGAGATCTTCTCCGGACTGGCTGATGACTGCCGCAGGACCTGGATGAAGGCCGTCAGCTACAACAACCTGGTATGGCCCGGTATTGACGGGATCTCTGTACTCATCCGCGCCGCCATCTTCATCTTCGGAATGGTCGTGTTCGGACAGGGCGCGAAGACTGTCGGTACCATCATCGCCATTTCAAGCTATGCCTCCAGATTCTGGCAGCCCATCATGAACATGGGCAATATCTTCAACAACTTCCTGAATAACATGGCTTATCTCGAGCGTATCTTCGAAACCATGGGCGAGAAGGTAGAAGTCGACGATGCTCCGGATGCCGCTGTCATGCCTCCTATAGAGGGAAGGGTTGAGTTTAAAAATGTCAGCTTTTCCTACGAGGAAGGCAAAGAGATCCTGCATCACGTATCATTTACCGTTGAACCCGGCATGAGCGTGGCGCTCGTCGGACCTACAGGAGCCGGCAAGAGCACCATCGTAAATCTGGTCTCCAGGTTCTACAACGTTGACAGCGGCCAGGTGCTCATCGACGGACAGGATATCTCAAAAGTTACACTGCACTCCCTTCGTTCCCAGATGGGCATCATGCTGCAGGACAGCTTCATTTTCTCAGGTACCATTAAGGATAATATTCTTTACGGCAAGCTTGGCGCAAGCGATGCCGAGGTGAAGGAAGCCGCTGAAAAAGTCTGCGCGGACAGCTTTATCTCGCGTATGCCCGACGGCTACGATACTGAGGTCAAGGAAAGAGGATCACTCCTCAGCCAGGGACAGAAGCAGCTCATATCCTTCGCCAGGACTCTGATCTCGAATCCTTCGATCCTGGTACTTGACGAGGCCACCTCCTCTATAGATGTACAGACAGAAAAGGCCCTGCAGCAGGGTCTCGAGACCATGCTTCACGGCAGGACTTCATTTATCATCGCTCACAGGCTTTCCACCATCCGAAGCTGTGACCTGATCATGTATATCGACGATGGCGGCATATTAGAAGCCGGTACTCACGAGGAGCTTATGAAAAAGGGCGGCGCGTATTTCCACCTGTATACTGCGCAGCTGGAAGATATTGCCTGAGAAATCACTGAATAATAAGAGCCGGGGACTGCACCCCGGCTCATTTTTTTCTTTAATCTTCTCTTACGGCCTTCATGGCCTTTTTATTTTCATACATGATGGCATCCGCCCGTTTAAAGGTATCTGAGATCGACTTGTCGACAGCAGGGTCGAACCGGGCGAAACCGACGGCAGCGGAAGTTCTTCTCCAGGGCTTTAAGCTCTCGTCCTTTGACAGCGCGTCGATCCTGCGCCTGAACGCCTCCTCGTCCTTTTCGGCATTGTCAAAGCTGTTTCCTACCAGCACCGCGACAAATTCATCTCCGCCTATGCGGTAAACATTTTCAGCGGGATAAATATCACATACCAGCTCGTAAAGGTTGATGAGAGCGGCATTTCCTTTGGAATGACCGTATGTATCGTTGATCTTTTTCAGGTAGTTCAGATCGATCATGGCGATACCGAATTCGGTATTGCCGCTGTTGATCAGATTGTCGATATTGCCGCACATACTGTCGTAAGCGGTCTTGTTGTAGGAACCCGTCAGCGAATCCTTCATGGCCAGCTGGTTGACTACCACTTCACGGGCCTTTGAATCGGTATACAGTGACTGCGCCTCTGAATATTCATCCAGATATTTCTTCAGTTCACGGATCATCTCAGCGACCTGGGCAGTCAGGCTTTCCATCTCTATCGAGGTGCAGGAGGCCGGATTGAGCCTGTCTGCTATCTGATAATCCTTGGTAACGCTGAACTCATGCACCGCATTGTTCAGTTTGGTTATATTGTTAACATAACGGCGCTTGATAATGAGAAACATACCAACACCGCAAAGTAAGTATACCAGAGCAACCACCGCGCCCAGCAGGATCGCGTTCCATGCCGCGGCGGAATTGACAGCGCTTATATCTATCTCGCTGACTATCAGACCCATCTTCTCCCCGTTTATGATCACAGGAGTATAGTAGGAATAAGTACGTCCGTTCTCATTGTCCCATTTCTGGAATTCGTCCAGCTCCTCACCGAGCTTCCAGGTATTCCACATAATGGGCACTTCCTCAGGATCATTTTCCTCCGGCGAGTCCGAAAAATATACGACCATTTCATCAGGATTGTCTTCTTTTGGGCTCTTCCAGACATCCACGATATAAGATACGCTTGAGTCGTCATTCGGCACGATCATGTAAAAATATGTAAGCTTAAACTCATCCTTTACCGCCTGAAACATATTCCACCAATATACGGTATCGTACTCCAGATATTTTATCAGAGCGTCACCTTCCAGGTCGTCAATGGTTATATCCGTCCCGAAATTCTTGCCCGGATAATCGGCGGAAAATATTTCCAAAAATCGGTTGTACTCATCCTGACTGTTTATATCGTTCATGGAAATATGCATCTGATCGCCATATTCCTTAAGATATTTGGCAAACCGGTAAAAATCATTGCTGTCTGCAAGGATCTGGTGCCTCATATATGCGTTTATATTCTTCAATTCAAGTAGATGAAGATCGCGGTGCACTCCATACTCGTTCCTGTATGCTATTGCAACGAACGTACATATCGAAATGATCCCGAATATAATGAAAATGACGGCAAATTGTACGGCCAATGTCCGTTTCTTCATTTCAAACCTCCGCTTGTTACAAAACTGCCCTGAACAGCAGCTTTTTTGCCCCCTCTCGGTTTTTACCCACACACAATTAGAGGTATTATAACATCATTATCCGAAATATACAACTTTTTTCAAAAAATGACTTCATTTACTTTTATACATATGCTATGATACGTGTCGGATCAAATTCCTTATAAGGGAGCAGGAAGACATGAAAGGTGAAAAGACACTCAGTACCAAAGAGATCTTTACAGGCCGGATAATAAAGGTTCATGTAGATGATGTGGAGCTGGAAAACGGTAAAAAAGGCTATCGTGAGGTGGTAGATCACCCCGGCGGAGTATGCGTAGCGGCGGTAACCGCCTGCAAGGAACTGCTCTTTGTGCGCCAGTTCCGCTATCCGTATCATGAGGTATGCTTAGAGCTTCCGGCGGGTAAGCTTGAGCCGGGCGAGGATCCTGCGGACGCGATCAAGCGGGAGCTTAAGGAAGAGACCGGCTGCACAGGAAAAAACTGGCAGTTTATGGGCAATCTTTACCCTTCTCCGGGATATTGCGGCGAGATCATCCGTTTATGGATGTGCGAAGTGGATACCGAATCCTCCGAACAGGATCTGGATGAAGATGAATTTGTGGAATGCGAACGCATAAGCATCGAGAAAGCCATGGATATGGTCATGAAAGGCGAGATCCCTGACGCCAAAACCCAGGTACTCATCATGAAAGCAGCAAAGCTGTACATATAATACAGCCGCCGCACTTTTACAGGTGCGGCGGCATTATTATCTCTGAAAATCAGGTTTTATTTGGCATTGTAAATATTCAGCGGGTAATATCTCATATATCCGTCCCAGGGATCTGTGATACCGAAGGGAATATTCTTGGGCAGGCAGATCGCTTTCAAAGCGGGCAGATTGCCTTTGTGATACTCTCTGTTCAGGATATCGACCATATATTCAAAATCAAGCTTGCACAGCCCCTTTAAGCCGCTTAAGTCGATCTGTTCTACTTTCTTGGCATTCTTGGCGTTAAATTCAGCGCCTTCCTCCCAGTAAACCGAATGATAATTGTAGTAATACGACTCGTATACGGTCATCTTTCCGAGTACCTTTTTCCCGCTCTTGATCGTAACTGTTCCATAGCATTCGGAATCATCGGAAAAGCTCTTCTTATAGGTTGCGACAGCTGTAGTCTTATATTTCTCAGCCTTCTTGCTGCCGGCCTTCTTTGAGGTGATGGAAAGAACAGCCTTATTGACAGTGTCTCCGGCATCATCATCATACATGCCGTAAATGCTTACCTTCGCGCTTCCGTCTGTATTGTACTCATAAGCGTAGCATCCTTCTTCATCGCCTACAGACCCTAACTCGTAGCCATCCTCGAAAACACATCCGACTCTGATATATCCGCCCGAAAGACCTGTAGCCTTGTTGATCACGTATGAGGTCTGGCCAACGGGAAGAGTATTGTTGATATCTCCTTCAGGAGAACCGATCACTATGCTCTTGACATGCTTGTCAGCTTTGATCTTCAGATCAAAGGTCATGGTGCCATAAGCATTGATGACGAACACGCCCTTATTGGGAACCGTGATGAACGGGGTTGAATTGTCCTCGTCAAAATAAAGATCCTGATAATCGTTGTAATAGTCCGAATCCTCGCTATCGTAAGTGTAGAAATAGATCACGGATTCATCTGTAATCTCGTAGCCTTCAAGTGGAGTCACGATAAATCTTATCTGTGATCCGCCGGGAACCGATGCGCCGGGTTTGATAACCTCACCCTTCGCATTGTAAGCTGTTACATCAACTCCTCTTCTGGTATGCAGATATTCATCATAATAATACTTACAGGTGCCTTTGGCTGCCGCTTCAGCTCCTGCCGGAACCGCAAATACTACCAGCGACGCGATAAGCAGCAAAGATAATAAAGTCTTTAATCTTTTCATAGAACCATCAGGCAGGGAACCCCCTGCGCTCCTCCTTGTATTATTGAACGGAAGTCTTAAAAATCCGCTTCCGAACGAAACTGATTCTACCACATTCGTAAAATAAAATCAAGTGATCAAAAAGAATGGGCAAAGTATAAGTTGTCAAAAAGTGAAGTTGGTGTTATACTGTATAATAGAAGGATATGCAAAAGCAACTGTCGTTTCTGCTTTTATTCCTCTCCTTAAGCGAGGTTTGTATATGTATACAAAGGTCATTTATGTGCTGGTGGACAGCCTGGCGATCATCGCCATTTTACTCACCTACGGGGCATTACGGAAGCTGAGCACGGAATACGCCCGGCTTTTGCGTCACGCTCTTATCTTTGGCGCCTTTGCGATCTTTACGAATATCCTGATCGCCGTAGCACCAAACCCTTCGTTTGCAAATCATTCCTATTCATTTTATTTTGCCTCTATTGACTGGATACTGTTGTATCTCACGGGCTTCTGCCTTTCCTATACCGATCACGAGAAATCTCTGCGCGTATTGCGTATACCTGCTCTCATCATCATGATCGCCGATTCGGTCGCCATATTGCTGAACCCCTTGTTCGGTCACTGTTTCAGCATCTACGAAAAGATCCATTCGGATGCCATATTCTATCAGACTACGTTTAAACCTCTGTATTATGTGCATCTGGGGATCGACTACATAGCGGTTCTTATCACTATGTTTTTCATCATCTACAGGATCAGCAAAAGCTACGATCTGTACCGCCAGAAATATGTCATGATCCTGGCTGTGCTCCTGCTCGTAGTAATCTTAAATCTCCTGTATATGACACTGTCTCTGGTACTCGACGCGTCAGTCATCTTCTACGCCGTGGCAGGAACTCTCATATATTTCTGTATCGTACGTTTCGTGCCCAAAAAACTTATGACCGACTCCATAAGCATGGTGGCGGACGACATGAAGGAAGGTCTGGTCCTGTTCGATCTCAAGGAAGAATGCATTTTCGCGAACGATTTCTTTAAACGCCGTTTCGGTCTGAATGAGTCCACCATCTCATTTTCATCCGAGCCCATGTGCTCCGTGATCCGGTCGCTCAAGGACAAAGGTGAGGAATTCGGCAAAACTACTTACCTCAACATGCGTGAAAGCGAAAAAGGAATAGAGGAAGAACACTATCAGATACGCTATAACCAGTTAAAAGATAAGAAAGGCAGGGGTATCGGCACTTACCTCCTGGTCGAGGACGATACCGAGGAAATGTCTTATCTGAAGCAGATCAGGGCTGCCCGTGATGAGGCCAACGAAGCCAATCGTGCCAAGAGCATATTCCTGGCCAATATGTCCCACGAGATCAGAACCCCGCTCAACGCCGTGCTGGGTATGAATGAGATGATCCTGAGGGAATCGAAGGATCCACAGCTGATCAGCTATGCCCGCAATATCCGGACTTCAGGCAATTCGCTCCTGCACCTGATCAATGATATCCTCGATTTCTCCAGGATCGAAGCCCGCAAGATGGATATCCTGCCGTCTCAGTACAATCCCCACGACCTGCTTCGCGAATGCTACGACAATTTTGAAAAGTCCGCTGCCGGAAAAGGGCTGTCTTTCAAGATCGAATGCAATACCAATATCCCTAAATCTCTTACGGGTGATTACCGGCATATACTTCAGATACTTTCAAATCTGGTTTCAAATGCCGTTAAATACACAAAAACCGGTTCAGTCATTATCTCCATGGGTATCCTGGAAGCCAGCGCCAGAGACAGGAAACGTGTAACGCTCATGCTGACCGTAACCGACACCGGCATAGGTATCGCCCGGGAAGATATCCCGCAGCTGTTTAATTCTTTCCAGCGTGTCAATGAAAAAGAGAATGCCACCATTCAGGGTACAGGACTGGGGCTGGCCATCGCCAAAGAGCTGGTGGAACTGATGGGCGGAAGTATAAGAGTAGACAGCATACTGGGTAAGGGCAGCCGTTTTACGATCTCTGTTCCCCAGCTTGTTGCCGATCCTACACCCATCGGTGAATTCAGAAAGGATATCCTCGAAGAAGAGAAAGCCTATCATGAAAGCTTCCGTGCTCCCGACGCGCATGTACTGGTCGTGGATGATGTGGATGTCAATATTGTGGTAATCTGCGAGCTGCTCAAAAAGACCGAGATCCAGGTAGATACCGCCTCCAGCGGTGATGAAGCCATCGCCATGTGCACCGTAAGGAAATACGACCTGATCCTGCTCGACCACAGGATGCCCAATAAAGACGGCATCGAAACCTTCCATGAGATCAGGCAGGACGGACAGAACACGGACACGCCTGTGATCATGCTCACGGCCAACGCATTGTCCGGCGCAGCTGAGGAATATCAGAAAGAAGGCTTCATTGACTATCTGACAAAGCCCATTGACAGCAAGGCACTGGAGCAGTCACTCGCGAAATACCTGCCGAAAGAGAAGGTGCTGAGAGAAAAGTAAAATATCCGCACAAAAGATAACCGGGGCATTGCATGTTTAAAGTGCTGTACCCCGGTTTTGTCATCTTCACTTTATATCTATTCCGGACGCGATCAGCTCGTCCCTGTACATATCTACCTGTGCCTGCATCTCATCATCGGAGATCAGAGTGATACGGCCGTTCTCGTATTCCTTATCCACCCACACCTTGATCTTCTCGCAGACCGGATGCTTCTTGCTGATGGCCTTGTCAAAATTCAGATGGTAGCGGCGGTTGATCCAGCAAGCTATGCCCGCGATACCTGATGAATTATTGACCGAAACCGCGGCCGGACGGCCGAGTATCTTCTCGGTATCAAAAATATTGTAGATCTCCTCGTCCTTTAAGAGTCCGTCGGCGTGGATACCGGCTCTGGTCAGGTTGAAATTACGCCCTACGAAAGGTGTCATGGGAGGCAGGTCATACCCCGTCTCATTTACTATATAATCCGCAAGCTCAGTGATGACCTTGGGATCCATGCCGTTAAAATGTCCCCGCAGCGAGGCGTATTCCATGACCATAGCCTCGGTAGGCACATTGCCCGTACGCTCACCTATGCCGAGCAGAGAGCAGTTTACTGCCGAGCATCCGTACATCCAGGCTGTCGCCGCATTGACCACGCCCTTGTAAAAATCATTGTGTCCGTGCCACTCCAGCATTTCGCTGGGGAAACCCGCATAGTGCGTAAGACCGTAAATGATACCTGAAATGGAACGGGGAAGCGAAACTCCCGAATAAGGAATGCCGTAACCCATGGTATCGCACACACGCAGCTTGATCGGAACTCCGCTCTCATCGGAAAGCTTGCGTAAAGCGCCGGCAAAAGGAATAACAAATCCGTAGAAGTCAGCTCTCGTGATGTCCTCCAGATGGCAACGGGGACGCAAGCCCGCCTCTATGCACTCCTTCGCGATCCCCATGTATTTATCGAGCGCCTGCTTACGGGTCAGTCCCATCTTGTTGAAAATATGGTAATCCGAAGCACTCATGAGCACGCCTGTTTCCTTGACTCCTAAGTCCTTCACCAGCTCAAAGTCCTTTTTCGATGCCCTGATCCAGGTCGTGATCTCGGGGAACCTGTAATCCAGCTCCATGCACTTCTCCAGCGCATCCCTGTCCTTCTTTGAATAAACGAAAAACTCGGTCTGGCGGATCATGCCCTTAGGTCCTCCCAGACGGTTAAGCATCTTATATATCTCAACCATCTGATCCGTCGTATACGGCGTGCGGGACTGCTGGCCGTCGCGGAAGGTCGTATCGGTGATGAAAATGTCTTCCGGCATGTTTGCCGGTACCTTACGGTAGTTGAATGCCACCTTCGGAACATCGGTGTAGGGATATATCTCACGGAAAAGCTCAGGCTTTTCAACATCCTGCAGCTCATAGGCGTAAGGATCCTGCTCCAGGAGATTGGTGTTGGGATTCAGATAAAGTTTGCTGTAAACCACGATGCTACCTCTTTTCGGTATAATTTACTCTGATGCTTTATTACTTTAACGCAGAAAATCAAATTTGTCAAGCGCTGCCGGCTACTATTCTGTTTACCCATACACCCTTTTTGATCAGGAAAATGCCGAACGCCGCCTTGATGATCTCGCTGGCCTGTACACAGGCAATGACAGGAAGTATCGAAAGGGAGGTAAAATGGGTAAGAATAAACGCCAAAGGCAACATGATGATCCACTGGTATCCGCTGTCAAAAAGGAATGTGATCCCGGTCTTGCCTCCGGCACGCAGCGTGAAATAAGCCGCGTTTTCAAAGCCGAACAGCGGCGTGAAGCAGGCCGATATGGTAATGATGCTGCTTGCAAGGCTTCTTACATGATCCGTTGTATTATACAGCAGCGGGAAAACATGCGCAGTCGATGCCATGATGATCCCCATTGCCACGCACCCCATCAGGGAAAATACTATCATCTTGCGGGCTGTTTCCTTTGCTTCCTCCATTTTACCGGCTCCCAGAAGAGGTCCGACAATGATCGCAATGGACGCTCCCAGCTGCAGATAGACAGTATTGAACAGGTTGGAAATGGTGGAGGAGATATTCTGCGCCGCCACGACCTCCAGTCCCTTTAAGGAGTAACACTGGGAGAGGATCGCCAGGCTCCCGGCCCAGAAGGTCTCATTGATCAGGAGCGGCATGCCCTTGGTAATGATCTGTTTTGCCAGAACACCGGGAACTTTCAGGGTCCGGTAAGCCCCTGTGATATAAAAATACTTCCCGCGATGGATATGAGTCCAGACGATCACTATCAAACATTCCACAAATCGTGAAATGACCGTAGCCGCGGCCGCGCCGTACACTCCCATGGCGGGAACCCCGAATTTACCGAATATCAGGATATAATTGAACACCAGATTCGTAAAGACCGCGATCACCGATGCAGTCATAGGCACACGCGTATCCGTGATCTCTCTCATGGAGCTGACATAAACCTGCGTGACCGAATAAGGGATCATGCCGATGAGCATGACCATGAGGTATCCGTTTCCGGAAGCAAGCGTCAGCGCCGCGTCTCCTTCGCTCTCTGTAGAAAGCAGATATCGCGAGATCAGGAAATCGCCCCCGAAAAAGAAGATCGACATGGCGACCAGCGCTAATAACACGCAGGTGATCAGTTTAAACCGGAATACGTTCCTTAAGCCTTCCGTATCCTTCAGTCCATAGAACTGGGATCCGAATATGCTTGCCCCCGAAACTGCCCCGAACATACACAGATAGAATACGAAATTCAGCTGGTTGACGATCGCCACACCGGACATCTGCTCGGTTCCGATACGTCCTACCATGATATTGTCCAGGAGGTTTACAAAATTCGTGACCAGATTCTGTATGATGGCCGGGATCGCCACCGTCAGGACCATTTTATAAAACTTTTTATCTCCGAAATATTTACTCATACTCAAGACATCTTCGATATTCTGCGTACATGATTTGTACCGTTCGAGAAAGGTGTATCAAGGAAGGTGTCCACTATCTTAAGCGCCAGTCCTTCGCCTACAACTCTTGCGCCCATGGCCAGAACATTGGCATCGTTGTGCTGACGGGTCGCCTCAGCGCTAAAACAGTCGCCGCACACGGCTGCTCGTATCTCACGGTGACGGTTTGCCGCTATCGAAATACCGATGCCGGTACCGCAGATCAGAATTCCCCTGTCTGCCTCGCCACCGATGATCGCCTGCGATACCGCCTCCGCAAAGTCGGGGTAGTCGCAGCTTTCCTCCGTATAAGTTCCGTAATCCTTAAACTCGATCCCTCTTTCCTTTAAATGAGCCATTACTGCCTGCTTCAGTCCGAAGCCCGCATGATCACTTCCAATTGCCAGCATATCCTTTTCCTCCTATTTTATCTGTACTTTGCTATAACTATTCGTTCCATATATCTTTCCTAAACGCCGCATCTGCCATTTCAGGTTGCGCAGAAAACCGCATAGTAAAGGCACTTCGTGCCTGCGGTTTTCTAAAATCAGGCATTCGCTGCATCAGTCTGGTTATCTCCTGTTACACCTTCACCACCCGGTATCCTGCAGCTTTTATGAGCCGGTTCATGATGGCTGCGCCTAAGTCGCCGTCGGTAAAGCACTCTCCAAATATAACCTGTGTTCCGTCCGCGTCAAAGCTGCGCAGGGCATCAAAGAGATGAGCTGCTATCTCGGCCTCGTTATCGCGGGAACCGAGTATCCTGATATTTCTACAGTTGTAGTCCGAAGCATACTCGCTGCTGGCAAGCACGCCAACTTTACAAATGGTATCAGTTCGCGTCTTTCCCTCACCGGATGCTGCCGTTTTGCGGGATGCTACCACCCCACCGGGCGCTACCTCTTCACCAGGCGCCACAAATTCGCCGGAAACTGCCACATCCCCGAGTGCTGCCGTTTTGCCGGACACCGCCGGCTTCGACTGATATTTCTCCAGCTCCTTATTTATCGCCTTCACCACGGCTTCATGAGTCCCCTCGAATATGGTGAGCTCTCCCTTTGGCGCATAGTGCCGGTACTTCATGCCCGGAGCCTTCGGAGGCGCGTCGGGACGAGCATTCCTGCCGGTTACGTCAGGATCGTGGACAATGGCCGGATCGTAATCAATATCCGGCAGAACTTCCCTTAACTGCTCGATAGAGATATAGCCCGGTCTTAATATCAACGGCGGCGAACAGGTCAAATCTACAATTGTAGACTCAAGTCCTATCTGCGACGAGCCACTGTCTATGATCATGTCGATCCGCCCGCTTAAGTCCTCTATCACATGCTCAGCCTTCGTGGTACTGGGCCTGCCCGACAGATTCGCGCTGGGCGCGGCTACAGGGAGCCCTGCAGCCTTTATGAGCATGCGTGCCACCGGATGTGACGGAAGTCTCACCGCGACCGTATCCAGCCCTCCCGTAGTCTGCTTCGGAATACTGCTGCCCCTCGGAAGTACCATGGTCAGAGGTCCCGGCCAGAAGCGCTGTGCCAATGTAAGAGCCGTCTCACGGATACCCGGCTGAACGCTCCCGTCCCACCCGCAGACGCCGTCCAGTTCACTTACCTCAGCGATATGTACGATCAACGGATTGTCCGACGGCCTGCCCTTCGCGGCGTAAATCTTCGCTGAAGCCTCCGGATTCCGGGCATCTCCGCCCAATCCGTATACTGTTTCGGTCGGAAACGCTACCAGTCCGCCATTTCGTAAAATATCAGCCGCCTCGGCAAAATCAGCGGCTGACATATTTTCCTTATCTATTTTTTTTATAATCGTCTTCATGTGCTAGAGTATATCAAAAAAAAGGGCTTATGACAAGCCCTTTTCTATCGGCAAACTATTCAGTTCTTACCTTTCCTATGCGTTTTTCTGCTCAAGGTCTGCCTGATCTCATCAGCCAGTTTCTTCGAATTGTCAGTAATAACTACCTGTGTAATGGATTTCCTTGAAAAAACAGCAACTCTGTGGTATGATCTGTGATGCGGAGTAGAACGGAGGATAATAATGCACGAAAGTGAAAAACGCTCGGCAGCGGCTGCATTTGCCGGCTATTGGAAAGGTAAAGGAGACGAGAAGGGAGAGTCACAGAAATTCTGGCTGTCCCTTTTAAAGGATGTGCTGGGAGTAGAGCATCCGGAACAGTTTATCCGCTTTGAGGACAGAGTGTTTTTAGGACACACGAGCTTCATAGACGCTTATATTCCTGAAACAAAGGTACTGATCGAGCAGAAGAAGCTGGGAAAGGATTTAAGGGAACCTGTACGTCAGTCGGACGGGACGTTACTTACGCCATTTTCACAGGCCAAGAGATATGCCGCAGAACTGCCTTACTCGCAAAGGCCGCGGTGGATCGTAACCTGCAATTTCAGCACTTTTCATGTATATGACATGGAGTTGCCGGGCGGGGATCCTGAGGTCATTGAACTGGAAAATCTGGAAAAAGAATATTACAGACTGAACTTTCTTGTAGACAGCGGCAATGAGAACCTTAAAAGGGAGATGGAGGTTTCCGTTGCTGCAGGCGAACTCGTGGGAGTACTGTATGATGCCCTGCTTAAGGAATACAAGAATCCGACGAATCCTGAAAGCCTTCGCAGTCTGAACAAGCTTTGCGTTCGTATTGTGTTCTGCCTTTACGCAGAAGACGCGGGTATTTTCGGGAACCGCACTATGTTCCACGACTATATGGAAGCGTTCGATGCAAGGAGCAGCCGGAAGGCTTTAATTGAGCTTTTCCGCGTACTGGATGAGAAACCTGAGGAACGCGATCCGTATTTGGACGAGGCTCTTGCGGCATTCCCGTATGTAAACGGTGGATTGTTTTCTGATGAACAGATAGAAATCCCAAATTTCACGGATGAAATACGTCGGATCATCCTGTCAAAAGCGAGTGAGGATTTTGATTGGAGCGAGATATCTCCGACTATCTTCGGTGCGGTATTTGAGAGTACACTTAACCCTGAAACCAGGCGTTGCGGTGGCATGCATTATACCAGTATAGAGAATATACATAAAGTAATTGATCCGTTGTTTCTTGATAGTCTGAAGGAAGAGTTTGAAAATATAAAGTCTACCGCTGTAGAAAAGACTAAAAAGCAGAATTTACATACATTTCAGGATAAGCTGGCGTCTTTTAAGTTTTTAGACCCGGCCTGCGGTTCCGGAAATTTCCTGACCGAAGCGTTTCTGTCTATCCGACGTTTGGAAAATGCTGTCTTAAACGAGCTTCAGGATGGACAGATCACTCTGGGTGATGTTATTAATCCTGTAAAATGTTCGATACGGCAATTTTACGGGATCGAGATCAATGATTTTGCTGTAACGGTGGCCAAGACCGCACTTTGGATCGCCGAAAGCCAGATGTTAAAGGAGACGGAATCCATTGTCCATAAACATCTGGATTTCCTGCCCCTTAAGACCAACGCTCATATAGTCGAGGGGAACGCGTTAAGGATGGATTGGACCCTGCTTCATGACAAAACTGTAATTCCGGTGATCCGCGCGAAGAAAGCGCATCTGATTACTTACGGGGACGCGCTGAAAAAAGGGATATTAAGCGAAACCGGTGAAGTCCGGGAGTCTCCGTTTGATTATACACTGAAAGGCAAATATGACGAGATAAACCTTATAGTGGATGAGATGGACATGGAAGAACCTGTTCCTGCCGTGGAAGAGGTTCATTATGACTACATCATGGGAAATCCTCCATTTGTGGGATATTCGTTCCAAAGCCGGGAGCAGAAAGAAGACATCCTGTCCGTTTATCTGGATGAAAATGGACGTTCTTATAAAACAGCCGGGAAGATGGATTATGTAGCGGGTTGGTATTACAAAGCGGCGAAGCTTATGCAGGGGACTAATGTGAAAACCGCGTTTGTATCCACGAACTCAATTACTCAGGGCGAGCAGGTGGCCTCGATATGGAAACCGCTTTATGAATTGTTCGGGATACATATCGATTTCGCCTATAAAACATTTCGATGGGATAGCGAGTCAAGTTCAAAAGCACATGTTCATTGTGTCATCGTAGGTTTTAGCTGTGATATTGTTCCGGAAAAGCGAAAAATATATACTTCAGAACGTTTCAATTATGTTGAAAATATCAATCCTTATCTGATCGATGCTCCGGATATTTTTATCGAATCTCGGAAACAGCCGTTGGGAGATGTGCCTGAGATGACTACCGGAAACAGACCGGCCGATGGAGGCAATCTTATTATCGAAGCAGATGAATATGATGATTTCATATGCAGGGAACCGGAATCCAGAAAGTATATAAAGAGGCTGGTAGGATCAGAAGAGTTCATAAACAACAAAAAACGATACTGCCTGTGGCTGGTCGGAGTTTCGCCTACGCAACTGCGTTCTATGCCGCTGGTCATGAAGAGAGTAGAGGCTTGCAGGGCTGACAGGCAAAAAGGTGCTCCTGACAGACAGAAATTAGCGGATACACCGATGCTGTTCCGGGAAACAAAGAATCCGGATATGTGCATCATTGTTCCGGCTACAAGCTCGGAGAAAAGAAGATATGTTCCGATAGGATTTTTGGATAATTCAACAATTACAACAAATTCCTGTCTGATCATCCCGAACGCGACACTGTACCATTTCGGTATCCTCACCTCCAATGTCCATATGGCATGGATGCGGACTGTCGCCGGAAGGCTGAAGAGCGACTACAGATATTCCAAAGAGATCGTGTACAACAACTTCCCTTGGCCCGAACCAAACGATGCGCAAAAGGTTGAGATAGAGGCCGCCGCGCAGATGATCCTTACTGTACGCGCAAAGTATCCTGACTGTTCGCTGGCGGATCTGTATGATGACATAGCTATGCCTCCGGACCTGCGTAAGGCACATCAGGAAAATGATAAGGCAGTTATGCGAGCCTATGGTTTTTCCATAAGGGACACCACTGAGGCAGGGTGTGTCGGAGAACTCATGAAGCTGTACCGGATGAAGGCAGACAGTAAGCACACGAACAGTTCTATGCTCTATAGTGAGGATAAAGAGAAAAATGTTAAATAATGGTTGAGTATCAAAAGGTTCTGTGATATCATTATACGCAGTTGAGGTTTCGGGTACGGTATCCGCAGCTTCATGGTTCCTTGGCGCAGCGGGAGCGCACCTGCATCACAAGCAGGGGGTCGCCGGTTCGAACCCGGCAGGGACCACTAAAAAAAGGGCCGCCGCACTTTAAGTGCAACAGCCTCTTTTTTTTCGGTTTAATTTGTACGTTCCTTCTTCCTCGCGTGTTTGTCGAGATACATGGCCTCATCAGCCTTCTTCAGCACCTGATCGAAATCGGGAAAAGAATCGATCTTTACGCATTCCTGGCCGATACTTGCAGAAATGCTGTAGGGCTTGGCCGAAATATCTTTTCTTCGTGAAAGAGTGTTCTCCAGACGGTTTCTTGCGGTATCGGGCGAGAGATAGATCGGCTGGTCGGTGATCAGGGCGCATACGAACTCATCGCCGCCGAAACGCGCGCATATACCGTTTCTTGCGGAGAAATTCCTGATAGCCTCAGCCATGGCACTGATCGCGATATCACCTTCATTGTGCCCGAAATTGTCATTTATATATTTCAGACCGTCCATATCCACGGAAAACAAGGAAATATAGCGTCCGATGGAGGCTTTAGTGATCCTGGCAAGCTCGTCAAAGAAACCGCGTCTGTTATAAAGACCGGTCAGATGATCGTGTATAGCAGCCTGTTCCATTTCCTGATTCATCTGTCTCAGCTTTTCATTGAACCAGAAAAGCTTGCCGTTCTTCAAGATTTCACTGATCACGGTGGATACGAACATACCGAACTCGTCGCAGCGCCGCATGGAGCGCATATCTATGCCGTTAAAGCCCTCCATCAGATACCCGTAGATCTCTGAATCGGTAAACAGGAGCCTTAGCATAAACAGATCATATCCGTTATCCTCTTCCAGAAGCCTTTCAAAATCAGGAATTGCTATATTTCTTTCATACGAATCTCCGACTTTTAATGGCTGCCCGTGCTCCATGCGCAGAAGCGTCGTAAATCCGGAACCGGAATAATAATCGGGATAATTTACCAGTTCTGAGCGAACTCCAATGAAATAAAAATAATTGACCCACATCTCAACAGAGTATTCCAGAAGGGGTGTAAGTTCCTGAAGGTGTTGTTTGTCAGCGGCTGCCAGCATCATGGAATTCATGGCCGAAACCTGCCATTTCTGGTCGTTGAACGCGAAAGAAAGCTTGTTGATCAATTCCTTCGTAGAACTGTCGTCAGCATCTCCGCAGCCGCAGGAGGAATTTTCCCTGACAATATAGTCGATAGATATCGTTTTTCCGTAATCCGGCTTGTTCCCTGCCTCCCATTGCTCCATAAGCTCCAGCAGTACGCAGACTTCTTTGTCGTAGTCGGGGGCTACGGTGGAAATAGGAGGAAAATTGAGCATTCCGCTCATGATCCCGTCAAATCCGGTAACGATCACGTCACCGGGAACCTGATACCCGGCTTCCTTAAGTACGGCGCAGGCAGCGATGGCCATGGTATCATTGGCGCAGACTATCGCATCCGGGATATCTCCCGACTCAATGAAGCGGGCAGTGGCTTCGCGTGCAGGTCTGTCCCAAAAATCACCGTAAGCCAGCCTTTCGGGCTCAAAGGGTATATCATGCTCGGCAAGAGCCTGTTTGTATGCTTCGATACGTTCTTCGGAGAAATCATTGCCGAGGAAGCCGGCGATCATATTGATCTTTCTGCATCCATGATGGTCGATCACGTGACTGAGCATATTTTTGAAGCCGTCACCGAATTTGGATGCTATATTGATACAGCCTTCAATGTACCGGTCCATAGCAAAAACAGGGATATTCATGCCATCGGCGGAAGCTTTGATCAGTTCACGCATGCGGGGCGTCTTTATAGTCTCGCCCAGGATGACCAGCGCGTCTATGGGGAATTTGGATATCATTTCCACCAGAGACTTCTCGTTCATGATCTCGTCGTCATGCTTTAACGGGTCAGTGGACAGGTTAAAGATCATGACCGCATAGCCCTTGCCGCGGCAGAATTGATTAAGCCTGCTGATAAAGCTGTATTCCTTTTCCTCGTAAACCTGAGCGCCGCACACGGCGATGATCTTTTTGCGCTGCCCCATACAGAACCTCCGACAGTTTTACTTCAGATCCGAAAAGAAGGTATAGGAATTCTTCCCGCGATCCTTTGATGTATACATGGCGGCGTCGATCTTTTCGAAAAGATTGTCCGCGCCGCCGGCCTGCTTCCCGTGAATGATACCCACGCTGACGGAGAAGGGAACCGTTCCGTCGGAAGTATCCTCGAGTTCTTTGCTGATCTGCTCCATCTTTGCCGAAACGAGCTTTTTCTGCGCGTTGTTGGTATGAACCATAAAGACGATAAACTCGTCTCCGCCGATACGGCAGATACAGTCGTCATCCCTGAAAACGCTTTCAAGTACGTGTACGAGCTTGATCAGAGCCTTATCACCGGCTTCATGTCCGTAATTATCGTTGATGGTCTTGAAATTGTCCACATCAAAAAGCATTACGTAGGTGGAGTCAAGGTCAATACTCGAAAGCAGCAGATCATACCCCGAACGGTTATAGGCGCCTGTCAGCTCGTCATGAGAGGCTTTGTATTTCAGATGATCAAGACTGTGTCTGTAGCTGGAATACATCTTGTTGTAGGCCTTGGCCAGATAACGGAATTCGTTGGCGCCCTTTTCCGGGATAGGTGAATCGGATCTGATCATGTCCACAGCCCGCAGGACCGGATTGATTCCGAGGAGTGACGTCATGATCACCATGAACAGGATAAACAGAGTCTGGATCACTATGACTATGCGTACTATGGTCAGCTCGCGGCTGAGGGTGGTATGTTCCTCAGCTTCTGTATTCAAGGCCATCTCATCGATAGCGGCCAGGCTTTCCCGCATGTCGGTCCTGATACGGTCTTTACGGGCATAATAGTCGTTGTTCAGTACCATGTCAGTTGCCCGCCTCATTTTGTCCTCAGGAGCAAGAGCGGCATCTTCGTCACTGAGCCGGATGCTTTCCAGCAGTTCGGGATAATCTGTGTACCCCTTAGCTTCGATCACCAGCTTCATGGCATAGTATTCGGTATCCATAAGGATCACCGAATTATTAAGGGCTTCCTGAAGCTGCTTCAAGGCCTCGGAGGACTCTTCACCGGTACTCATCTTTGCGATCGCATCTTCACGGCGCTGTGATCTGAAGGCCTCGTCAAAATAGTCATTCAAAAACTGCATGTCGCCGTCAAGCGTAAAACGCTGAACCCGCTCTGTCAGATAATCCGATGCGTCCATGAGCTCGTAGGCGGCCTTTGCCAGCTCGGTATGCTGTTCATGGGCATGGGTCAGGCGTGAAAATGTATTGGTCAGCCAGAATGTGGAAAACAGCACTATCACAGACATGATCACAGTGATGACTATCTGCCAGACCTGTATCCTTCGCAGGGACACTCCTTCTTTAATGATCCCGTTCATGTACATATTTAATCCTTTTACTCGTAATCTACCACATCTACCCATTTCAGCAGGAAATCGCGTTCCTTCTTGATAGCCTTGACAGACTGTGAGGCTGCGACGATGGGCATCCATTTCTGGACGTACTGTCTGGCCGTATCGCTCTTTAAGCAGAACAGATCGAGATACATCTCGGCCTTCTTTGTATCACCCTCAAGGCTGAACAGAAGGTAAGTACGGGCCGCGTCCGCGGAGGCGTTACCCTGGGTCACGTGCGCCCAGTCAATGACAAAAGGCACATCGTCCTTGGTAATGATCACGTTGGAAGGGTTAAAATCACCATGGCAAACCTTATTGTGCGTAGGCATGCCCTCCAGCCTGGTGTGCAGCTCATATCTGGTGGTGGCATCGAGCTTGGTCTGGCTGATCTTGCCCTGCATTTTATCCTTCAGCTTATTCAGCATGGGACAGGTATGAGCCTGTATGGAAAGCTGTATATCCACCAAACGTTCCATGTATTTCTTCAGATGTCTCGGATCTTTTTCCATCATTTCGGCGAGAGTCACGCCTTCGATATATTCGTAAACTATAGCCCATTTGCCGTCTATCGTTGTAACCTCAAGCAGCTTGCCGACATTGATCCCGGTCTGCTCGATACGGGCTAAGTTGAGAGCCTCGTTTAAGACATCGGCTTTGGAATATGATTCGTCGAAAAGCTTTATGCACTTCTTACCGTCGCGGTAAACCGTTTTGTTTTTTCTTGTTGCAATGACATTATCCAGTTTCATGATGTACCCCCTTAGCGCTTATTACGGCTGTTGCCGGTAGATTTCTTTGATGTGCTCTTTTTAGGCTGTCTTCCTGCCTTCCTGCCCGGTTTTTCTGCCTTTTTTATCGCTGTCGCGGTATTATTATCTGTCAAGGCTGCTTTAGCCGGTCTGCCCCGTCTCTTTGACGCGGCGGGAACTACAGCCTCGGTTTCCTCACTAACTGCGGCCGGTGTTTCTGCGACTGCCGGTGCGGGTGAAATACCTGCTTTAGCTTCCGATGCCGCAGTGTTAACTGTCTTAGTCTCAGGTACTGCGGCGGTGTTACCGGTACCGGCAGCATCAGAAGCCGTCTGTCCTGCAGCGTTCGGTCTTCTCCCGGGTCTCCTTTGTACTACAGGCGTAGTCTTGCCATCCTTAGAATCCGCTGTTTTACCGTAATAAGCGTTCAGATACATTTGCTTTATCTCGCTCATCAGCGGATATCTGGGGTTCGCGCCGGTGCACTGGTCATCAAATGCCTGCTCGGTCATGGCATCGAGTCTGTCCAGGAAATCCTTTTCATCGGGCACATAATCACGGATGGTGGGCTTGATGCCGATTCTTGCCTTCAGCTTGTCAATGGCCTTGATGAGATTGTTCAGCTTTTCTTCGTCAGTTCTGCCGCCCAGCTTCAGGTGATCGGCTACCTGTGCGTATCTGGCCAGCGTATGAGGGTAGCTGTACTGCGGGAAGGTTCCCATCTTCGTCGGAACCTCGGCAGCGTTGAAACGCAGCACTTCATCGATCATAAGGGCATTGGCAACGCCATGCGCTATATGATGGAAGGCGCCGAGCTTGTGAGCCATGGAATGGCATACACCGAGGAACGCATTGGCGAAAGCCATACCTGCCATAGTCGCAGCATTGGCCATCTTCTCTCTGGCGACCTCGTCCACTGTACCGTTATCGTAAGCTCTGGGAAGGTATTCGAAAATGGTGTCGAGAGCCTTCAGAGCCAGTCCGTCCGTATAATCGGTCGCCATCATGGAAGCGTAAGCCTCGAGAGCATGGGTTACCGCGTCGATACCGGATGCGGCTGTCAGACCCTTCGGAGCTGTCATATGGAAATCGGTATCGATAATGGCCATCTTGGGTAACAGCTCATAATCGGCCAGAGGATACTTGATGCCGGTCTTTTCGTCTGTAATTACCGCGAAGGGAGTAACCTCCGAGCCTGTACCCGCAGAGGTGGGAATGGCGATGAAATACGCCTTTTCGCCCATCTTCGGGAAAGTATAGATCCTCTTCCTGATGTCCATGAAGCGCATGGCCATATCCATAAAATCTACTTCGGGATGCTCATACAGTACCCACATGATCTTGGCAGCATCCATGGCTGAACCGCCGCCTAAGGCAATGATCACATCCGGCTTGAAGGACGTCATGGCCGCGGCTCCGGCCTTGGCGGAGACAATCGTCGGGTCGGGCTCGACATCAAAGAAGCAGTTATAGGCAATCCCCATCTCTTCGAGCTTGTCGGTTATGGGCTTTGTATTGCCGTTGTGATAAAGGAAATTGTCGGTTACGACAAACGCGCGTTTCTTGCCCATTACAGTTTTAAGCTCATCAAGAGCAACGGGCAGACACCCTTTCTTGATATATATCTTTTCAGGCGCTCTGAACCAAAGCATGTTTTCTCTCCTCTCAGCGACCGTTTTGTAGTTAAGCAGATGCTTGATGCCGACATTTTCACTTACGGAGTTGCCGCCCCAGGAGCCGCAGCCCAAAGTGAGAGAGGGTCTGAGCATAAAATTGTAGATATCGCCGATACCGCCCTGTGAGGAAGGCGTGTTGACCAGGATACGGCAGGTCTTCATCCTTTCGGCAAATTCATCCAGCTTATCCTTGGCAGTAACAGTATTTAAGTAAATAGAGGAGGTATGGCCGTAACCGCCGTCGGCGATCAGGCGCTCAGCCTTTGAAAACGCGTCTTGAATATCCTTCGCTTTGTACATGGCCAATACCGGAGAAAGCTTCTCATGGGCAAATTCCTCGGAAAGCTCTACTGACCTTACTTCGCCGATAAGTACCTTGGTTGTCTCGGGAACCGTGACACCGGCAAGTTCAGCAATGGTCGCGGCCTTCTGCCCTACGATCTTCGCGTTGAGCGCGCCGTTGACAAGGATGGTCTTACGCACCTTATCCTTTTCGGCGGGCTTTAAGAAATAACAGCCTCTTTTCGAAAATTCATTTTTAACTGCGTCATAAACCTTGTCAAGAACGATGACTGACTGCTCGGAGGCACATATCATACCGTTGTCGAAGGTCTTGGAATGTATGATGGAGTTGACAGCGAGTACGATATCTGCGCTGTCATCTATAATGGCGGGAGTGTTGCCGGCGCCTACGCCCAAAGCGGGCTTGCCGCTGGAATACGCGGCCTTTACCATGCCGGGTCCGCCGGTAGCCAGGATTATGTCGGATTCCTTCATAACGAGATTGGTCATCTCCAGGCTCGGAACATCGATCCATGCGATGATCCCTTCAGGAGCTCCGGCTGCCACGGCCGCTTCCAGCACGACCTTTGCTGCCGCAATGGTTGAGAGCCTGGCTCTGGGATGAGGACTGATGATGATACCGTTTCTCGTCTTGAGTGCTATCAGAGTCTTGAAAATAGCGGTAGATGTAGGATTCGTGGTAGGAATGACCGCACCGATCACGCCGATGGATTCGGCAACGGTTTTGGTTCCGAATTCCTTATTTTCAGCGATCACCCCGCAGGTCTTCACATCACGGTAGGCATTGTAGATATATTCGGCGGCGTAGTGGTTCTTGATCACCTTGTCCTCGACAACTCCCATGCCGGTCTCTTCCACTGCCAGCTTCGCGAGCGGTATTCGCTCCTTGTCAGCGGCGGTCGCTGCCGCAAGGAATATACGGTCAACCTGTTCCTGTGTATATTCCGCAAATACGCGCTGTGCCTTTTTTACCTGTGTGATGGCGGCTTCCAGCTTATCTACGCTGTCTACCACCGTATACGTTACATTTTTCATTCTGACTCCTTTCCAAAATGACATTTTCCCCCAACATTACATTCTAGCACAGTTTCGATGATAATGCAATGAGGCTGAGAAAAAAAGGACTGTCGCCCGGACAGTCCCTTAACTTCTCTTTATGCCTTATTTTTTTATCCTCTTCACCTTCACTCCCTCGGGGAGACCGGATGCTTCGATGAGAGCCTTTGCCTTATCGAATTCTTTCTTCGTTGCAGTCTGGATCTTTATGACCGCATTGGGAGCAATATCGGCAAATGCGCCCGTGCTGACCTTCTTCAGGTTCAGTGAATAGATCAGTACGCTCTTTAGGTTGGACGCGCCCTTAAAAGCATTCTTTCCGATGGTATCGATAGTGCTTGATATCTTCACCTTGGTGATATCCGTGTTGCCGGCAAAAGCTTTCGCGCCGATAATGGATACCGGCTGCTTTGTGCCGTTGGATTCCACTGACTCGGGTATTGTAGCCGTACTGCCCTGTGTCTCATAGGAGGTAAGCTTGACCTTGCCCTTTGCGGATACGTCGTAGGTCTTGGTCACGCTGTCACCGTTGGACTTGGTGGTTGCCTGTATGAGAGTACCGCTTCCGTCAGCTTCAGTCTTCAGGGACTCTGCTACGACCTTGCCCTTTGTGGTAGTCTTGACCACGCTGGACTCGCTGCTTCCGTCGGCGTAAACCGTTGCGGACTCTACGATCTCAGTACCTCGTGAATTATAAGAACGCTCGGTCTCGGTAGCGGAAAGAACTTCGCCTTCCGTATCCATGACTACTGTGCTGGCAGTCATGCTCCCGTCGCTCTTTTCCTCCATCTTGGTCTCTGTGGTGGTCACCTGGCCGTCAGCGCCGGTCTCTACCTTGGTTTCCTCGGTAGTCTTTG
Organism: Lachnospiraceae bacterium; assembly: GCA_024698555.1. Lineage (GTDB taxonomy): Bacteria > Bacillota > Clostridia > Lachnospirales > Lachnospiraceae > RUG11977. The sequence continues at coordinate 33,652 of JAILRI010000202.1, forward strand.
TTCCATCGCTGCTCTCTTCGATCTTCGTTTCGGTGGTGGTCACCTGGCCGTCCTCTCCCGTCTCCATCCTGCTTTCGGTGGTCACGGTCAAGCCGTCCTCAGTCTTCTCCACTTTCGTCTCAGTAGTGGAAAGGACTTCTCCGTTCTCACCCGTTACCGTCTCAGTCTTCTCAAGCGACCCGTCGGCATTTTCCTTAGTTTTGGCTGTGGTCACCGTGCCGTCTGCTGTTTTGGTCTCTTCTTTGGTTACGGTGGATCCGTCGGCATTTTCAACAGTTTCAGTCTTTGTCGTGGTTCCGTCGGCCGTTACGGTTTCTTCCTTCGTGGTGGTTGATCCGTCGGAATTCTGTTCTACGGTTGTAGTAGTGGTAGATCCGTCTTTGTTCTCCGTAACCGTAGTCTCAACCGTACCTGCAGTATCGGTTGGTCCGCCGCCGTTGGCAGAACCTTCTCCCATGCTGCTTTCGCCGCCTGCGGTCGTTCCGCCGTCGGAAGTTGTTTTCCCCGTGGTCGTATCACCCTCAGACACTGCTCCACCCGTGGTCGTCCCTTCACCTGCAGTTGTTCCGCCGGTAGTTGTGCCTCCATCGATCGGCGTACCGCCACCAGTAGTTGTTCCGCCTGTGGTCGTCCCGTCGGTGCTTGTACCTCCACCTGTGGTTGTTCCTTCATCTATGGACGTTCCACCGCCTGTGGTGGTTCCGCTGCTCTGCTTATTTTTATAAGTTGCTGTTACCGTAACTGCCTTCGCAGGCATCTTAAACGTAGTAGTCGTGGAAGCTGCGTCAGCAAACTCCACGCCGTCGCTGCCCGTCCACCTGTCAAATTCCTGTCCGTCAGGGGCCGCATCCGCTGTGATCGTTACTACAGCGTTTTCTTCATAGCTTCCGGATGTCACGGCTGTATCGCCGCTTCCTGCCTTGCCCTTTACGACATTGGCTGTATATACCGGTTTGGGCGTTATGGTCAGAGTTCCGGTCCGATAAGCTACCGTATAGTTACCCTGTACCGTGTCACCCGCAGGTGTGATCACATAAGTGCCTGAAGTCTCGCCGGACGCTCTTGAAATGTTATAGGAGATCACATCATTTCCTATAACACCCGATACAGAGGCGGTAAAGGAAGGATCAGCCCCGCCCTCTGTTTTGTTTTTATCTTCGGCTGTGACTGTCGCATCCTTTCTTGCTATCGCAGCGGTTACAGAACCGCTCATTCCTTCATAATACTCAGTTCCTGCCAGTCTGTAATATACCGTATAGCTGCCTGCGTTTACAGCGGCCGGTACATTATCCGAATAATCCCTTCCGTTAAGGCTGTATTGCAGAGTGCCATAATTACTGCTGCCCGCCGTTACCAGCTGCAGCGACTCTCCGTTATAAGTGAGGTTCTTTGCAACAGGAGCTGTAACAGCTGGAACAGCCTTATTTACCGTGAGCCTGATAAAGCTCTCGCCAATAGTCGTCTCCGATTCGTATTTTGCCGTGATGACTGCGGTTCCGGGCTTAAGGATGCTCACAACACCCGTACTGCTTACCGTCGCCACAGCTGTATTATTGCCGGACCAGCTCCATGAAGCGGTACCCTCACCCGGAGCCGTAACACTGCCGCTCAGAGTAAAGGCGGCTTCTCCATAAACTGCGGTTCTGTCGCCACCTGCGATGCTTACCCCGGCATCAGACCTCTCTACGAAACGTACTACCACATTTACGGTAGAGTCCTCATAATTTTGGGAAGAGATGATCACCGGAAGGGTTATGGACGAACCGGTTGCGGCGCCTGCAAGTGAAACCGTTACCGTACCGGTAGCGCTGTCCACGCTCCAGGAGTTGAGAGACACATTGCCTGTAATGCTTTCGGTACCCTTCGCATAGGAGGACGTTCCCGCGTCTGACGGCATCCTTCCTGCCGCAGACGTGGTGAAGGAGGTTAAGGTATATGCCTTGTCCAGAGTAACAGGGGTTAACGCCGACGTCTTGCTTCCGGCCTTCGTGATCTCAAAATCCACCGTTGCCGTTTTGTCGGTATCTACGGTAATACTTGCGGTATACGTTCCAGCGTCCGTCGGTGCTGTCGTACTCTTCGTATAGCTTGTTTGTCCGCGTCCCGCGTACTCTATCACGGGAACTGTCAATCCCAGCGATGTCCATGCCGCCTTATCCGCGATAACTGCACCTGTGTACGCGCTGCCGTTATATGTCGCATCCGCAGCGCTAATGGTCAGTGTAACCCTGCCATCAGTCAGTCCACAGGACGATACTGTTGAGGAACATGCTGCCGTGACAGTAGCGCCGCTTGCAGAGTAATCAAAGCTGTGCACATGTTTCGAAATAATAGTCAGCGCGTTACTTATTTCACTGATATCAAAATAATCATCGTTGTTTTCACTGACATTTTCTGTTCCGAACATATAGACAATGTCATCACGGTTCTTTATGCCTGATGCCTCAAGTTTCACAAGCCCGTGATAAACTGTCAATGTGCCGATCGTACCGGTACATCCGTTTTCAGTCGTTCCGATCCCGATACCGTCCGCCCCCGACCCGCCGGTTGCAGTAATGGTTCCACCCTTGATGACTATATCGCCACCGGTAGTGTCAACTGCCAAAGCGCCGTTCAGGCCGATACCGGCTGAATATGTGCCGCCGGTCGCGCTAAGCGTTCCGTTTCCCTTGATGGTAAGGGTGCTTGCCAGACCGCCGAGCTGTATGCCTGCTTTTAAGTCTGCCCCTGTCACGCTGTTATCTCCGACAAGGGTAATATCTGCTGTTCCGTCGCAAACGATACCGCCATTGATGGTTGCGCCGCTGAGCGTGATGTCTGCTCCGTCGGCAATTGTCACAGTGTGGCTCGTCGAGCCTGTCAGCACATCTTTATCGATGGCGGTAACGTCACCGGAAATTTCCGATAGATCAATCGTTGCGCCCGCCGTAACTGTCACATTGACGTTAGGCATGACAAAGGTGTATTGTCTGTTTCCGATATCGGTCAACGTCAGGTCGTTGTTGCCATCGTTCACACGCAGAGTAGACGCGTCAACTGCCGTACCGAGTGTCAGTGTGACCGTCGCACCCGGAAGCGCGGATGCAGCGCTTGCATTAACACTGGCAGTAATTTCATTTCTGATCGTAATATTGTGTTTTTGAGTATTTACGGTAAACTTTGCGGTTGAGGCAGCGCTGGCGCCATCAGGATCCGTTGCCTTAAACGTAACCGTGGCAGAACCGTACCAATCCGGGTCCGGGATAACGATACTCGCTACACGGTTGGGATCGATTACCACGCTCAGGTCACCATCTGCCCGATCATCGCCAATGGGAGTGATAACGCATTCCCAGAGGATCCGGTTTTTCGGATGATCGAGATCGTTGACGTAATCATCAAGCCAGATCTTGGCGAAGGTTTTACCTTCGTCTATCGTCTGGTCCGGGATCTGCCTGACTGTCGGCACATTGTTCACAGATTCAACGTTGAAGTTCACTGTTTCAGAACCCTTGGCGCCCTTGGTGTCTGTCGCGGTAAAGGTAATGTCTTCGGAACCGTTCCAGTATTCGCTCGGAATTTCTATCGTCGCGACACGCTCGGGAGAAATAGACACCCTGAGTTGCTTATAGCCGGAAGCCGTCCACTGGATTTTGGATGGTTGATCTTCATCGGTCACATACCTGTCCAGATTGATCGGGGCAAATCTTCCGCCTTCATTAATACTTTCTCCCGGAATTCCATCCACGACAGGAGCGGTGTTCTCTGCTTCCTCCGCCCGCACCACCATCGTAAACTGTGGCAGCGGCATAGCTGACAGCACCATCGCGGCTGTCAGTATAAATGTCGTTATACATTTCACCAGGCTCTTGCTTTTTCGTTTCATCATATGTTATCTCCATTCATCTTTATCCGTACTCTCAA